>QHTB01000176.1 GCA_003220615.1 Candidatus Rokuibacteriota bacterium
CCTTCCGGGACATGGTCTGCAGTCGCGTCAGGAGTCCCTTGACCTTCCGTTCCGACGCGTGGTCGGCCAGGATCAGCTTCTTCGATCGGGTGCCGTTGATGATGTAGGCAACCCAGTCGTCCAGGTTCGGGGTCCCGCGCCACGCGACCGTCACCCCGCTCAGACGCATCCGCCGCCGACCTTCGATCTTGGCGAGTGGCTTCCGACTAGCGTCCATCGTGCGCCGTTCCTCTCAGAGCCCGTAGTGCATGTCGCGGTCGCGATTCCGTCGTTTGACCGCATCGCCTTCGATCCTGGTCGGCGCTGCGGCGGCGATTGCAAAAAGGTTACGAGAGCGACGCCAAACTTACGAGCGCAGCATTCGTAGTGTCAAGACCTCGTTTGGGCGCGTCGCTAGCGCGCGTCGCGCGTCAGTGCTTGCGCACGAGCACGTGAAACGCGTAAAACTTCACGTGCCCGACACCGGTGGATGAACAGATCGTCGTTTTTTCGGAGGCTCCCCGCGAGAGCGCGGCCCACCGTGCGATTTCGTCGCCTGGGGATAAGTGTGGACATGTGGATAGCGTGTGAACAATCCTTGCTAGCGTCCGCCGCGGGCGGCGAGCGCGGCGAGGATCCGGCGCGCCAGCATCGGCCCCTGCGTGATGAATCCGGTGAAGTACGAGACCGCCGTCGCGCCCGCATCGAACAGCGCGAGCGCCTTGTCGGGCGCATCGACGCCGCCGGTGGCGACGAGATCGAGGGCGTGGCCGAATCGCTTGCGCGTGCGCTGCACGTTGGCGAGCGTCGCCGAGAAGATCTCGGGGCCCGACAGTCCTCCCGAGCGCTGACTGAGCCGCGGCTCGTCCACGCGCCGCGTGTTGCCGTAGTTCACGACGCGGACGCCGGCCTCGATCGCCGCGGGGATGATCTCGCGCTCGTTGACGTCGGCGAAATCGGGCGACACCTTGACGATCACGGGCACCGTGACCGCCGCGCGCACGCGCTCGAGCATCCGTCGCAGGTCCTTCGGCCGCGTGCTCCACGCGTAGACCAGGCGCGTGTTGGGTGACGAGATGTTGAGCTCGACCAGATCGGCGGACGCGCCCAGCGCGCGCGCGAGGTCCACGTAGTCGTCCTCGGATTCGCCGGCGACGCTGGCGATGACGGGGACGCGACGGGACAAGCCCCGGAGTGTCGGCGTGAAGGCGACCAGGCCGGGATTCTGGAAGCCGTTGCAGTTGACGAGGCCGGGCCCGGCGGCCGTCCGCACACGCACGAGGTTCGGCCGCGGATGCCCCGGACGAGCGTCCCGCGTGATCGTCTTGGTCGTCACCGCGCCGAAGCCCAGCCCCATGGCGCGCTCGAGGATGCGCGAATCGTAGTACATGGCGGCGAGGATCACCGGGTTGGGAAGGCGGGCGCCGCCCAGCGTCACGGCCAGACGGGAGTCGTCGAGACGGAACGCGGGCAGGCGATCGAAGGGGAGGAGTCGCAACGCGGTCTGGCCCAGCGCGATCGCCGTCGGCTCGGGCAGACGGCTGAGGACCGCGTCGTACAGAATGCGGTACAGCACGCCGCGCGAGGATACCATACGAGAGCGGAACTTGACGATGTCCGGACCGCGCCTTTAGGGTTAGAACGCTTGGGGATTCTCGTCCGCGGCTCGCTGCTCGGACTTCTGGTGTTCACGACTGCGTGCGCCGGCGCTCTGCCGCCCGTGCCGCCCACGGCGTCGTCGGCACCGGCATCGCTCGCCGCGCCCGGCTTCGACTTCGGCCGCGACACGTTCGCGTTCAGGAACGAGATCCGGGCCCGCCATCCCGACACCCCTGATCTCTACGCGAACTACTGCTTCGTGCTGGCGAGGGCGATGCGCCAGTTCTTCCTCTTCGCGCGGTTCGATCCTTCCCAGCCGAAGCTCGACCCGGCGGAGTACGTCGAGCGTATTCGTCTCGTGGTCTCCGAGGCGCCCTGGCATGGTGCGCGGCCTCCCGATGATCGCGTCGTGATTCCGGGCTACGCGAGCCTGCGCGGATTCTCCGCGGCCCAGGAAGAAGCGGTGAAGCGCGGCCTCGGCGGTCGCTTCTGGACGCTCGTCCACCCGACGAACTGGCGCGTCACGCTGCCGGTCACATCCGGCCACCAGGAAACCGTGGCCAGCGAGATCGTGGCGGACCTCGATCAGGGACGGCTCGTACAGCTCCTCGTGACCAACTGGCCGACGCCGGAGCTCAACCACACGGTGGTAGCGTTCGCGTACCGCTGGACGGACACCGCGCTCGAGCTCACCGTCTGGGACCCGAACGACCCGACGAAGCCCGGGTTGATCACCTTCGAGCGCCCGGCGCGCCAATTCGTGGCCACGCGGGTGTATGACACGCGGCCGGGAGCCATCCGCGTCTTCCGCATGTACTACTCGTGGCTGCTTTGATGACGACCGCTGCGTCACCCGCCTCGGTGGTGACATCGTCCAGCCTGCCGCGCTGGTATTCGCATCGGTTCAATCGCGTCGCGGTCTACCGCGCGGCCGCCGCGGTTGCGTCGACCTTGCCCCGGTGGGCGCGGTTGAGGCTGGCCGCTGAGCTGGGCAGCCTCGCGGCGCTCGCCTTGCCGCGGGAGCGGACGCGGGTCGAGGCGAATCTGGCCCGCGTGCGACCCGACCTCACCCCGCCGGCGCGCGCCGTGCTGGCCCGTGACGTGTTCCGCCACTTCGCCATCTGCTTCGCCGATCTGGTCGTCGCCAATCGGCAGCGCCAGCTTCCCGAGCGATTGCTGGCCGCGATCCGCGGCAGCGAGTACCTCGACGAAGCGGGCGCGGCCCGCCGCGGCCTCGTCGTGCTCACGGCCCATCTCGGCAACTGGGAATTCGCGGGCCGACTGCTCGCGCACCGCGCGCCGCGCCCGACCCACGTCGTCGTCGCGCCCGAGGCCGACGCCGCGGTGGAGCGATTCCTGCGGGGAGCGCCCGGCGCCGTGAACTTCGTCACGCGCCGTGAGCCACGGTCCGTGCTTCCACTGATGGGCGCGCTCCGCCGGGGGGAGATGGTCGCCATGCAGGGCGATCGCGGCCTGGGCAATCGTGGGGACGTGGCGATGCCGTTCTTCGGAGCGCCGGCGCCGTTCCCGCTGGGACCATTCGTGCTCGCGCGCGCGGCCGGCGTGCCGGTCGTGCCGAGCTTCTGCGTCTTCGAGCCGGATCGTCGGTACACGATCGTCGTCGGAGAGCCCATCACGGTGAAAGAGGGCGCCGAGGTCGAGGCGCTCGGCGCCTGGGTCACGGCGCTGGAGGCGGCGGTCCGCGCACATCCCGAGCAGTGGTTCAACTTCTTCGATGCCTGGAGTGTTCCCGGTGCGTCCTGAGCCGGTCGCCATCCTCGCCGCCGGCGTGGTCACGCCGATCGGGGGCGACCTCGATGCCTTCTGGACCGGGTTGCTCACGGGCGCGAGCGGGATCTCGACGATCGAGCGGTTCCCGGTCGGTGATCTTCGCGTCCAGCGAGGCGGCGAGATCAAGAAGCTGCCGTCGGGCGGCGAGAGCGCCCGCGGGTGCCGCGCGTCGCGCTTGCTGTGCGCGGCCGCCGATGATCTTCGCGCCCGTGCGCCGCTGGCCGCCGACCGCGCGCGGATCGGCGTCGTGGTGGGCACGGCGCTGGGGGGCGTCGAGGCGCTCGAGGACGCGGTCGGTGGTGAGCGGTCACTGCGCGCGGCGGCGGCCGGGCTCTACGACAGTCCCGCGCACACGCTGGCCGGCCGTCTCGGCGCTCGCGGCCCCGTGCTCACCGTGTCCACGGCGTGCGCATCGGGAGCGAGCGCGCTCGGTCTCGCCGCCGACCTCTTGCGCGCCGATCGCGCCGATCTCATCGTGGCCGGCGGCTACGACGGCCTCTGCCGCTTCGTCATGCGAGGGTTCGATGCGTTGCGCTCGCTCACGCGCGAGCGGATCCGTCCGTTCGACCGTCGCCGGAGCGGCCTGTTGCTCGGCGAGGGGGCGGCGCTCGTGCTCATGGCTCGCGACGCCGACGTGGCGGGACCGCGGCTCGGACGACTGCTCGGCCACGCCTCCACGAGCGACGCCACCCACGTGGCGGCGCCCGATCCGAGCGGCCGCGGGCTCCAGCACGCGATCGAGCTCGCGCTCGCGCAGGCCGGCCTCGACGCCGACGCGGTGGAGTTCGTGAGCGCGCACGGTACGGGAACCCCCCTCAACGATCGCATCGAGACCGCGGTGCTCAAGCGCGTCCTCGGCCGGCGGGCCGCCGGCGTTCCGGTGAACTCGATCAAGGCCGGCATGGGCCACACCATGGGCGCGGCCGCGACGCTGGAAGCGATCATGTGCCTGCTCGCCGCGCGCCACGGGGCGATCCCCCACACGCTCGGCTTCGAGAGCGGCGACGCCGAGTGCGATCTCGACTACGTGCCGCTGCGTCCGCGCTCCGCGCGTCCGCGCGTGAGCCTCAGCACGTCGCTCGGCTTCGGCGGCTGCAACGCCGCGCTCGTCCTCGAAGGGGTGGTGGCGTGACCGGCGTGAGCCTGGCCGGCGTGGGCGTGATCACGGGCTGGGGCCGCGGCGTCGACGCGTGGCCCGACGATGCGCGGCGCGCCGCCGGCGATCGCGCGGTGGTGACCGCGGCCACGCCGCCGCTCGACGGCGAGCGCTTCCGGCGCGCCACGCGTGAATGCCTGCTCGGCGTGGCGGCGGTGCAGGCGACCCTCGACGACGCGGGAATCAGCCGCGAGGCGATCGCGGGGACGCACACGGCGCTGCTGTACGTCACCGCGGCGGCCTACGGATCGTCGAACCGAGCCTTCATCGCGGCGGGCGAGCCGGGCAGCGCGGGCGCGCTCCATTTTCCCTACACGGCGCCGAGCGCGGTGCCGGCCGAGGTGACGATCGAGTACGGACTGCGCGGCACCTACGTGACGCTCATCGGTGGCGCCACCGTGACGCTCGAGGCACTCGCGTGGGCGGGACGGCTGCTCGCCGAGGGCGCGTGCGAGCGCGCGCTCGTTCTCGCCGTCGAGACCTTCGCCGAGTGCGCCGATCTGTTCGCGCGCGCTCGGCGCCTCCTCCCGCGTCCGCTGACCGAGGCGGCGGCCTGCGCGCTGCTGGTGCTCGGCGCTCGCCCGATCGAGATTCGAGCCGGCGACCACGTGTCGGACATGACGGCGCGCGTTGATCGCCGGGTCGGCGAGACGCTCGCCTGTGGCCCGCTCCTCGCGCTCGCGCTGGCGCGCGCGACCGGCGATGATCCGTGGACGGTGACCGGACGGTGGCGCGGGCGCACGGCGGCGCTGGCGGAGGCCTGAGGAGGGCATGGAACCCAAAGAGGTCCTGGACGAGCTGAGAACGATCTTCGTGACGCGGCTTCGCTTCGAGCCGCACCGTGTGTCGGACGTCACCCTGGACACGCCACTCCCGAAGGGCGTGGACGGGTCCGTCGGGCTCGACTCGCTCGACTTCATCGAGCTCTCGCTCGCCATCGAGGACCGCTTCGGGCTCGTGATGGACGACGCCCAGGATCTCGCGCCGCACTTCGCGTCCTTCCGGACGCTGTGCGCCTTCATCGCCGAGCGCGCGACGCGGACATGAGGCGCGTCGTCGTCACGGGCCTCGGCGTGGTGAGCCCGTTCGGGCTCGGCGCGAAAGCGTACTGGGAAGGCGTGCGGTCCGGGACGTGCGCCATCCGTCCGGTCACGCTCATCGAGACCGAAGGCTTTCGCTGCCGGATCGCCGCCGAGGTGCCCGATCCCGTGCCCGGGTCGCTCCGCCGCTCTCGGGCCGATCGCTTCGCACTCGCGGCCGCCCGGGAAGCCATCGACGACGCCGGGCTCGGCGCGACCGAGCGCCGGCGCACCGCGCTCGTCGTCGGCGCGGTCGGCGGCGGGATGCTGGAAGCCGAGGCCTGGTACTGGCGGGCCAAGCGCAGCGGCGCGCCGCTGCGCGCGACGCCGGAGCTCCGCTCGATCCTGCCGTACTCGCACGCCGATGTCGTCGGCTCGCGCCTCGGGCTGGGCGGGCCGCGCGAGACACTGGTCACGGCGTGTAGCTCGGGCGCCGTCTCGCTGGCCGTCGCCGCCGACCTCGTGGCCGATGGCGTGGCGCCGGTGGCGGTCGCCGGCGGCACCGACGCGCTCACGCGGATCTGCTTCATGGGATTCAACGCGCTTCGCCTGCTCGATCCCGAGCCGTGCCGGCCGTTCGACGCCGCGCGTCGTGGCATGTCCATCGGCGAGGGCGCCGGGTTCGTCGTGCTCGAGGACGCTGTCCACGCGGGCGCGCGGGGAGCGCGAATCTACGCCGAGCTCGCCGGGTCGGGGATGACGACCGATGCCTTTCACGTCACGTCGCCGCAGCCCGATGGCGAAGGAATGGCGCGCGCGATGGTGGCGGCGCTGGCCCGCGGGCGCGTGCGCCCGAAGGCCGTCGGCTACGTCAACGCCCACGGGACGGCCACGCTCCAGAACGACCGGATCGAGGCGCGCGCGCTCCGGTCCGTGTTCGGCGCCGCCGGCGTCCTGGTCAGCTCGACCAAGTCGATGATCGGCCACACGATGGCGGCGGCCGGGAGCCTCGAGGCCATCGCCACGATTCTGGCGCTCGTGCACGAGACCGTGCCGCCCACGGCGAATCTCGCGACGACGGACGCCGAGGTCGCGTTCGACTGCGTGCCCGGCGTGGCCCGCGAGGCGTCCGTCGAGTGTGCGATCTCCAACTCGTTCGGCTTCGGTGGTCAAAACGTGACGCTGCTCTTCCGCCGGCCGTGACGACGGGCGTCGTCATCACCGGGGTGGGCGCCGTCACGGCGCGATTCACCGGCGGCGCCGCGGCGGTCAGCGCGTTTCTCGCCGAACCCTCGCCCGTGCACGGTGCGATCGCCGACGCGCAGCTGACGTCGCTGCTCGGTGACGGGGACGCGCGGCGCCTCTCGCGCGTCTGTCAGTTCGCCGTCGCGGCCGGCCGCCTCGCGCTCGACGACGCCCGGTTCTCGGCGGACGACGAGGTCGGGCTCGTACTCGGGACGGAGTTCGGCGACCTGCGTTCGACGGTCGAGTTCGCCGACGGCTATCTGACGTCGGGGCCCTCCGGGCTCTCGGCCTTGATCTTCCCGAACACGGTGATGAACACGATGGCGGCGGCGACAACCATCGCCACCGGCGCCAGGGCGCTGTCCCTCACGCTCAACGCGCCGACCGTCGCCGGTGAGCTGGCCATCGCGCGGGGAGCGGCGGCGATCGCGAGTGGGCGGGCGCGCGCCGTCCTGGCCGGTGGCGTCGATCAGATCGATCCATTTCTCGGCTCGATGCTGACCGACCTGGGCGCCGGTGAGGAGCGCCGTGGCGAAGGCGCCGTCGTGCTCGTGCTCGAGCGCGCGTCGTCGGCGCGCGAGCGCGGCGCCTGCGTGCTGGGCGAGATCCTGGGCGCGGCGTCGGGCGCGCTGGCGGTACGGCCTCACGGTGTGGGACGGAGCACGCGGTCGTCGGTCGTGGCCGGCGCGCTCGCCGCTGCGCGCGTGGAGACGGGCGACCTCGGGGCCGTGTACACCTCGACCAACGGGGACCGCCATCGTGATGAGTGGGAGCGCCGGTTGCTCGATGCCGCGCTCGGCGCCGGCCACCATCCACGCTCGGCGCTTCGCGAGTTGCTGGGAGCGCACGCCGGCGCGGGTGCGCTCGGTGTCGTGGCGGCGGCGAGCGCCGCGCGGGCCAGCGGTCGGCCGAGCCTCGTCCACGGCGTGGGCCGCGGCGGCAGCCAGGTCGCGCTGATCATCGGGCGATGACACCGTTCATCGTCATCCCGGTGTTCGACGAGGAGGCGACCGTGGCGGGCATCGCCGCGGGCGCGAAGCGGCACGCACCCGTGCTCGTCATCGACGACGGCTCGCGCGATGCGAGCGGCGCCCGAGCGGCCGACGCCGGCGCCGAGGTCATCCGGCATCCGCGCCGGCTCGGCAAGGGGCAGGCGCTGCGAACGGGCCTGGCCGCTGCCCGGCGACGCGGCGCCACGCACGGGATCACGCTCGACGGCGACGGCCAGCATGGCCCCGACGACGTGGTCACGCTGCTGGCGGTGGCTCGACGGAACCCGGACGCGATCGTCATCGGCAGCCGGGTTGCCGCGGACCGGGAGGTGGTCGGCGTCTCCCGCGGCCGACTCAACGCGATCCGCGTCGCCGGGTTCTTCATCAACTGGGTGAGTGGCCTGCGCCTGCGGGACACGCAGTCCGGGTTTCGCGTCTACCCGCTCGCGCTGCTGGACGGCCTCGTCACCCGACGCGGCGGCTTCGTCTTCGAGACCGAGATCCTCGTCGCGGCCGCGGCCGCCGGCGCTGCCGTGATCGAGGTGCCGATCGACGTCGCACCGCGCGCGGTTCGGCGAAGCCGCTTCCGTCCGATCGCCGACGGGGTGGCGATCGGCTCGTACCTGGCCGCTGAAACGGCGCGGCGCTGGCGCATCGAGGCGTGGGCGGCGGCCCGTGAGATCGCGACCGTCGTCAGCGGCGAGCGGTTGCGGGTGCGTCATGCCGCGATGCTCGAGGCGGGCGCCGCCCACGGCGACACGTTCGCCGGCTGGGGTGCCGCCGTCTCCGCGGTGGCCGCGCATCGCGCGTCGTCACGGCTCGCTGAATGGTGGCACCATCCTCGCGCGCGGCGCGCCGTCGTGGTGGCGCAGGCGATGGCGGCGGCACCATTGTTGCTGGGCGCTCTGATGATCGAGGCGGTCGCCGGACGCCGTGCGCCCGATCTCGTATCACCGCTCGTCCGGCGCTTCTACAGTCAGGCTCGGCTTTCGGCGGCACCGGTGACAGTTCCACCGAAGCTCCGGTCGAGGGCGCTCGAGGAGCCATCACGGTGAGCGACGAACGTTACGACGTGGTCGTCGTGGGTGGGGGCCCTGGCGGTTCGTCGGCGGCCACGTTTCTCTGCCGGGGTGGTTTGAAGGTGGCGCTCTTCGAGCGCGACGCGTTTCCGCGGTTTCACGTCGGCGAGTCCCTCATGCCAGCCGCCATGCTGCTGCTCGAACAGATGGGCGTGCGCCGCGAGATCGAGGCACGTGGATTCCAGATCAAGTACGGCGCCATGTTCTTCGACGAAGAGCAGGGCCTCGAGCGCACCTTCTATTTCCTGCCCGGACAGGCGTGGCCCAACTACTCGTACGAAGTTCCGCGCGCCGAGTTCGACACCGTCCTGCTGGAACACGCGCGCCGCTCGGGTGCGGCCGTCTTCCAGCCCGCCAGCGTCGAGTCGGCCGACTTCGATCATGACGGCGTGACGGTGCGGGTGAGCGGCGCGGGGATGCCGCCGGTGGTGCGAGCCAGGATGCTCGTCGACGCCAGCGGGCGCAGCAGCTTCATCGCCACCCGGCTCGGCGAGCGCCGCCGGCGCCCGAATCTCGGCAAGGTCTCGCTCTTCGCCCACTTCCGTGGCGCCGACCGACTCTCGGGCAAGGACGAGGGCAACATCCGCATCTACGTCGTGCGCGACGGCTGGTTCTGGTGGATCCCGCTGGCCAACGACCTCACCAGCGTGGGCGCCGTCATGCACGCGCGGACGGTCCGGGCGTGGACGGGCGCGGCCGACGACCTCTACGCGTCGATGATCGCCCGCTGCGCGCCGATCGCAGCGGGTCTCGCGCAGGCCGAGCGCGTCGGCGCGATCCATCGGGAGGCGAACTTCGCCTACGTCAACACGCCGGTCGTCGGCGATCGCTTCGTGGCCGTCGGTGATGCCATCACCTTCGTGGACCCGATCTTCTCGGGCGGTGTGTACATCGCGCTGCGTACGGGCCAGCTCGCCGCGCAGGCGATCTTGCGTGTGTTCGCCGACGGCCGCTTCGAGGCGCGGCGCTTTCACGCCTATCAGCGCCAGGCCGAGCGCGGCGTCGCGCCGCTCTTCAAGTTCATCCACAAGTACTACGAGCCCGTCTTCTTCGACCTCTTCATGCACCCTCGGAGGTTGTTCGGAATGTACGAGGCCGTCCTGAACGTGCTCTCGGGCGGCAGCTTCATCCGGTTTGGTGTGCGCACACGGCTGAGCCTGGCGGTCCTCTTCGTGATCGCGCGGATCAGTACCTGGCTCAGTCGCCGCGCCGGCCGCCCCGTCGAATCACGGCTGGAGTGGTAGTACGAGCCGAGCCGCCGTCGCGGCGACGAGGCGAGCCTGAAATGATCGGAGATGGTCGTGCGAGCCGAAGCGCCGCCTCGGCGATGAGGCGAGCGGTGACATGGCTCGGAGATGGTCGTACGAGCCGAGCCGCCGTCGCGGCGACGAGGCGAGCGTGAAATGATCGGAGATGGTCGTGCGAGCCGAAGCGCCGCCTCGGCGATGAGGCGAGCGGTGACATGGCTCGGAGATGGTCGTGCGAGCCGAAGCGCCGCCGCGGCGACGAGGCGAGCGGTGACATGGCTCGGAGATGGTCGTACGAGCCGAGCCGCCGTCGCGGCGACGAGGCGAGCGTGAAATGATCGGAGATGGTCGTGCGAGCCGAGACGCCACCTCGGCGACGAGGCGCGCCTGAGATGCTCGAAATCGTGCGAGCCGCAGGCCGAGGCGAGCCCGAGATGGCGCGGAGGTGCTAGGACCGCGGCTGCTGCGCGGCTACGGGTTCACCGTGGCCGGTATCGCCATCGGCGTGGCCGGCCTCACCGCGCTCGGCGGGATGAGCGAGCGCATCGTGCGGTTCATCGAGGGTGGTGATCGCTTCGTCCTCGGCCAGATCTCGGTGGCTGGCCGGGGCCTCGGGATGGGAACGGGTTTCACGGCCGGTGGCCTGCTGCCCGCGTCCGCCATCCGCGCCATCGCCGGCGTTCCCGGCGTCGCCGGCGTGCAGCCTCAGGTGATGTTGCCGCTCAACCCCACGACGTCCCAGTTCATGACGCTCACGCAGGAGCTGGTCCTCGGCCTGGACCTTTCGGTGCCGATCCCGAACCGCCACTACCCGACGCTTCCGGTACGCACGGGCCGGTTCCTGTCCGGCGGTGACCGGCACGTCGCCGTCGTCGGCGCGGCGTTCGCGTCGTCGCGCGGCCTCGACGTCGGCGCGCGACTCACGCTCGAGGGCGAGACGTACGAGATCGTGGGTGTGCTCGACCGGACGCTCACGGCGCCCGATCGCTTCGTCATCGTCTCCATCGCCGACGCCCGGACCCAGTGGGTGGCAAAGGACCCGATGCTCAGGACCGTGCTCGCCTCCGGCGCCGTGCCGGTGCGTGCCGAGGATCTCAACACGGGAGCGGCCGTCGGCTGGCGGACCGGCGAAGACCCTGATGTCGTTGCCCGCCGCATCGCCGAGCGCGTGGCCGGCGTGAACGTCCAGATCCCCAGCGAGCTGTCCCGGCAGCTCCGCGCGTCGACCGTGTTCTTTTCGGCGCTGCTGACGGGGATCGCGGCTCTCGGCCTCGTCATCGGCGGCCTGTCGGTGGCGAACACGATCGCGGCCGCGGTCTTCGAGCGGATCCGGGACTTCGGAGTCAAGCGCGCGCTGGGAGCCACCGACGCTCAGCTCGGCCGCGAGGTCCTCACCGAGTCGCTCGCCGTCACGCTGTCGGGCGGCGTCACCGGCATCGTGATCGCCATCGCGCTGGGCCGGGGCATCGATCTCTGGATCAGCCGCGGCCAGCAGCTCTTCCTGTTCTCCGCCCGTCTCCTCGCGGGAGCGTTGATCTTCGCCGGCCTGCTCGGCGCCGTCGCGGCGCTCTACGCCACGCTCCGGGTCGTGCGCCTGTCGCCGGCGGAGGCGATTCGCCGGGGCGCGTGATGCTGCGCGCCCGCGGCCTCGTGAAGACGTATCGGGCTCCCGCCGGTCCCCGCATCCCGGTGCTGGACGGCGTGGACGTGGACGTCAAGGCCGGGGAGCTCGTCGTCGTCGCGGGCGCCTCCGGCTCCGGCAAGAGCACGCTGCTGAACCTGCTCGGCTTGCTCGAGGACGCCGACGCGGGCGACGTCTGGTTCGCCGACGAGCACGTGAGCGCGCTGGGGCGCTCGGCGCGGAGCGGTGCGCGCGGCCGCTTCGTCGGCTTCGTCTTCCAGTCGTTCCTGCTGCTGCCCTCGCTGACCGCGCTCGACAACGTCGTGCTCGCCGCCCGTTACGTGGGCCGAAGCGGCCCGGAAACCCGGCGGCGCGCGCGGGAGCTGCTGGAAGAGCTCGGCGTCGCCGAGCGGCACGAGCATTACCCGCCGCAGCTCTCGGGCGGTGAGCAGCAGCGGGTGGCCTTCTGTCGCGCCGTGCTCAACGACCCTCCGCTGCTGCTGGCCGACGAGCCGACCGGCAACCTCGACGATGCCAACGCCCACGTCATCGCCGAAGCCCTGCGCCGGCGCGCGGCGGCCGGGGGCGCCGTCGTGGTCGTGACGCACCGTCCCGAAGCCTTTGTTCCGGCAACAGCGGTGTTCAGGATCGAGAATGGTAGGCTCGAAGGATACCCATTGAAGAAGGAGGTCGCGCCATGAAGGCTGTCGTCTTGCTTTTGGCTGTGATTGTGGCAATGCCAGCCGCGGCCGCAGAGCCTCTGACGCGTACGTACGTCGCGCCGGTCGACCGCGTGTGGACCGCGACCGAAGCGGCGCTCAAGCAGCTCGGCTGGGAGATCGACAGTGAGGACTGGAAGATCGGCTACATCACGACGGACTCCCGTGATCTCGCCGCCGCCGGGAGCAAAGACTATGGCGTCTACGCGAAGGGCACTCGTCATCGTCTGCAGCTCCAGGTCAAGGCCGCCGGCTCCGGCCGCACGATGGTCTCGGTCGAGCGCACGGTGTTCCGCCGCGAGCGCATCTTCTGGCACGACAAGGACGAGCCGGTGGTGGTGAGCGACCGGGTGGTCGAGAAGTCGCTGCTCGACGCCATCGGTAAGGCCCTGTGAGGCGCGGCCTCGCCGGCCTGGCGCTCGCCGTCGCTCTCGTGACGCCGGCGCTCGCCGGTGATCCCGTCGAGCTGACGTATCCCGCCGACTTCGATCGCGTGTGGACCGCCGCCGAGAGAGCGCTGAAGGCCGAAGGCTGGGGTATCGACGATGCGGCGCGGCCACTGGGGGTGTTCGTCACCAAGACCCAGCGCGTGCCCGGGAGCGACGATGCGATGTGGGCCATCACCCAGCGCGTGCGGCTGCGGGTGACGCTCACCACGGCCGGGGTGAGCCAGACCCGCGTCCAAATTCAGCGCGAGATGATCCGGCGCGAGCGAATCTTGTGGGGCGAGCGCGACTCGGGCGGCGCCAGCGCCGATGCGCTCGCTCAGCGGACGCTCGAGGAGCGCGTGCTCGCCGCGATCGCTCGAGAGCGCTGATGCTCAAGACGTTCGTGCTCGTCCTCGTCGCGACGATCCTCGGGGGGACCGGGCACGTCCTGCTCGCCAAGGGCATGCGGTCGGTCGGCGACCTCACCGAAGCCGGCGGCGACCGGGTGGTCGCCATGATCGGGCGCGCAATCGGGAGCCCGTGGCTGCTGATCGGGGTCGCCCTGCAGGCGGCGTTCTTCCTGATGTACCTGACGCTGCTGTCACGGGCCGACGTGAGCCTCGTCTTGCCGATGACCGCGATCGATTACGTCACCGTCGTCGTCCTCGCCGGCGTCCTGCTCGGCGAGCCCGTCACCGCCGCGCGCTGGGCCGGCATCGCGTTGATCGTCGGCGGCGTGTTCCTCGTCTCGCGAAGCTGATCATTCCCGCCCGCGCGCCGCGCGGGCATCGCCGAGCAGCTCGGCCACGGTCGTCAACCGGTAGCCCGCGTCGCGCAGGCCGTTGAGCATTGTCCCAAGCGCCGCGACCAGGCGGGCCGGAGCTCCCGCCACACCCTCGGCGTCGTGGAGATCGACGATCGCACCCGGGCTCACGCGCGTCACGACGTACTCCGCCTGCGCCTCGGCGCTTCGCGGCCTCAGTCCCTCCGGCTGCAGCGACCAGAAGACGCAGCGCTCTCCCGTGCGTGTGAGCGCCCGTCCCATGGCCGCGTTCACCATGCCCCATGGCGGCCTGAAGTGACGAGGCGCCACACCGGTCAGCTCAGCGAGGGTGACGTGGCCGCGCGCGATCTCATGCTCGGTGCGACGAGGGCTGCACAGCCAGAGACTCGGATGTGACCACGTGTGATTGGCAACCTCGTGGCCGGCGTCGGCGATCGCGCGCACCACGTCGGGCGCTGCCGCCGCCCGCCGGCCGATGAGGAAGAACGTCGCCCGCGCGCCGTGAGCGGCCAGGACGTCGAGGACGCGCGGCGTCCATCGCGGATCCGGGCCATCGTCGAAGGTGAGGGCGACGGCGCGATTCCGGACAGGGCCGCGCCAGGTCGCGGTGCCCGTGAAGAGGTGGGGCAGCCACGCGTAGCCGATGAAGGCGCCGGCGACGCCGAGGCCGATCCGCGCTGCCCGGCCCGCCAGGCTCATCGCTGCTAGACTTGCTGCGTGAAAGGCCAAACGATGATTCGCATCGGCATCTGGCTCGCCACCGTGATCTGTGTGGCGATGCTGTTCGCGCCCCTCGCGGGCGATCTCATCGGCCGGCTGGGCGCGCTGAAGGATTCGTTCGGGATGCAGTGAGCGCTCCGGCGCCGCCGGTACGCCAGCCCAGAAACGCGACGCCCCCGCCGAGGCCCACGACGACGAGCGCGGTCGCGACGGTCGACAGGCTCGACAGCGCGGCCAGCGTCGTGCTGGACAGGCCGACGAAGACCAGACCGACCACGGGGAGGACGGGCGCCCCGCACCCCATGACGCTGCAGGGACCAGTCGATAATCCCACGACGCTGACCAGCGCTCCCAGCGCACCGCCGCGCCGGCTCAAACGCGCGCCGGTTCCCAAGATTCCGAGGGCGCGGGCTCGCGCCCACAGCGCGAAGTACGCGCCGACAAGCAGCGACGTGCCGATCATCCGGGCCACGTCGCGCACGTCGACGGCGAAGCCCCACTCGGTTCCTCCCATCGGGCTGTCCGACGAGAACCAGAAGAGGGCCAGGTCGGGAAGCTTCTCGAGCTTCTGGCGCCAGGGCACCGAAGACGCGAGATACTCGGGCAGCCGCCGGAGCCAGGGATTGACCGTGACGTAGTCGACGGGTGTGCGGGCCACCGAGAGCACCAGCGGCGGCAGCACGACGCTGAGCACGAGCGTGGCAGCGGCCGCGCCCGTGAAGATCGCCGGGCGCTCGCCGATGGCGCTGCTCACGCCCCGGACCGCGCGCCTGACGCTCCCTCGCCATGAACTCGCCATCGTCTCGCGTCGATCATGGCCGCAAAGCCGCAATGCCGCAAGGCTCGTCCGCGCCGCCCGGCTTGACTTTGCTGGGCCGGCGCGATATCCAACGGTATCCACTGGCGCCGTCACCCGATACCGCACGGAACCGCCCACCGAAGGGGGACCTATGACTGAAGAGGTGAGTCGTCGCGATTTCCTGAATCGGCTCGGCGTGACGATCGGGGCGGTCGGCGCATCGGCCGGCTCCCTGATCGCGCCCGAGCCTGCGCACGCCCAGGCGCCGATGCAGCCCAAGGGCACCATTCCCGACAAGCCGTACAAGACCGGCCACATGACCTTCTTCACGGGGCCAGCGGCCGTGCTCGGTGAGCAGTCCTACAAGGGCCACATCCTCGCCGCCGACGAGATCAACGCGCAGGGCGGACTGCTCGGCAAGCGCAAGATCGAGACGGTGAAGGCGGACGAGGCCGCGGGCACCGACGCCAACGTCAAGGAATTGCGCCGCATGAAGCTGTCGGAGAGCATCGACTGCTTCACCGGCGTCATCTCGAGCGGCAACACGCCGGCGCTCGGCCCCGTCGCCGAGGAGCTGAAGTGCCTGACGGTCTTCACGGATGGCTGCACGGATTTCCTGTTCGAGAAGGCCGTGCCCAACCCTCACTACGTCTTCCGGCTGACGAACATCCAGTCGGCCGACGGCGTGATGGCGGCCATCGCGGCCACCCAGGCCTGGCCGAAGATCACCAAGATCGCCCACATCCATCCCGATTACTCCTACGGACGCAATGCCTTCGACCACTTCAACATCGCGATGAAGAAGCTCGCGGGCAACATCCAGGTGGTGTCGGAGGCGTGGCCCAAGCTGGGCACGACGGAGTTCACCGCGCACATCACGAAGACGATCTCGGCGAAGCCGGATCTCCTGTTCTGCTCGGTGTGGGGCGGTGATTACGTCGCGTTCTACAAGCAGGCGCTCCGCTATGACCTGTTCAAGAAGATGAAGATGGCGACGACGCTGGCCTTCGGCGTGGCGCCGCACGCGCTCGGCAAGGACCACCCGGAGGGCGTCGTCGCCGGCGTCCACGCCAACTATCACTTCATGTACCCGGGCGGCAACAAGTGGCCGCTCAACACGCAGTTCGTCAAGAAGTTCTACGACCGCTGGAAGGAGTACCCGAACTTCGAGGCGGAGGGCGCCTACACCGCGCTCTACATGTTGAAGCTGGCCATCGAGAAGGCCAATCACCTCACGGGTGGCTGGCCGGACGACGACGCGATCATCGCCATGCTCGAAGGCCTGATGTACGCCGGTCCGTCGGGCTACAACTACATTCGGCCCGACAACCATCAAGGCTACAAGGACGCCATCACGGGCTTCGCCATGCAGTCGCCCGAGTATCCGTTCCCCGTGCACGATCCCAAGCGCGTCATCACGGTGCCGATCCGCAGCATCACGGCGCCGCCCGGCTATCCCAAAGGTGAGCCGACGACGACGTACAAGTGGATCGACGAGACCTGGCCGCGGGTCGTGTAGCGGCACGACGTGCCTGACGGGAAGAGGGGCAGGCACCCGGCCTGCGATACAGCACTTGTCCGGGCGCCCGCCCCTCTTCCCGTCGCCTCCTCAGCCACGACACGATCCGCGGCCGGTCTCGTGAGGCGCTCGTTCGTCGTCATTCTCCTCGTAACCGCGATCGTCGGGGTGGGGCCGGTGCGGGCGGGTCACGAGATGCCGTTCTATCCGTCGTACTACCCGCAAGAGATCACCGTCGAGGCGATGCCGGCGACCGTCGCCGCCGCGCGGCTCGAGAAGAACACCGTGCACGCCTTCGTCGGCAGCGATCCGTTCGCCGGCCGAGCGTTGCCACCTACGCTGGCCGGCGTGGAGTCGCTCGGTTCCTACATCGTCGTGACGCTGAACGCGAAGACGGCGGTGCTCGCCACCGCGGAGGCTCGCTGTGCGGCGGCGCGCGCGATCATCGCCGGCCTCAACGGCGCAGGCTGGCGGCCGCATCCATATCCCGTGACTCCCTACCATCCGGATCATCTGGCGCACGTCGATCTCATCGATGCCGCCGTGAAGGCTCAACCACGCACGCCAGGCGCGCGAGCGATGTCGCCACTACGCGTTCGTCCGGTGGGCGCGCTCGCCGAGCGTCTGCTCGGTGGTCGTAGCAGCACCGGCGTCTGGGATGCGCTGGTGGAAGAAGTCAGCGTTCGCGCTCTCGTCCGCGCGCATACCGCCACGCTCAATGGCGGCAGCGCGCCGCCCTGGATCAGAGACGGATGGTTTCACGCCTGGCTCCTCCATCCCACGCCGAGCTCGCAGGATCTCGCGCACCGCTTGATGGGAGGCGGCGGTGAAGACACCGTGGAGCGGCTGAACCTCGAGCGGGCGCTGGTCAGCCGCATCCGTGGCGGTTGCGAGCGCGTCGTGGCGGGCTACACCGTGCGGCGCGAGGTGCTGAACGCGGACTACTCGGCCGGTGTCGAGAACGTCGCGGGCGATTCGCTCACGGGCCTCGATGCCACGGTCTTCCTCCGGACGGTGAAGCTCAAGGACTTCCCCTGGAACGGCTGGCTCACGATCGGCGTGCCCGAGCGGCCGACCGCGGCCTGGAACCCGATCGCCGGCTTCACGGATGCGACCGGGCGTTTGCTCTGGTCTGGCCTCAGCGACGGCGCGCTCTTTCCCCAGCCCTACGGCGGCGGCTTCGCCGAGAATCGCGTCAGGCTCGCGACGACTGAAACGCAGACGGGGAATCTCGCCGTCCCGGTCGACGCGATCGTGCCCGAGGCGGGAACCGGCACGCTCCGCGAGGTGGGCCCGGGCAAGACGGCGCGGGCGAAGCTGACGTATCGCGTCCTCGGCTCGGCGTATCACGACGGGAGCCGGATGACGGCCACGGACGCGCTCTACGGCCTGGCCTTCGCCTTCCGCTGGGGAGGCGGGCGGGGGCGCGAGGAGGACGCCGAGATCCGCCGGGCCACGGCGCTCATGCGCGAATGGCTCGTCGGCGCGCGGGTGCTTCGCGTCGAGACCGACGTGCTTCGCTTCGGCGACGTGACGATGACGTACGACGTTCCGATCGTGGAGATCTACCTGGCGCACACGCTCCCCGACGCATCGAGCCTGGCCGTCGTCAGTCCGCCCTGGACGCCGCTGCCGTGGCCCGTGGTGGCGCTGCTCGAGGAAGCGGTCACGCGGGGCGTGGGCGCGTTCTCGGCCGAGGCGGCCAAGCGTCGTGGTGTGCCGTGGCTCGACGCCGTCCGCGACGTGAAGACGCGCGAGCGCCTGGTCGCCCTGCTCGGCAAGCTGGAGCGTCAGGCGTTCGTGCCGGCCGCGCTGAGCGGCAGGGTGACGCCGGCCGAGGCCCGCGAGCGCTGGGCCAGGCTCCAGCAGTTCGCCGCCGATCACCACCACGTGCTCGTCACCAGCGGCCCGTACGTGCTGCACGCGTGGTCGCCGAGCGGCGCCGTGCTGCGCGTGTTCCGCGACTTCAGCTATCCGCTCGGCGTCGGCTCCTTCGATCGCTACGCGGTTCCGCTTCACGGCGCCGTCGTGCGCGCCGATGTGAAGGCCGACCGCATCGAGATCCAGGCCGAGGCCGAGCGCGTGGAGCGATTCGGCCGCGAGCACCGGCTGGTGCGGGAGCCGGTGGGCAGTCCCTCCGTGCAGAAAGACCGCGGCGCGGTGGCCGTGTGCCGCTATGTGATCGTCGGGCCCGACGGCGCCGTGGTGCGAGCGGGCGCGACGGGCGCGACGTCGAGCGGCCTGTTCGTGATCGGGCGCGAGGGCGTGCCGCCGGGCTCGACCGCGCTCCTGCTGATCGCCGTCGACGGCACGGAGGCGACGGCGGCGACTCGGGCCGTGTCGCTGCCGTGATAAGGTAGCGCCCTCGTGGATACGCTCATCACGCAGATCCTCAACTCACTCTTCTACGCGTCGATCCTCTTCCTCATCGCCTCCGGGCTCTCGCTCGTCTACGGCGTGATGCGGATCGTGAACATGGCCCACGGCAACCTCTACGCCATCGGCGCGTACGTGGCGGCGTGGGCGATCGGCCTCGCCAGCAGCGAGCTCCACGTGAGCCTGCTCTTCGTGCTGCTGATCACCGGCGCGCTGGCGGCCGCGCTCGCCGGCGCCATCATCGAGCCGGCGTTCCTGCGCCCGCTCTACCGCCGTGCCGAGGAGTACCAGCTCCTCATGACCTTCGGGCTGCTCCTCGTCCTCGAGGACGTCATGCGCCTGCTCTGGGGGCCGCACCCGCTGACGGCCAGCGCGCTGTCGGACGCGCTCGGCAGCATCTCCGTCCTGGGGGCGACCTACCCGACGTACAACATCTTCGTCATCGTGGTCGGCGCGCTTGCCGCCGTGGGGCTGGGCGCGTTCGTCTACCGCACGCGCTTCGGCGTGATGCTGCGCGCGACGTCGCAGGACATGCGTATGGCCTCGGCGCTCGGGATCAACGTCAAGCGCGTGTATGTGCAGGCCTTCACCCTGGGCTGCCTCATGGCCGGGCTGGGTGGCGCCGTCGTCATGCCGATCTCGGGCGCCGTGCTGGGCATGGGCGTCGACGCGCTCATCCTCGCGTTCGTCGTCGTCGTGATCGGAGGGCTGGGAAGCCTGGAGGGCGCGCTCGTCGGCGCCCTGATCGTCGGCTTCGTGCGGACGATCGGGATCACGTACTTCGCCGAGGTCGAGCTCGCCGTCCTCTACCTCATCGCGGCGGTGGTCCTGTTCGTGCGGCCGGCCGGCCTCTTCGGTCGCGCGTGACGGCTGACCCCCAGCCGTGACCGAGCTCGCGCTGGCGTCGCCCCGCGTGTGGAGCGGCCGCCGAGTCGTGATCGGCGCGCTCGTCGTGGTCACGCTCGCCGCCATCCCCGTCGTCGCCTCGCCGTTCCAGACCATCACCATCTGCTACGGGCTCGTCTTCGCCATCGCCGCGCTCGGCTTCAACCTGCTGCTCGGCTACACGGGCCTGCTCTCGTTCGGCCACTCGGCCTACTTCGGCACCGGCGCCTACGTGGTGGCCCTGCTCGTGAAGTACCTCGGCGTGGCCTCGATGGAGCTCTTCGTGCTGGCGGGCATCCTCGGCTCGATCGCGGTGGCCGCGCTCTTCGGCGTGGTGTGCGTGCGGTACACGCGGATCTTCTTCGGCATCCTCACGCTGGCGCTCTCGCAGGTGCTGTGGAGTCTCGCCCTCAAGCTGTTCTGGGTGACCGGAGGCAGCGACGGCCTTCGCGTGCCCACGCCGACGCTGCTGGGCGGGCTGGGCGGCCCCGGCGCCGACAAGGTCGAGTTCATCGCCCACCGCTACTACTACTACGTGCTCATCCTCTTCCTGGTCGCGACGGCCGCCATGTGGGTGATCGTGAGCTCGCCCTTCGGCAAGGCGCTGCAAGCCATCCGCGACAACGAGACCCGCGCCGAGTTCGTCGGCGTGCAGGTGTGGAAGTATCGGTGGATCGCCTTCGTCATCTCGGGGGCGTTCACCGGGCTGGCCGGCGCGCTGTGGGTGCCGCTCAACGGCCTCACCACGCCCGACATTCTCTACTGGCCGTTCTCGGGCCGCATCGTGTTCTTCACGGTCCTCGGCGGCTTTCGCACCTTCGTGGGGCCCATCGTGGGCGCGATCGCCTACAACTATCTCGAGACGTACGCCGTCGGCTTCACCGTGTACTGGCAGCTCGTGCTCGGCATCGTGCTCGTCCTGCTCGTGCTCACCATGCCCACCGGACTCGTCGGCACCGCCATCCAGATCTTCGAGCGCGTCCGGCGAGCGCGCTGACCGTGAGCCTGCTCGAGACGACGGCGATCACCAAGACGTTCGGTGCGAACCGGGCCGTCGACGCGGTCGATTTCACCGTGCGCGCCGGCGAGCTGCTGGCGCTGATCGGCTCCAACGGCGCGGGCAAGACGACGCTCGTCAACCTCATCAGCGGGCTCCTGCGGGCCGACGAGGGCACCATCCGCTTCTCCGGAAAGGACATCACCCGGCAGACGGTCAACCAGCGCATCCGGGCCGGGATCGCGCGGAGCTTCCAGCTCGTCAACCTGTTCGATCATCTGAGCGCCTTCGACAACGTCGCGCTCACGATCTTCGCCCGCCAGGGCAAGACGCGGAGCCTGGCCACGCTGGCCGACCGCGATCAGGCGGTGGCCGACGAGGCGATGGCCATCCTGAAGGAATTCGGCCTGGCGCCGAAGGCGCCCACGCTGGCCGGTGGGCTCTCCCAGGGGGAGCGGAAGCTGCTGGACGTTGCCATCGCCTATGCGCTGCGGCCCACGCTGCTCTTTCTCGACGAGCCGACGAGCGGCGTGTCCACGCGCGAGAAGGCGCCCATCATGGACGTGGTCACCTCGATCGTGCGCTCGGGCAACATCACGGCCGTGGTCATCGAGCACGACATGGACATCGTCTTCCGCTACTCCGACCGCATCGTCGCCATGCACCAGGGCACGATCCTGGCCGACGGCACTCCCGACGAGATCAGGCGGAACGAGCAGGTGACGACGACGCTGATCGGCACCGGAGAGACGGCGTGAGCAGTCAGCTCCTCGAACTGGCCGCGGTCGACACCTACCGAGGCGCGGCTCACGTGCTGCGCGCGGTCTCGCTGGCCGTGAACGAGGGCGAGACGGTTTGCCTGGTCGGACGCAACGGCGCCGGGAAGACGACGACGCTGGAGACGGCGATCGGGCTGTTGCCCGTACGCTCGGGCGTCATCCGCCTGCGCGGGCAGGAGATCACCCGGACGCCGACCCACGATCGAGCCCGGCTCGGAATCGGCTACGCGCCCGAGGACTGCGGGATCTTCCCCGACCTCACCGTGGCCGAGAACCTCCAGATCGGCCGCTGGCTGGCCACGGACAAGGGCCACGGCGGCGCCGTGGACGAGCGGATCGCGGCGCTCTTCCCCGAAGTCGAGCAGTTCCTGCCGCGCCGGGGCCTCAACCTGTCGGGCGGACAGAAGAAGATGGTTGCGATCTCGCGCGCCATGGCGCTGGCCCCGTCCATCCTCCTCCTCGACGAGCCGTTCGAAGGCCTGGCGCCGGTCGTGGTCTCCCGGTTCATCGAGGCCGCGCGGAAGATCAAGGCGATGGGGATCTCGCTGCTGATCGCCGAGTCCCACGTCACCAACGCCGCCCGGGTGGCCGACCGGCTCTACGCGATCGATCGCGGGGAGATCATCTTCGCCGGCGATCCTCGCCGCGCGCTCGACAACGAAGAGGTCATGAAGACCATCCGGGGGTAGGGGCGCGCCGCCCTCCCGGGCATTCAACCGACGAGGGCGCCGGCCGCGTTTACAGAGCCCCTCTATCGTCGGATCTAACGCGGTGCGAGTACGGGCCATCCATGCGTGTGGCACTTTGCTTGCGGCCATATCGGTACGGAGGTGATCCCCATGAAACGAGGGATCGTCGCCCTCATGGTCGTGTTCGGGTTCGCGTCCCCCGCCCAGGCTGCTCCTGGTGATCCACGCCTCGTCCAGGGAGTCCTGGAATGGCCGGCCAAGCTGACGGTCGAGCCGTTCGTGGTGATCCGCGCCGACGACGGGCGGTGGTACTACGCCGAGGTCAAGGCCGCGAAGCGTTTCGAGTCGGGTCCGCTGAGCGCGGGAGGGCGGGTGACCGTGCTCGGAACCGAGGCGGCCAGGCCGCACGAGATCGCCGCGATCGCCTTCGGCTCGGGCGACGCGGCGGCGCTGGCGCTCGCGCTCATGCCCCACGTCAATGCTCCCGCCAGCGCGCCGGCACCCGCGCCCGCGGCGCAACCACCGGGCTCGCCCAGGACGGAGTCCTTGCCGGCCAAGGTGGAGCCGTCGGCGACGCCGAAGGCCGAAGTGCCGACACCCAAGGCAGTCGCGAAGGCAGAACCGGTCGCCACAACGCCGGTGGCCGCTTCCACGCCAGCGACACGCCCGGCGCCGGCCGTGACCACGACCCCGGTCGCCGCGCCCGTCCCGCCCGCGCCGGCCGCACCGTCGGTATTGGCGTCACCGCCAACGGCGGCGTCGACGTCGGCTCCCGCGAAGCCAGCTCCTGAGCCGCCAGCCGCAGCCCCCTCCGCGCCTGCCGCGCCGCGCGTCGTCGAGTCACCGACACCTGCTCCGCCGGCGGCAGAGAAGTCGATGGCCGTGAATGAGCCCGAGCCGGCCGGTGACGGGCCGCGCTGGACGGAGCTACGGGGCACGGTCAAGGTCATCGCAGGCAACTGGATCGTCGTGCGCACCGACAAAGGACAGCTCGTGCTCGTCGATCTCTCAACCGTTCGCGGCGGAGCGGCGTCGCTCAGGCCGGGAGCCGCCATCGCCCTGTACGGGACGCCCACCGAACAGAAGTTTCAAGCGATGGGCATCGTCCCGCCGGACAATCGCCCGGCGCCCAGGCCGGCCACCATTCCACCCCGCCGCTGACGTCGCGCTGTCGGAGAACGTGACGACCTCACGTTCTGCGGCGCACGAGACCGCGCTCAAATTCTTTCAAAGCCAATTCATTTCCACCTGGCGAGCGATTTGCACTGGACTAAAGCAACGCTCGAACGTTGTAGCGGACAAAAGCCGCACAGCAGAGAGCGAAAAGCGCCGCTCGCCGTCGCCCCCGGCGGGCGGCGCTTCCTAAAATCTCGCGAATCACTCACGGAAGCGAGCTCCTCGTGACATTCCCGACATCGTCCAATGAACTCGATCAACGACCGACGCTGTCGCATCGGTGCCGTCGGAATTGTTGCCAGACCCCGTGGAGCCCGAGCGGCTGCCCGATCGGCGCTAAGGGCATCGGCGACTGGAACCTGGCGGCGGGGTGACTGGACGAACGCTCAGCCGGCGGCACGCCGCCAGCACTGAGACTTGCGGGTGATCTGCGGCCGGTCGTCTCCGATCCACAGCCAGTGCAACTGTTGCTTCCCGTCCTTGATCGCGTCTTGTAGTGTCGGGAACTCCGCTCGCGACTCCCTCACGAGCTGTCCGCCGTGGCGAATCTCCCACCGCCACTGACGTTCCCGCTCGGCGACTGCAACAACCTCCATGAAGCTGGTCCTCCCGAGTGCGTCAATTGAGCAATCGGGGTGCCTGTGACTTCCCCGTATCCCGATCACTTCCATGGGGCCTCCGGCGCGCTGGGCTCCGGAGCTCGACGCCACGGTCACCGAGCCACGGCCACGGCCTCCCGCCTCGGCGGGACGTTTCGCCGAACGAGAGTCGGGTGTCCTCGCGACAGCACAAGCGACATCTCCCTCGGTCCATCGTGATGAGGATGGAGGACGCCACGGTCTGAACGTACGGCATCAGCTCGCTGTGCTCACGAAGCTGGTCGACGAGGTCGAGTCGGCAGGGCGGGCGAAAAAATAGCGCCGGCCCAGGATGTCGGAGCCGAGCTCGGCGAACTTGTACGCGGCACTTCGGGCAGGTCAGCGGCCGATGGATCTCGAGCGCCGCGACAGTTCATCCATCACACGTGCGCCCGACCGCGACGACTCGTATCCCTGACGGCTTTCATAGGTTGACAGGACAGGACACGGCAAGCGGCGCGCCTGACCGCCGTACGCTCGGGCGCAGCCGCGCCGTTCCAGGTTGAAACGTGTTCTGCAACTATGTAAGATCCCGGCGGGTGGACGATTAGCTCAGTTGGCAGAGCGCTGGCCTCACATGCCAGAGGTCACTGGTTCAAGTCCAGTATCGTCCACCATTCCCCCTTCCTCGGCGCCTCGGGAGGTGCCGCCCATGCGGCGGACGATCGCTCCGGTCATCCTGCTCCTGCTGCTCACTGCCGGTTGCACGCACTCTGGCGGCTCCTCACTCGAGCTGGCGAGCGTGCCGTGCCTGCCGCCCGGCCTCAATGCGCAGTTCTTCTCGTGGCCGGTCGTCGGCTTCGAGCCCGTGACGCTGGTCACCGAGGGGGGTGACGACGTGGAGGCGGCCTGGGTCCTCTACCGTCGTGGAGGCGCGAGCATCGCGGCGATCTGGACGCGCAGCGATCTCGTTGCCGTCGACCCCCACCCGGACACGGATGAACCGTACTGGGTCGACGGGGCGCTGGTCACCGACGCCGACGACAACGTGCTGCGGTCGTCGCCCGACGGGTTCTGCCGATGGCGGCGGCACGCCGAAGGCGCCTGAGGTATACTCCACCCCGCTCATGAAGATCTGTGTGTTCATCGACGGGCAAAATTTCTATCGGTCGCTGCTCCGCTTCGACGAAGCCCTTCGCGTCGACTACGACAAGCTGGCTCGCTGGATCACGCAGGCGGTGGGCGGCTCGCCGGCCACGTTCGCCGGTGCCTACTACTACGTCGGAGTCTCCGCGGATGCGCCGGCCCTGGTGGAAGGATTCCTGAAGGGCCTCGAGCTGCGTCCGGGATACTTCGTCAAGCGCGAGCCACGAGTTCGACGGAGCGGTCGGTGCTCGGCCTGCGGCGCCACCTACGAGTACACGACCGAGAAGCGCGTGGACACGCGGCTGGTGGCCGATCTGATCCAGCTCGCCGCCAACGACGCGTTCGACGCCGCCGTGCTGGTCTCCGGTGACGAGGACTTCGTGCCGGCGGTCGAGGCCGTGAACGCGCTGGGCAAGCAGGTGTGGGTGGCCACGTGGTCAGCCGATGAGCTGTCGAAGGACCTGCGCGTCCGGTGCTTCGGCGAGGTTCACCTGTCGGATGGGATCGCCGCCTTCCGAGCCGAGCGCGCGCGCGGGGTCGACCGCGAACGCTTGCCCGGACTCGCGCGCACCGAAGGCCGCGTTGGCGGTTTCACGTCGCGCCTGCAGGGCCGTCCGAGCACCGGTCTCGCGCTCGAGCGCGGCCTCGCGGAGCTGCAGCGTGCGGAAGCGCGCCTGCCCCACGTGAGCCGCGGCTACTTCGTCACGCGATGGCGGTCACATCAACTTCCGCCGGCCGGCCAGGAGCGCGAGGCGCTCGTGCAGCAGATGATCGAGGCCGGCGTGTGCGAAGAGTTCGAGGCGACCGACGCCGACGGCCGTTCGGTCCGCGCCATCCGGAGTCGCGCCGCCACGACCAGCCCGGAAGGCGTGTCGGCCGCCGGCTGACCCCTCCGGATCGAACCGCGCGTCAGGGTATGATTGCCGCCATGACGCTCGCTGAACGTCTCGCCGTCTTCGCTGCCGACCTCGACGTCACCCACGTTCCGCCCGCCGTGATCGAGAGCGTGAAGCTGCGCGTGCTCGACGTCCTCGGGATCGCGCTGGCCGCGTCGACCCACGAGTTCGCGCCCTCCGTGCTCGCCGCGCTGGAGAGTTGGGGCAGCGGCGAGTGCACGCTGGTCGCCGCCAAGACGGGCGCGCCGCTGCCGCTGGCCATTCTCGCCAACGGCACGCTCGCTCACGGCCTCGACTTCGACGACACCCACGCCGGCTCGATCACGCACGCGTCCGCGGTCGTGCTTCCCGCGGCGCTGTCGACGGGCGAAGCCGAGCGCGTGACGGGTCGCGCGGTCCTGGCCGCGGCCGTGGTCGGTTACGAGGCGATCACGCGGATCGGCCTGGCTGTGCCGGGCGCGTTTCACGCGCGCGGCTGGCACGCGACCAGCACGTGCGGCGTCTTTGCCGCGGCGCTCGCGGTCGGGAAAGTCATGGGCCTGGATGCGAAGCGACTCGCCTCTGCGGTCGGACTGGCCGGAAGCTTCGCTTCGGGCGTCATGGAATACCTCACCGACGGCTCGTGGAGCAAGCGCGTTCACGCCGGGTGGGCGGGTCACGGCGGCGCCATCGCCGCGACGCTGGCGCGCGGCGGCTTCGGCGGGCCCGCGACCATCCTCGAGGGGCGCTTCGGTCTCTACGCGACGATGCTCGGTCGCGCGCCCGATCTCGCACCGTTCGAGACGCTCGGCCGTGAATGGGAGACGCTGGCCGTCGGCTACAAACCATTTCCGTGCTGCCACCTGCTGCACGCCTACCTCGATTGCGCGCTCGCGCTCGGGGGCGAGCACCGACTGGCGCCGGAGGCGATCGCCGAGGTCGAATGCCGGGTGCCGGCCGGTGAAGTGCCGATCATCTGCGAGCCACGTCACGCCAAGCTCGAACCGCGAACGTCGTACGACGCTCAGTTCAGTCTGCCCTACACGGTCGCGGCCGCGCTGGTCGACGGCCGCGTCACGCTCGACACCTTTGCCCCCGACCGCCTCGGCGATCCGCGCCTGCTCGCGCTGGCCGCGCGCGTCACGCACACCATCGATCCCGACTCGACGTTTCCCGATGGCTTCCCGGGCTGGGTGCGGGTGCGACTGAGCGACGGCCGACTGCTCGAAGCCCGCGAGCCGGACGGGCGAGGCGGGCCGCGGCGACCGTTGCCCCCGACGGCGATCGTCGAGAAGTTCCGCGAAAACGCCTCGCGCGTGCTGGCGGCGGCGCGCGTGGACGAGCTGGAGCAGGCGGCGTTGGGCCTCGACGCCATCAAGGACGCCGGCGAGCTCATGCGCCTCTGTCGCGGCTGAGCGGACGCTCCCGTGGATTTCGCGTTCACCGCCGAGCAAGAGGAGCTGATCCGCACGCTGCGTGGCTTCGCCCGGAAGGAATTGGCCACGCGTTCGCAGCACTGGGACAAGAGCGGTGAGTTTCCGGCGAGCGCGTGGCGGCAAATGGGCGAGCTGGGCCTCCTCGGTCTCCGGGCGCCGGCCGAGTACGGCGGCCAGGAGACCGATCTGCTGACCACCGGCATCGCCATGGAGGAGATCGCGCGCGGCGACTTCTCGTGCACGTACGCGCTGCAGCTCGCCGGGCTGGCCGGGGAGATCATTGGCAAGAACGGCTCCGATGAGGTGAAGAAGCGGTGGTTGCCCGGCATCATCAGCGGCGAGTCCGTCGTGGCCATCGCGCTGACCGAGCCAAGTGTCGGCTCCGACGCCGCCAATCTGGTCTGTCGCGCGGTGCGCGACGGCGACGAATACGTGATCACGGGCGAGAAGTCAGGGATCAGCATGGGCATGTTCGCCCACGTCGTGATGTTGTTCGCCCGGACCGACGCGTCCGCCAAGGCCCGCGGCGTGACCGCCTTCGCCGTTCCGCTCGATGCGCCGGGCGTGAGCCGGAGCCAGCTCCGCGATCTCGGCTCGCGCTCGATCGGCCGGGCGGTGCTTTCCTTCGATCACGTCCGCATTCCCGCCTCGCATCGGCTCGGCGAGGAGGGGACCGGGTTCTACCAGGTCATGCGCGGGTTCGATTTCAATCGCGTCTTCATCACCCTGGCCTGCCTGGGCTCGGCCCAAGCCTCGCTCGAGGAGACGATGGCGTATGTGAAGGAGCGAAAGGCGTTTGGCAAGCCGATCGCCCAGTTCGAAGGCGTGTCCTTTCCTATCGCCGAAGCGGCCACCTACGTCGACGCGGCCCGGTGGATGTCCTATCGCGCGCTCTGGCTGGCCGACCACGGCCGGCCATATACAAAGGAAGCGGCCATGGCCAAGTGGTGGGGGCCCAAGCTGGCCGTCGAGACCATCCACCAGTGCCTGCTGCTCCACGGCCACTACGGCTACACCGACGAGTTGCCCTTCGAGCAGCGGTTGCGTGACGTCATCGGCCTGGAGATCGGCGACGGCACCGCCGAGGTCATGAAGCTCATCGTGGCCCGCGAGCTCATGGGGCGCGAGACGCTGCCGTACTGACGTGCCGCTCAAAGCCTACGCGCTGAGTGAGAAGCCCGAGCTGGAGCCGGACTTCGAGCGCCTGGCCGAGGTCGGGTGGCCGCGCTTCCTGCGTCAGCGCGACGAGCTGGGCTGCGGCACGTTCTGGCCGTCGCTGTTCACGACGTGGGCCGAGTATCAGACGGCGCTGTACGACGACGCCGGACGGGTCGCGGCGGTGGCCCACGCGGTGCCGATCACGTGGGACGGCACGCCGGCGGGCTTGCCCGAGAGCATCGCCGGCATTCTCGAGCGCGCTACCGACGACCATCGCGCGGCGCGAACGCCGAACGCGCTGGCGGCGCTGGCCGCCCTCGTCGATCCGGACTGGCGCGAGCGGGGATTGAGCCGGCGCTTGCTCGATCAGCTGCGCTTCGTCGCCGAGACGCGCGGCTACCACAGCCTGGTCGCGCCGGTGCGCCCCACGCTCAAGGCGCGCTACCCGCTGGCCCCGATGGAGCGCTACGTCACGTGGACGACCGACGACGGCGAGCCGTTCGATCCGTGGATGCGCGTTCACGCGCGCCTGGGCGCCGAGATGGTGCGCGTGGCGCCGTGCACGCTGGTCATCGCCGGACCCATCGCCCGGTGGGAGGAGTGGACGGAGATGGCGTTCCCGGAGAGTGGGCCCTACGTCGTCCCGGGCGCGCTCCAGCCCGTCCTGATCGATCGCGCGCGCGACGAAGGGCGTTACGAAGACCCGAACGTGTGGATGCTGCACTCGCTCAAAGGAGCGCGGCCATGAACCTGAACTTCGAGGGCAAGAGCGTCGTCGTGACCGGAAGCGGCTCCAACATCGGGCGGGCCATCGCCCTCGCCTTCGCGCGCGAGCGGGCAAGCGTGACGATCGCCGAGATCGACGAGGCCCAGGGCAAGAAGGTGGCGGCCGAGGCCGAGCAGCTCGGCGCCAAGGCCCAGGTCGTGCGCACCGACGTCACGAAGTGGTCGGACGTCCAGGCGATGGTACGACTCGTCGAGGAGCGCTTCGGGCGCGTGGACGTCCTGGTCAACAACGTGGGCTGGACGCGTGACGCGCTGTTCATCGAGAAGACGCGCGACGAGTGGGAAAAAGAGGTGCAGATCAACCTCTGGTCCATGATCAACTGCACGCGCGCCGTGCTCGACGGCATGATCGCGCGCAAGGGCGGCGCCATCGTCAGCATGGGCTCGGACGCCGGCCGCATCGGCGAGTTCCGCGAGGGCGTCTACGGCGCGTGCAAGGCCGGCGTGATCGCGCTCTCCAAGTCGATCGCCCGCGAGGTGGGGAAGTTCGGCGTCCGGCTCAACGTCGTGTGCCCGGGCATGACGATGCCGTCCGGCGACGAGGAGATTGGCGGGCTCAGCATGTGGCAGGCCCAGGAGAATCGCGCCTGGATGACGGACGAGATGCGCGCCCGCATCGGCAAGGCCTACCCGCTGCGCCGCGTGGCCCGGCCGGACGACGTCACCGGCGCCGTGCTGTTCCTGGCGTCCGACCAGGCCGGCTTCATCACGGGCCAGACGCTGTCCGTCTCGGGCGGCTACACGATGATGTGAGGCGAGACCTGAGCGCGATGGCTGATGTCCCGAGTCGCGTGACGCCTCAGCGCATTGCCGCCATGACGGCGGGCGGTTGGTGGAAGAACGAGACGCTCGAGGCCTATCTCGACCGGTGGGCGACCGAGCGGCCGACGAAGCCCGCCATCGTCGACGCGATGGGCCGGCTGACGTGGCAAGAGCTCGCGCGCGCGGCCGAGCGCGTGGCGCACGGCCTCGCCGCCGCCGGGATCGGTCCCGGCGACGTCGTGTCCTGCCAGCTTCCGAACTGCAACGAGTGGATCATCCTGGCCCTGGCCACGATCGAGCTGGGCGCCGTGCTCAACCCCATCCCGCCGACGTACCGGGCCAACGAGCTGCGCTTCATCCTGAACGCGTTGGAGGCGCGCGCGCTCGTCGTGCCCGCGCGCTTTCGAAATCACGACCACGCGGCCATGGCCGTCGAGCTCCGCGCCGACACGCCGTCACTGCGCGACGTCTTCGTCGTCCGCGGATCGCCCGGCGAGGGCATGCGGTCCTTCGCGTGGCTCACCGACACCGCGTGGGAGCGGCGCGAGGGTCGGCGGCCGCTCGCCGGGACCGATCCCAACGCGGTCAGCGAGGTCGTGTTCACCTCGGGAACGACGGGCGAGCCCAAGGGGGTGATGCACACGGCCAACACCGCGCTGGCCATCGTCTACCCGTTGGTCGAGCGCCTGGGCTTCAGCGAGCGCGACGTGGCGCTGATGTCGTCGACCTTCGGTCACCAGACCGGCTATCTCTACGGCTACTGCTTGACGCTGCTGCTCGGATCGACCGGCGTCTGGCTCGACGTCTGGAACGCCGAGGAGGCGGCGCGGCTGATCGAAGCCGAGCGGGTGACGTACACGATGGGGGCGACGCCGTTCCTCCAGGACCTCACGTATTCGCCGGCGGTGGACCAGCGCGACCTCTCGTCGCTCCGGTTGTTCATCTCGGCGGGCGCCGCGATTCCGCGCAAGCTCGTCCAGGACGCGCGGAAGCGTCTTCGCTGTGCGATCTCGGCGGGGTGGGGCATGAGCGAGAACGGCCTGGTGACCTGCAACGGCCTCGACGATCCCGACGAGAAAGTCTTCGGGACCGACGGCCGGCCGCTCCCCGGCATGGACGTCGCCGTGGTCGGAGACGACGGCGAGATCCTGCCGGCCGCGCGCGAAGGCGATCTGCTGGTGCGCGGCCACTCGCAATTCGTCGGGTACTGGAAGCGCCCCGAGTTCACGCGCGATGGGCATACGCCCGACGGGTGGTTCAAGACCGGAGACCGTGCGGTGCTCGACGCCGACGGCTACCTGGCGATCACGGGTCGCGTCAAGGACCTGATCATCCGGGGCGGCGAGAACATCTCGGTGGCCGAGGTGGAGAACCTGCTCTACGCCCATCCCAAGGTCCAGAACGTGGCCGTCGTCGCCATGCCCGACCCGCGCCTGGTCGAGCGCGCGTGCGCGTTCGTCATCCCGAAGCCGGGCGAGAGCATCACGCTCGCCGAGATCGTCGCGTACCTCGACGCCCGGCAGCTCGCTCGCCACAAGTTCCCCGAGCGGCTCGAGGTGGTCAGCGAGTTCCCGATGACACCGTCCGGGAAGATCCAGAAGTATCGCCTGCGCGAGGCGATCGCGCGGATGCTCGGCCTCGATCCCGTGCGTTGATGACGGCGCCGAAGGTGTGGCCGGTGTTCGTCGTGTACGTCCTCGCCTTCGTCGCCATCGTGGCCTTCACGATCGTGGCGGCGGTCGCCCTCCACGTCCTCTATCCCGACATCGCCGAGGCCGAGCTCTTCAACGGGTTGCCTGGGCTGCTCGCGGGTGGCATCGCCTCGTCCGTCGCCCTCGGCATCACCGTGCTCACCGTCTCCCGGCCACTCGATCTCGGGCGCCTGCGGTTGCGGCCCGGACGCGAGACCGGGCGCGATCTCGTCGCCATCGTCCTCGGGACGCTCGCGCTGGGGCAGGTGCTGGACTCGCTCACCATGCTCGCCGGTCTCGGACAACGCGGCTCGATGGCGGTGATCCGCCGGGCGCTCGAGGGCGCCGGCGGCCCCGACCTCTTCGCGGCCGTGCTGGTCATTGGCATCATGGCCGGCGCCGCCGAGGAAATCTTCTTCCGCGGTTACATGCAAACACGGTTCCGCGAGGCGTGGCCGGCGGGCGCGGCCATCGTCACCGCCGCGGCCGCCTTCGGGCTCTTGCACCTCGAGTGGCTGCACGCCCTGCTCGCGCTGATGCTCGGCCTCTGGTTCGGGTACGTCACCGAGCGCATGGGGAGCGCGTTGCCCTCGCTCGCCGCCCACGTGATCAACAACAGCATGTTCACGCTCCTCACCGCGACGGTCGGCACCGTGACCGCGTTCGCGCCGAACGTCGGCCTGGCCGTCGGCAGCGCGGTCATCTTCGCGCTGTGCGTCGCGTTCGTCACGCGGCGGCGCGCGCCGGTCGCGTCCTGAGCTTGCGGCGCGTCCGGCGGCGGCGGTACGCTTAGGGCCGCGTCGAGAGGAGGAGCCATGGGATTGGGCGGCAAGGTCGCGATCGTCGGCAGCGGCGTCATCAAGTTCGGTGAGAACTTCCATCAGAGCCTCACCGACATGGTGTACGAGGCGGTGACGCTGGCGCTCGCCGACGCCAAGGTCGATCGCGCTCAGCTGCAGGCCGCGTGGTTCGGCTGCTACGAGCCGATGCTCTACGGGTTCGAAGGCAACTCGGGGACGTTCGTGTCCGATCCGCTGAACCTCTTCCCGATTCCCGTGACCCGCGTCGCCGCGTACTGCGCGACGGGCATCGAGGCGGTGCGCAACGCCTCACTCGCCGTCGCCTCCGGCGAGTACGACCTGGTCCTGGCCGTCGGCGCCGAGAAGATGCGCGAGGTGCCGTCGCGGGGCAGCCTCGTCGCCCAGGCCGTGAATCGCGGCCACCCCGTGCTCGCCAAGGGCCGGACGGCGCCCGGGATGTTCGCGCTGCTGGCCACGCGGTACTTCAAGGAGTACGGCGCGAACGAAGAAGCGTTGTGCGCGGTGGCGACGAAGAACCACTTTCACGGCTCGCTGAACCCCAAGGCTCACTTCCAGAAGGAGATCACCGCCGATCAGCACCTCAAGGCCCCGAAGGTCGCGGAGCCGCTCGGCCTCTTCGACTGCTGCCCCACGACCGATGGCGCGGCCGCGGTCGTGCTCACGCGGGCCGACCTCGCGCCGAAGTTCACCGACCGCTACTCCGTCATCCGCGGCATCGCCTACGCGGTGACCGCGGGGTACTGGAACACGCAATTCGACCCGTCGTGGAACTTCACCTCCTTCCGCGCCACGCGCGAAGCGGCCAAGGTCGCCTACGCGATGGCCGGGATCAGCAATCCCGCGAGAGAGATCGACGTCGCCGAGTGCCACGACTGCTTCACCATCACCGAGATCGTGAACTACGAAGACCTCGGCTTCGCCGAGCCCGGAGCGGGCTGGCGCTTCGTGCAGGACGGCGTCACCAGGCTCGGCGGGGATCTGCCGGTGAACACGTCGGGCGGGCTCAAGTCGTGCGGCCATCCGATCGGCTCGTCGGGCGTGCGCATGATCGCCAACATCCACGATCAGCTCATCGGTCGCGCCGGGAAGATGCAAGTGAAGGACGCCCGCATGGGACTGGCGCACAACCTCGGCGGTCCCGGCGCGGTCTCGGCCGTCGCCGTCCTGTCCCAGCCCTGACGAATCATCGCATCGACAGGAGAGCTCATGGCTGAACTGACGCGACGGTATGTCGTGATGCCGCTGGCGACGGACGCGCCCTTCGATCCCCGTGATCCCGACGCCGTCTTCGTTTTGAAGCCCTGGAAGGACCCGGCCGCCGTGCGCGCGTTGCAGGTCTATCGTGACCACTGCTACCCGGAGCTGGCGCGCGATCTCACCGGATGGCTCCAGGTGATCAGCGAGGGCGCTCCCGTGCGGGGAGACGTGGGCCGCCGCAACGAGCCGTACGCCAAGGCGAGCGTGGCGCCGAAGCGCAGCGCCTCGCCCCACGCCTCCCGGCGCAAGCCGCGCGGACACACGCGGCGCCCGTCCAAGCGCAAGAAGCGCGGCCGGTAACGGCGCCCGTATGACTGACGTCGCGATCGAACCGCTCATCGCCAACCGGCGCGAGCCACGCCTCATCGCGCCCCCGAGCGCCCAGCGGCGCCTGTCGGTGGCCGAGGCCTACACCGTCCAGGACCGCGTGCGCGAGGCGCTGCTCACCCGAGGCGAGCGTCTGATCGGGTGGAAGGCCGGCCTCACGAACGCGAAGATCCAGGCGCAGTTCGAGATGGACGAGCCGGTCTGCGGCTTCCTGCTGGCAAGCGGTGTCTACAGCAGCGGTGCCGAGGTGCCGGCCGCGCGCTTTGCGGGCCTCGTCGTCGAGGCCGAGGTCGCTTTCGTGATGCGCCAGGCGCTTGCCGGGCCCGGTGTGACGCCGGCCCGCGCCCTCCTCGCCGTCGAGGGCGCGCTGCCGGCGCTCGAGCTCGTCGATTTCCGTTTCTCGGGCAAGACCGTGGGGACTGACATGATCGCCGACGGTGTGTTCGCGAACGCCATCGTCCTCGGCCATGCGTTGACGCCGGTGACGCATCTCGACCTGAGCCTCGAAGGGCTCGTCTATGAGCTCTCGGGGGTCATTGCGGCGACGAACACCGCCGCCGAGGTCTTGGGCAGCCCGGCCAACTCACTGGCCTGGCTCGCCAACCACCTGGGCGCGCGCGGCCTGACGCTGCGCGCGGGCGACATCGTGATGTCGGGCTCGGTCTCGGCGCTCTTGAGGCCGAATGCTGGCGACACCGTCAGGGCAACCTTCACGCGGCTCGGGTCGGTCAGCGCCCGCTTCGTCTGATGCGGCTGTCCGGCCGCGTCGTCGTGATCACCGGTGCCGGTGGCGGCATCGGACGCTCCGTCGCGCTCGCCTTCGCCGCCGAGGGCGCCGATCTCGTCCTCGGCGATCTGACCGACAGCGTCGAGAGCTCGGCCGAGGACGCGCGCCGCATCGGCGTCAAGGCGCTGGCCGTCCGCGGCGACGTCGCTCGAGTCACCGACATGGTGACGCTGGTGGCGAAGGCCGTGGACGAGCTGGGGCGGCTGGACGTCCTCGTCACCTGCGCCGGCGTCGATGGCCCGGGGCTCCTCACCGATCAGGACGACGCCACGTGGACGCGCGTCATCGACGTGAACCTGAACGGCACCTACCGCGCCATCAAGGCCGCGCTGCCGCACATGATGGCCCGCCGGAGCGGCCGCATCGTCACGATCGCCTCCATCTTCGGCAAGCACGGTGGCTATGGCTATATCACGGCGTACACGGCGTCCAAGCACGGCGTGATCGGGCTCACCCGCGCGCTCGCCGCCGAGCTCGGGGCTCAGGGCTATCCCGGCATCACGGTCAACGCGATCTGCCCGGGCTACGTGCGAGCGGGGATGGGCATCCGCCAGCAGCACACCAAGGCGGGGCCGCTCTCGGGCGCCGAGATCTTCGATCGGTACTTCAAGCGTCAGGTCCCGCTGCGGCGAATGGTGGAGGCGGAGGAGATCGGCCACGCCGCCGTCTTCCTGGCGTTGCCGGATTCCGGCGCGATCACGGGGCAGGCGCTCAACGTCGACGGCGGCTTCGTGATGTCGTGAGCAATCAGGACGAGGAGGCGCGGATGGCGACGGTGCTGTACGAGCAGAAGGACCGCGTGGTGACGATCACGATGAACCGGCCGGAGGTGATGAATGCCATCGACCCGGAGACGCACGAGGCCCTCGTCGCGGCGTGGACGCGCTTCCGCGACGACGACTCGGCGTGGGTGGCGATCCTGACCGGCGCCGGCGACAAGGCGTTCTCGGCCGGTGCCGATCTGAAGAAGATGATCCCGGGCGCCTTCGGGGGCAGCCGTGGCTACAACCCGGTCTCTCACACGAGCCTCGGCCTGGGCGGCATCACGCGCGGCCTTCCGATCTGGAAGCCGATGATCGCCGCCATCAACGGCTTCTGTCTGGCCGGTGGCCTCGAGCAGGCGCTGGCCTGTGATCTGCGCATCGCGGCGCCCCACGCGCGCTTCGGGCTGACCGAGGTTCGGTGGGCCATCATGCCGGGCGCGGGCGGGACCCAGCGATTGCCGCGGGCGGTGCCTCCTGCCCGCGCGATGGAGATGATCCTCACCGCCGAGCCGATCTCCGCCGACGAAGCGTTGCGCCTCGGCCTCATCAACAAGGTCGTGCCGCTGCCCGAGCTGATTCCGGCGGCGCGAGCGCTCGCCGACACGCTGTGCGAGCGCGGCCCGCTGGCCCTGCGTGCCGCCAAGGAGGCGGCCGTCCGTGGGCTCTCGTTACCGCTCGACGACGGGCTGCGGCTGGAGGCGCTGCTGGCCGGAACGCTCCGCGGAACCGAAGATGCCGCGGAGGGCCCGAAGGCCTTTGCCGAGAAGCGCAAGCCGAGCTTCAAGGCCCGGTGACGTCGCGCCGATGACGCTCGACGAGCTGGTCACGCTTACCCGGGCGCGCCTGCACGGCCGTGCGCGTCGCGAGGTTCCACCGGGCCCGCTGATACGAGCGGCCGTGCTGGTCCCGATCATCGACCGCGGCGAGCCGTGGCTGCTCTTCGCCAAGCGCACCGAGCATGTCGGCCACCACAAGGGCCAGATCTCGTTTCCCGGAGGCGTCGTGCGACCGGACGACCCGTCGCTGCTCGCCGCCGCGCTTCGTGAATGTGAGGAAGAGATCGGCCTGGCTCCGCAGGCGGTCGAGGCGCTGGGCACGCTCGACGATACGGAAACCGTGGCGACGCAGTTCGTGATCACACCGTTCGTGGGCCTCATCGGCGACCCGCCGGCGTGGCGGCCCGACGGCGAGGAAATCGAGAAGGTGATCGAGGTCCCGCTGGCCGCGTTACTGGAGGACGGGAGCTTCCGCGTCGAGACGTGGGAGCGCGCCGGCGGGACGCGCTCCGTGTACTTCTTCGACTACGAGGGCGAGACGATCTGGGGCGCGACGGCCCGGATCCTGAAGCACTATCTGGAGCTGGTGACCGGGGCCCCGTGAGCTACGAGACGCTGCTCGCGAGCCTCACCGACGGCGTCGCTCGCATCACGCTGAACCGTCCCGAGGTCCGCAACGCGCTGTCGCGCACGATGGTCGCCGAGCTCGAAGCCGCGCTGGCCAGTTTCGAAGCCGATCCGGCGGCCCGGGTCGTCGTGCTGGCGGGCGCCGGCGACCGGGCCTTCTGCGCGGGCGCCGATCTCAAGGGCGCCGGCGATCGCGGGACGACGCTCCAGGCGCGCGAGTCGTTCGGAGGCCTGGCCCGGATCCTCGAGGCGATGGCGCGGATGCGGACGCCGGTGATCGCGCAGGTGCACGGCTTCGCGCTCGCCGGCGGCTGCGGCCTGGCCGTCGGCTGCGACATCGTCATCGCCTCCGAGGATGCGACCTTCGGACTGCCCGAGATCACGCTCGGGCTGCTGCCGCTGATCGTGATGGCGCCGGTGCTCAGGGCAGCCGGGACCAAGCGCGGCTTGCCGTTCGTGCTGTCGGCCGAGAACATCAGCGCGCGTGAGGCCCTCGACATCGGGCTGGTGAGCCGCGTCGTTCCCCGCGCCGAGCTCGAGAGCGCAACGACCGCACTGGCGCGGCGCGTGGCCGGCTGGAGCCCGGCGGCGGTCGCGATCGCCAAGGAAGCCGCGTCGACGATCCAGGACATGGAGTACGCCAAGGCCTTGCGTTACCTGCGCGAGCTGACGACGCTGGTCTTCCTGTCCGACGACGCGCGTGAAGGCATCGCGGCGTTCTTCGACAAGCGGCCACCGGAGTGGAAGGGCCGCTGAGCGCCGTCGGGCTGTGCCTGAGCTGCCGGCACGCCCGCCGGATCGAGTCAGCGCGCGACTCGACCTTCTGGCTCTGCCAGCTCAGCGCGACGGACGCGCGCTTCCCGAAGTATCCGCGGCTCCCGGTCCTGCGCTGCCCGGGCTACGAGCCGGAGGCGGCCGTCGATCGTCGAGGGCCACCAGAACGTCTAGGGCCACCATAGATAAAGGAAGCGGGGCCCGGACATTCCGAGCGTGGCCAGCGGGGCCAGGGCCGCCTCGACGGCGCTTCCGCCGGTCTCGGCCTTCGCGTAATACGTCGCGCGGTACTCGCGGGGACGCTTGTAGACGACGATGCGCGCTTCCTCGACGCCGGCCGCTTTCCGCGCCTGGGCCAGCACGTCGGGCAGGTAGCCGATGGCGTCGATCAGCTTGAGCTGGAGGGCCTGCTCGGCGGTATAGATCCGGCCGTCGGCGAGCCGCGCCGCCGTGGGCCGCGGCAGTCGCCGGCGCTCGGCGACGAGCTTCACGAACTGACCGTGAAGGTCGTCGATGACGGACTGGAACATCTGGCGTTCCTCGGGGGTCAGGGCCCGGAACGGACTGCCCATGTCCTTGTGCTCGCCCGACTTCACGGTGATGGCGGCCAGGCCGAGCTTGTCCATCAGGCCCTGGGCGTTGACGGTCAGCATGATCGTGCCGATGGAGCCCGTGATCGTCGTCGGGTGGGCGACGATGCTGTCGGCGGCGAGGGCCGCGTAGTACCCGCCGGACGCGGCCACGTCCATGAGCGCGGCGATGATCGGCACGCGCGCTTTCTCGCGGAAGAGCATCAGCTCGCGGTAGATGATGTCCGACGCGGTCACCGTGCCGCCCGGACTGTTGATGCGCAGCACGATCGCGCGCACCTTGGAATCGTCACTCGCCTTCATGAGCTCTTCGCGCAGCCGCACGAGGAGCGGCACGCGCGCCGGCGGATTGCCGACGCTCAGGATCGGCGCGGACTCGGCGTCGCTGAGGACGCCGGCCAGCTCGACGATGACGATCTTGGCGTCGCCGCGGCCTTCGACGGTCTCCTCCTCGAGCGGCCGCACACGCGGCGTGAGATCGACCGAGATGACCGAGCAGGCGGCGAGGTCGAGGGCGAACACGAGCGTCATGGCGACGCGAACGAATGACGGCATGCACCGAGTATACCGGACGGTGCTTGCGGGCCGGCAGGGCGTGCGGGATAATCCGCCGTCGTGAGCGGTCTCACGCTCGACGACGTTCACGCCGCCGCCCGGCGACTGCTCAATCGCATCACGCGCACACCCGTGATCACGTCGCAGTCGTGGGACGACGCCAGCGGCTTCAGTGTCTTCTTCAAGTGCGAAAACCTCCAGCGCGCCGGCTCGTTCAAGATCCGCGGCGCTCTCAACAAGCTGCTCACGCTGAGCGCCGACGAGCGGCGCCGCGGCGTCGTGGCGTTCTCGTCCGGTAATCACGCTCAGGGCGTCGCCCTGGCCGCGCGCCTGGTCGGAACGACCGCGGTGGTCTGCATGCCCAAGGATGCGCCGCTGCTGAAGGTCCAGGCCACGCGCGGGTACGGCGCCGAGATCGTCGTGTACGACCGCCACACCGAGGACCGCGAAGCGATCGCCCGGCGGATCGCGTCCGAGACGGGACGCGTGGTGGTCCCGCCGTTCGACGACGAGGCGATCATGGCCGGACAGGGCACGGCCGCCCTCGAATTACTGCAGGACGTGCCGTCGCTCGACGCGCTGGTCGCTCCCGTCGGGGGCGGCGGCCTGATGGCCGGGTGCGGGACGGTGGCACGCACGCTCTTCCCGGGCATGCAGATCATCGGCGTCGAGCCCGAGACCGCCAACGACACGTGGCTGTCCATCCAGAAGGGCGAGCGCGTCAGCATCCCGCCACCACCGACCATCGCCGATGGTGTGCGCCTCACGACGCCGGGCGAGCTGACGTTCCCGATCCTCCAGCAGACCCTGTCCGACGTTGCGCTCGTCACCGACGACGAGATTCGCGCTGCCCTCCGCTATCTCGTGCTGCGCGCGCACGTCGTCGTCGAGCCGACCGGGGCGGTGGCGGCGGCGGCTGTGCTTTCGGGCAAGGTGCCGCTCGAGCGCGGGGCGCGGGTTGGCGTGATCCTGTCCGGCGGCAACATCGACCCGCCGCTCCTCAGCGAAATTCTAGAGACGACCTGACGGCGCCGTCAGAGCGAGTGGCTCTCAGCGCGAGTGAAAGAGGGGGACGACTTCGTTGGCCAGCCGCGTGATCTGCTCCTCCATCATCGCCGGCGGGACCATCGGGCGGGCGATGAACTTGGAGCCTCCCGCGCGGACGTACTCCTCGAGCCGCTCGATGAGGATCTCGGGTGGGCCGAACGCCGTGCACTGTACGAGCGTCTCGTCGTCGACCCGGCCGCGCGGGATGAACGGCGCGGCGGTGGCGTGGCCGGTGGCGCGGTCGGGAGCGAAGCAGAAGTAGACGAGCGCGCCGAAGTGGTCGGCGGGAACCTCGCGGCCCGCCTCGGCGGCGAAGGCCTGGATCTTCTCGACACCGACGCGGAAGCGCTCGGGCGTGATGAACGACGGGATCCAGCCGTCGCCGAGCCGGCCGGCCCGGCGCATGGCCGGCTCGCTGTTGCCGCCGATCCACAGCGGGAACGGCTGCTGCACGGGCCGGGGCAGCACGCTGATGCGCTCGAGTTGCCAGAACTCGCCGGCGAACGTCACCGGCTCGTCGGCCCAGCAGCGGCGCATGATGGCGATCGCCTCGTCGGTGCGACGGCCGCGCTCCTTGAAGGGCACGCCGGCCGCGCGGAACTCGCCCTCCTGCTCGACCCCGATGCCGACGGCGGGCAGCATGCGCCCGCCCGAGAGGTAGTCGATCATCGCCATCTCGCGGGCGAGGAGCACCGGCGAGCGGAACGGCGCGACGATGACGCTCGGGCCGAACTTGAGGCGGCGCGTGCGCGCGGCCACCGCGGCCATCGTCGTCAGAGGCTCGAGCACGTGCAGCGGCGACGACAGGCGATCGGAGAACCACAGCGAATCGATGCCCGACGTCTCGCACAGATCGACGAGACGCCAGAGCTGATCGACGCCGCCGGGACCGGTGGGCCACGGCCCGGGCATGGTGCCGACGCGATACTTGAGTCGCATGGCCGGGATCGTACCACGTCGATTTGACACCCTGCGTCGTCGGCCTCTACAATGAATGCCGGTTCAGCTCGATTCAATGCGCGATTCGGCCAAGCCGCAGCAAATCGTCGACGCGGCCATCCGCGTGTTCGCTCGCAACGGGTATTACAACTCGCGCGTGTCCGACATCGCTCGAGAAGCCGGGATTGCGAGCGGCACCATCTATCTCTACTTCCGCACCAAGGACGAGATCCTCGTCACGCTCTTCCGGGAGAAGATGGCGCAGTGGGTGGCGCTCGTCCGCCGCGAGATCGCCACGGAGCGCGGGGCCGAAGCCAAGATCCGCAAGCTGGTGGCGCTCCACTTCGCCGTCCTCGAGGGCGATCCCGATCTGGCCGAAGTCGTCCAAGTCGAATTGCGTCAGGGACACAAGTTCTTCCGCGGCGCGTCCGCCCACGAGGTGTCGGCGTACTTCGATCTCATCGGGTCGACCCTGCACGAGGGCATGGCGGCCGGGCAGATCCGCGCCGACCTGCCGGTGAAGATCGCGACGAAGATGCTCTTCGGTGCCATGGACCAGATGGCGACGTCCTGGGTGCTCGGCAAGCGTGGCTACCGCCTGACCGAGACGGCCGAGGCGGTGGCGTCCATCTTTCTCAGAGGAGTCTCGGCGCATGGGGTTTGAAACACTCGTCGTCACGCGCGAGGAAGCACACGCCGTCATCACGCTGAACCGGCCGCCGGCCAATGCCATCAGCGAGACGCTGGTGCGGGAGCTGAACGCGGCGGTGAGCGGCTTCGAGAACGACGACAGCGTGCGCTGCCTCATCATCACCGGCAGCGGCGACAAGATCTTCTGCGCGGGGGCCGATCTGGGCTCGGCCTTCGCGGGCGAGAGCGTCGACGCCTTCATCCGCTTCGGCAACGGCGTGCTCAGGAAGATCGAGCGCTTCGGCAAGCCCGTCATCGCCGCGATGAACGGCCACGCGCTGGGAGGCGGCTGTGAGATCGCGATGGCGTGCCACCTGCGCCTGCTCAAGGAGACGGCGCGCATGGGCCAGACCGAGTCGAACCTCGGCATCATCCCCGGCTTTGGCGGCACCCAGCGCATGCCCCGGCTCATCGGCCGTACCAAGGCGCTCGAGTTCATGATCCTGGGCACGCAGATTCCCGCCGCCGAGTGTCTGGCCCTCGGGCTGGTGAACCGGCTGAGCAAGGAGGGCGAGACGCTGAACGACGCCCGCGCGCTGGCCCGACAGATCAGCAAGCGGCCGCCGATCGCGACGCGACTGATCCTCGAGGTGGTGGACGACGGGCTCGAAGCGCCCATCGATCAAGCCCTCGAGATGGAAACGCGGGCCTTCATCAAGACGCTGCGCACGGAGGACGCCGGCGAGGGGATCCAGGCGTTCTTCGGCAAGCGCGAGCCGCAGTTCAAGGGACGCTGACGCCGATGGATCTCGGGATCCGCGACAAGGTCGCGCTCGTGACTGGCGGTGCGCGGAGCCTCGGCCGTGCCGACGCCGAGGCGCTGGCGGCCGAGGGGTGCAAGGTGGCGATCCTCGACCTCAATCGCGAGGGCGCCGAGGAGACGGCCCAGGCGCTCGGACGCGCGCGCGGCTACGAGTGCGACGTCCGGGATGCCGCGCAGGTGGCCACGGTGGTCGCCGCCGTCGAGCGCGACCTCGGCCCCGTCGACATCTGCGTCAACAACGCCGGCATCATCTACACGATGGGACAGCTCAAGGACACCCGCGTCGAAGACTGGGAGCTGAACCTCGGGGTGAACCTCACCGGGACGTTCAACGTGACGAAGGCGGTGTTTCCGGGCATGCGCGAGCGCCGCTGGGGCCGCGTGGTGTGCATGGCCTCGATCGCCGGGCTCATGGGCGGCTTCGGGCAGACGGCCTATGCCACCACGAAGATGGGCCTGATCGGCTTCGCGAAGTCGATCGCGCTCGAAGGCGCCCGGTACAATGTCACGTGCAACGCGATCGCGCCCGGGATCGTCGGGCCGAACGCGAAGCTGTCGCCGTTGTACGACCGCATGGTGAAGCGGGTGCCCATGCAGCGGGAAGGGGAGCCGGAGGATGTCGCCAGTGCGATCGCCTTCCTGTGTTCGGAGCGTGCGCGCTACATCACGGGGGCAGTTCTCAACGTGACCGGAGGGATGGACCTCTTCACTTTCTGAAGGAGGCGGGCGATGCCGACAGTCAAGGACACCTTCGATCAGATGCCCTCGCGTTTTCGAGCCGACCGGGCCGCGGGGACGAACGCGATCATCCAGTACGACATCTCCGGCGACGGCGGCGGGACGTGGAACGCCGTCATCAAGGACGGCACGTGCTCGGTGAGCACCGGGCCGGCCGCCAGTCCCAGTCTCACGCTGCAGGTCGGCGCCCAGGACTGGATCGACATGTCGACCGGGAAGCAGAATCCCCAGATGCTGTTCATGTCGGGCAAGCTGAAGCTCAAGGGTGACATGGGGCTGGCCATGAAGCTCGGCTCGATGTTCTCGATGTAGGCGCGGGACGAAAGGAGTTTTTCGGGGAATGGGCCAGGAACGCTTCGCCGACATCGTCGAACGGTTCACCAACGGTTATACCGACGGCGTGAGCGCCTCGGCCGAATCCGTCCGGCAGTGGCAGGAGGAGCTCGACCGCACGCTGCGGCGCTTCCAGAACCTCGGCGAGATGGTCAGCAACCCGATCGAGCCGCGCACGGGCGTGACGCCGCGCGAGGAAGTCTACCGGCGCAACAAGTCGCGTCTCTATCGCTACCAGTCGTCGCGGACGCACCGCACGCCGGTCCTCTTCGTGCCCAATCTCGGCATCAGCCGCCCGTACATCTTCGATTTGCTTCCCGGCGGCAGCTTCATCGAGCACATGACCCGCGAAGGCTTCGACTTCTACCTGCTCGACTGGGGCGTGTTCGGCCCCGAGGACAACGGCCTCACGCTCGAGGAGTGCGTGGTGAAGATCCTGCCCCGCATGGCGCGCAAGGTGCTCGAGACGTCGGGGACCGACGGGTTGTCGGTGCTCGGCTATTGCATGGGCGCACCGCTCTCGGCGTCGTTCGTGGCCTCGCATCCGGAGATCCCGGTCCAGAACTTCATCAACATGGCGGGGCCGATCGATTTCTCCCGCGTTGGACTCTTCGGGCTGTGGCTCGACAAGAAGTATTTCAACGTCGATCGCTTCGTCGATACGCTGGGCGCGATCCCGGCCGACATGGTCAAGGCCGGCTTCAAGCTCCTCAAACCGACCATGGATCTCTCCACCAACATCAATCTCTGGTGGAACCTGTGGAACGATAAGTACGTCGAGGGCTTCACCGCGTTGAACAAATGGGCCAACGAGTACGTCGCCTTTCCCGGCGAGTTCTTCCGCCAGTGGGTCCGCGACTTCTATCAGGACAACAAGCTGTACCGGGGAGAGCTGCGCGTGGGCGGCCGGTCGGTCCGGCTCCGCTCGATCGCGTGTCCGACGTTCGTCGTCGGCGCCAAGGAGGACTACATCGCGCCTCCCGACTGCGTGCGCGCGCTCATCGACGCCGTGGCCAGCCGGGACAAGGAATACGTGGAGTTGCCGGGCGGGCACATCTCGCTGATCGCCGGCCGGGGGGCCTCGGTGCACTGCTGGCCCAAGGTCTCGGGATGGCTCGGCCCACGATCATCGTGACGCGCCGCAAGGAAGCGCTTGGCGCAAAGCGTCACATGAATTACGATCGAGGTGAGTGATGGTTGACTCGATCCCGACCCAACAGTTCTTCGACATGTGGAAGAAGGGCCTCGAGGACAGCACCCAGGCCTGGGCCCGGCTCCTTTCGCAATCGACGGCCGCGCCTCCCGATCCGACGGCGTTCTGGAGACCGGCTGTCGAGCAATGGGTCCAGACCTGGGCCCGCATGATCGCCGCGTCGCCGGTCAGCCCAGACATCGCCACTCAGTGGAAGCAGTTCCTCGATCAGTCGATCGAGGCCTGGTCGCGCGCGCTCGGGCAGGCCATGAACACCGACGGGTTCGCCCAGTTGCTCGGACGCTATCTCGATCAGTGGCTGGTGACGACGGCGCCCGTCAAGAAGGCCGCCGACCAGCAGATCGAGGCGGCGCTGCAGACGCTCAACATGGCCTCGCGGACGCAGCTCACGGCGGTGGCCCGTCAGATCGTCGAGCTGGAAGAGCGCGTCGAGCGCGTGGAAGACGCGGTGGGCGCGGTGTCGCGAAAACTCGATGACGTGCTGCGGGCCGTCCAGAAGCGGCCCGCCGGCGGTGCACACGAGGTGGCGTCGAAGGAGCGTTGATGATCGGAAAGACGATCGCGGAGCTCAGGCCGGGCGATTACGCGGAGATCGAGCGGCACGTGGAGATGGACGCGATCGCCGAGTTCATCGACGCCGTCGGCGACTTCAATCCGATCCACAGCGACCCGGCGTACGCGGCCGCCACCAGCTTCGGCGAGCCCATCGCTCCGGGCGTCTTCACCGCCGGCCTCATCTCCGCCGTCATCGGCACCCAGTTGCCGGGTCCCGGGGCCGTCTACCTCTCGCAGAGCTTGAAGTTCATGAAGCCCGTGAAGCCCGGCGACACCATCACCGCGCGCGTCGAGGTCCTGGAAGTGTTGACGGAGCGCAACCGCGTTCGGTTGGGCACGGTGTGTCGGAACCAGCGGGGTGAGGACGTGCTCTCCGGCGAGGCGTGGGTGATGCCGTCGAAGACGCGCGTCACCTACGAGCGGCCGGCATCGCCCGGCGCCGGTGTCAGGCTCGCGCTGGCCCCGTGGACGCTGGCCGCCCAGACCGTGGCGCTCTGGAGCAAGGTGGGCGGCTCGTTGCTCTCCGCCGCCTGCGGTCATCCGCGCAGCTGACTGCGCGTCGCTACATCAGCAACCCGCCGTTGATCGAAAGCTCCGCGCCCGTGATGTAGTCGCCGTCGGACGAGACGATGTAGACGACCGCTCGGCCCACCTCTTCCGGCGTCCCGAAGCGGCGCAGGGGAATCTGCTCGAGCAGCCGGCTGCGGACCTTCTCGGGAATGCCCGAGATCATTTCGGTCTCGATGAACCCCGGGGCGACGGCGTTCACCGTGACGCCCTTGCCGGCGAGCTCCTTGGCCAGCGACTTGGTGAACGCCGCCACGCCGGCCTTGGACGCGGCGTAGTTGGCCTGGCCGAAATTCCCGATCTGCCCGATCACCGAGGTCACGTTCACGACGCGCCCGTAGCTCTGCTTGAGCATCTGATCGATGAACACCTTGGTGCAGTTGAACGCGCCGTCGAGGTTGATGGCGAGCACCTTACGCCAGGAGGCGTGGTCCATCTTCACGAACGTCTTGTCGGAGTTGACACCGGCGTTGTTGACCAGGATGTCGAGGTGGCCGAACTCGGCCAGCACGTCCTGGGCCATGCGGAACGTATCGGGATAGTCGCTGACGTCGGCCCGGGCGAGAATCGCGCGGCGTCCCATCTTCGTGATGTTCTGCGCGACGTCGACGGCAGCCGCTTCGCTGGAGACGTAATTGATGGCAACGTCGGCGCCCTCCTCGGCGAGAGCGAGTGCCACGGCGCGACCGATGCCACGGGAGCCGCCCGTCACGAGGGCGGTGCGCCCTTTGAGCTTCATGATCTTCCTCCTGCTCGAGGCCTCCTGCTCGTGAGAAGCGTCAGTGTAGCATCGGCGCAGGCCCCGGGCTTGACGCGAAGTGTTAGAGGCCTCATAGTGACATTCGCGGAGAGATCGTCCATGGCGTACGTCATCAAGCGGTACTCCAATCGGAAGCTCTACGACACGCAGGAGAGCCGCTACGTCACCCTCGAAGAGATCGAGGAGATGATCCGGAACGGCAAGGAGATCTCGGTCGTGGACGCCGCCACCGGCGAAGAGCTGACGTCGGTGACCCTCACCCAGATCATTCTCGAGAACGAGCGCAATCACCGCAGTGCGCTCCCGGCGGCCTTTCTCCATCAGCTCGTGAAGCACGGTGAAGCCTGGCAAGATTTCATCCAGCGTTCGATGAAATCGAGCCTGGAGGGCATCGTCTCCAGTCAGCGAGAAATGGAACGCGTCGTCCGAGAGTGGTCGACACGTTCCGGCTGGGCGCCGACACCCCGCACCGACGCGAAGCGCGAGGCCGAACCGGCCAAGCGTGACGCCGCCGAGCCGGACCCGGATCGACTGAGAGACGAAGTCGCCACGTTGCGCGAGCGGCTACGGGCTCTCGAAGATCGTCTCGAGAAACGCCGAGCGGAACCGAAGTAGGGGAGTCAGGCCAACGGCCCGGCGGGTTCCCGCCGGGCCGTCGCTCGACACCGTCGATCGCCGCTCAGACGCCCGCGTAGATCTCCTTCATCTTCGACACTGCGCCGGCGTACGTTTCCTGGATGCCCTTGCCCGCCTGCTCGGTGGTGGCCTGCACGCGCTCGGCGGCCCGCGTCACGGCCTGTGCGCTTTCCTCGGCCAGCCGGAATGCTTGCTGCGTCCCGTTCACGCCGTCGGCCATGAGCTTCTGGTACCAGGCAACAGGATCGCTCGCGTCCTTCCAACCGCCCTGCCAGCGCATCGTCCACGACTGGCCTTCGCGCAGGGACTCGAGACCGGCGCGTTGAAGATCGCCGTAAAGCCGCACGCTCTCCTTGGCCGTCGTCGAGCCTAGCTCCACGAGCTCGCGGAGCACGCGCTGGTTGGCCTCGGCCCACAGGGCCATCGCTTCGATCGTCTTTCCAGCGAGCTGCACGAAGAGCTCCTGGGCCTTCGTCACGTCCGTCATGTCCGTCTCCTCCCTGATACTGTGTTGCGACCGTCGATCTCAAGGCGGAGTGTAACGCGACGCGTTAGAGAGCGCAAGCAATATTTATTGCGTCGCGTCAAACGTCAGCTGCTACTGTGCGCAAGGGCTTGATACTTTTGATCTTCTCGGGAGGTGGGGTATGGCCCAAGAGACACTCGCGCGAATGTTCTGGAGCCGGGTCGAGGAGAGCAGTAGCCGTCCCGCGCAGCAATTCAAGCGTGACGGCCGCTGGCACACACTGACGTGGCGTCAGGCAGGAGACATCGTCGAGGAGCTGGCGCTCGGCCTGCTCGCGTTGGGCCGTCAGAAGGGTGATGCCGTCGCGCTCCTGTCGGCGAGCCGTGTCGAATGGGTGCACGCGGACATGGCGATCCTGTCCGCCGGGTGCATCACCGTGCCCATCTACCCGAGCTACCCGCCGGAGCTCATCGCATACGTCGTCAACGATTCACAGGCCCGCACGCTGATCGTCGAGGACTCCGGGCAACTCGCCAAGGCGCTCGAGGCGCGCTCGAAGATGGAGCGCCTGGAGCAGATCGTCGTGATCTCGGGATACGAGCCGGCCCAGCCGCCCGAGACGGTGCTGACGTGGGAGATGCTGCGGCGCCTGGGACGTGACCGTCGCGAGGCGTTGAAGTCGACGCTGGCCGAACGGGTGGACAGCACCACGGCCGACGACGTGGCGACGATCGTGTACACGTCCGGGACGACGGGGCCTCCGAAGGGGGTCGTGCAGACGCACGGCAATCACGTCGCTGCGCTGACCGCCGGGGCGAAGACGACGCCGACGCGGGCGGAGTGGACGCATCTCCTCTTCCTGCCGCTCGCGCACTCGTTCGCCCGCTTCGAATCGTTCCTGGGACCCCACCAGGGTCTGGTCACGGCCTTCGCCGAGAATCTCGACAAGGTTGGCGACAACCTCAAGGAAGTGCAGCCGCACTTCATCTGCAGCGTCCCGCGCGTCTACGAGAAGGTCTACGCGAAGATCCTGGCCGGCGTGGAAGCGGGCTCGCCCATCAAGAAGCGGATCTTTCACTGGGCCGTGGACGTCGGAACGAAGGTCAGCCACCTGCAACAACAGGGGCAGCCGATCCCGAGCAGCGTCGCTGTCCAGCACCGGCTCGCCCACAAGCTCGTCTTCTCGAAGCTCCACGCCGCGCTCGGCGGCCGGCTCGAGTGGGCGGTGTCGGGCGGCGCGCCGTTGTCGCGGGACATCGCCGAATTCTTCCACGCCGCCGGTATCCTGATTCTCGAAGGCTACGGATTGACCGAGACGTGCCCGGTGCTGACCTTCAATCGCCCCGGCCGTTTCAAGTTCGGCTCGGTCGGTCAGGCGTTGCCCGGCGTCGAGCTGAAGATCGCGCCCGACGGAGAGATCCTGGCCCGCGGGGGCAACGTCGCGACCCGCGGGTATTTCAAGCAGCCAGAGGCGAGCCGCGAGGTCTTCGAGCCCGAGGGATGGTTCCATACCGGCGACATCGGCCGGATCGACGACGACGGCTTTCTCTTCATCACCGACCGGAAGAAGGACCTCATCGTCACTGCGGGCGGGATGAACATCGCGCCGCAGAACATCGAAAATCTCTTGAAGGCGGATCCGTTCCTCAGCCAAGCGATGGTGTACGGCGACCGGCGACCATACCCGGTGGCGCTCATCACGCTCAATCCCGACGAGCTCAAGAAGTTCGCCCAGGAGCAGGGGATCATCGCCAGCGATCCGGCCGTGCTGGTGAAGCACCCGAAGGTCGTCGAGCGAGTGGAGCGGACCGTGGAAGAGAAGAACTCCAAGCTCCAGTCGTACGCAAAGATCAAGAAGTTCCGGGTGCTGCCCGATGACTTCACCCAGGATGGGGGCGAGCTGACACCCACCCTGAAGGTCAAGCGCAAGGTCGTCATCCAGAAGTACAGCCGCGAGCTCGAGGACCTCTACCGGTGACATCGACGCCGGCGCTTGCCGGCCAGGTCGCCATCGTCACCGGCGCCAGCCGCGGCCTCGGGCGGTCGATCGCCCTGGCGCTGGCCGCTGCCGGCGCGGCCGTTGCCGTTGCGGCACGCTCGAAGGCCGACCTGGAGGAAACGGCGGGGCTCGTCCAACACGCCGGCGGTCGGGCCCTGGCCATCCCCACCGACGTGACGAGCTACACCGAGGTCGAGCGCCTGATCGACGCGACGCGCTCGACGTTCGGCCGCCTCGACGTTCTCGTGAACAACTCGGGAATCGCGAAGGTCCAGCCGCTGGTGGACTGGCGTCCCGAGGACTGGCGCACCGTGCTCGACGTGAATCTGATCGGCGTCTTCAATGGGTGCCGAGCGGCCGGCCCCCACTTCATTGCTCAGAGCGCCGGCAAGGTCATCAACATCTCCTCGATGCTCGCCGCGGTAGGGCTGCCGGGCTACACGATCTACTCGGCGACTAAAGGCGCGATCATCGCCTTCACGCGCACCCTCGGCGTCGAGTGGGCGCGACACAACGTGCAGGTCAACGCGATCGCGCCGGGCTGGTTCGCGACCGACATGTCGGCTCCCGCGTTCGGTCCCGAGAATCCGAAGCTCGCCGACCGACTCCTTCGCGATATCCCCGCGCGTCGCACGGGGCGCCCCGAGGAGATCGGCCCGCTCGCCGTCTATCTCGCGTCGTCGGCGTCGGACTTCATGACGGGCCAGACTATCTTCCTGGACGGCGGCCACACAGCGGCGTGATGTTCCGGTTTGCTCTGAGTGTCCTGGCCATAAATGGCCATGAAATAAGACAGAACAAGCCGTCGAGGCTACTCGTTGGCTCCTCTTTATTTAGAGACGTGTCTGTAGAGACGCGTCTCTAATGTTGTCCCTGCGTCCTGCTTCCAGTAGCTTTTAACTGTGAAAGCTGCGGTTTTGCGCGGCCCTCGCGACCTCAGAGTGGAGCCGTCGAAGGCTCCCGAAGCCGGACCTGGCGAAGTCCTCGTGCGCGTCGACCTGGCCGGGCTCTGCGGTACCGACTACAGCATCTGGACGGGCGCCCGGGCCGTCGCGTACCCGCGCGTCATGGGGCACGAGTTCGTCGGACGAGTCCAAGGGGCCGGTCGCGACGTCCGCAGCGTGCGTCTCGGCGATCGCGTCGTGGTCGAGCCGAACTATTCCTGCGGGCGATGCCCGCTCTGCCGCGAGGGCAACCGCAACCTGTGCTTCCAGCGGACGACCATCGGGATCGACGTGGACGGTGCCTTCGCAGAGCTGGCCCGTGTTCCCGAGCGCTGCTGCTGGGCGGTGCCCGCGAAGGTCGCCGATGACGACGCGCTGCTGGCCGAGCCGCTGGCGGTCGTGACTCGCGCCGTCAAACGCGGTGCTCCGCGTGCCGGCGAAACGGCCGCCGTCGTCGGCGCGGGGACGCTCGGATTGCTCGCGCTTCAGGTTCTGACCGCCGCTGGCGCTCGCGTGCTCGTCGTCAGCCGCACGTCGCGGCGGTTCGCGATGGCCAAGGCACTCGGTGCCGCAGACACGCACGCGGTCTCGGCGGGGTCGCTGGACGGCGCAGCTCAGCAGTTCTCCGGCCGTGAGGGGGTCGATCTCGTCATCGAGACGGCCGGGTCGGCGATGGCGGTCCAGCACGCGCTCTCGCTGGTGCGCCCGGGCGGGCGTGTCGTGTTGACCGGATTGCCCCACGAGCCCACGCCCGTCGCATTCTTCTCCGTCGTACGGCGCGAGGTGACGATCACGGGCTCGATGATCTATCAGGACGAGTTCGGCGAGGCTCTGCGCCTGCTCGAGAGCGGCGCCGTTCGTGGAGAGCCGCTCGTCACGCATCGCTTCGACCTCGATGCCATCGGCGAAGCGTTCGACGCTCATCACGACCCCGCGTCGATCAAGGTCGCCGTCGCCCCCGGGAAATCGAGCTGAGCGCGCGCGACCGCGTCGCGATCCGGTCGTTCGAGAGCGTGCCGTCGAAGTGACCGCCCGCCGGCCGGCGCGACGGCAGTCGTGAGCGGCGTCTCCGGGACCGGGTTGGTTTCTCCATCGACGATCATTCGGCCGTCCGGCGCCCGGCCGAACCTCGGCGAGGTCTGGGCCTATCGCGAGCTCCTCTACTTCCTCGTGTGGCGTGACCTGAAGGTTCGCTACAAGCAGACCGTGCTGGGCATCGCCTGGGCCGTGCTCCAACCGCTGGCGACGACGCTCGTGTTCGCGATCTTCCTGGGCCGCCTGGCTGGCGTGCCGTCCGACGGCGTGCCGTATCCCGTCTTCGCCTACGCCGCGATGCTGCCGTGGCAGCTCTTCGCCCACGCGCTGACGGAGTCGAGCAACAGTCTCGTGGCCAACGAGCGTCTCATCACGAAAGTCTACTTCCCACGGCTGGTCATTCCTCTCGCGACGATCCTCGCCGGCTTGGTCGATTTCGCCATCGCCTTCGTGGTCGGTATCGGTCTCATGGCCTGGTACGGCATCGTCCCCGGCCCCTTCATCGCCGCCGTCCCACTCTTCGTCGCGCTGGCCGTTCTCACAGCGCTGGCCGCGGGACTCTGGCTCTCGGCGCTCAACGTCGAGTATCGCGACGTGCGGTACACGCTGGGTTTTCTCGTCCAGATCTGGCTCTTCGCCACGCCGGTGGCCTATCCGAGCTCGCTCGTGCCCGAGCGCTGGCGCGCGCTCTACGGCCTCAATCCCATGGCCGGCGTCGTCGAGGGCTTCCGATGGGCGCTCCTCGGTCACGGCCAGCCACCCGGCGCCCTGCTCGTCGTGTCGACGGCGGTCACGTTCGTCGTCCTCGCAGGCGGGCTCTGGTACTTCAAGCGAATGGAGCGCACGTTTGCCGACGTGGTGTAGACGATGAGGGGCGACGTCGCGATTCGTTGCCACGGCTTGGGCAAACAGTATCGGCTCGGCCCTCGCCAGCGCTCCGCCATCGGCTTCGGCCGACCGACTGCACAGGGAGCGACGCTCTGGGCGCTACGTGACGTCTCCTTCGAGGTGAGCGCCGGCGAGATCGTTGGCATCATCGGCGCCAACGGCGCCGGCAAGAGCACGCTGCTGAAGATCCTCTCGCGCATCACCGCGCCAACCGAAGGTCAGGCCGAGATTCACGGCCGGGTCGGCTCGCTCCTCGAGGTCGGGACGGGCTTCCACCCCGAGCTCACCGGCCGGGAGAACGTGTACCTCAACGGGGCGATTCTCGGGATGCGGAAGGCCGAGATCGAGGCGAAGTTCGACGAGATCGTCGCGTTCGCCGAGGTCGAGCGCTTCGTCGACGCTCCGGTCAAGCACTACTCGAGCGGAATGTACGTTCGACTGGCCTTCGCCGTGGCCGCCCACCTCGATCCCGAGATCATGCTGATCGACGAGGTCCTCGCCGTCGGCGACGCTCGCTTCCAGCGCAAGTGCGTCGGCAAGATCGGCGACTCCGTGCGCACGGGCCGCACCGTGTTCTTCGTCAGCCACAACATGGTCGCCGTGCAGAATCTGTGTACCCGCGTCATCTGGCTCGACGGTGGCCGCATCGTTGACGATGGCGACCGCCGCGTCATCGCTCGGTATGCCGCCAACACGCTGACCAGCCGGCACCAACGGTCGTGGCCCGACGTGGCCACCGCCCCGGGTGGCGACGCGGTGCGGGTGACGCGGGCGAGCGTGCGTCCGGCCGCCGGAAGCGGCCACGAGATCACGACGAGCACGGACCTCCTGCTCGAGTTCGAGTACTGGAACCTGGGCTCCGGCGCTCACCTGAACCTGAGCTTGCACGTCTACGACGAGCAGGGGGTGCTCGCGTTCAACACGGCGCCGGTGAACGAGGCGGAGTGGCATGGCCGCGCGTTCCCCCAGGGGCGCTTTCTGAGCGCGTGTCGCGTGCCCGGCGATCTGCTCAACGAGGGCGTCTATCGCATCGAGCTGCTGGTCGTGAAGGATCAGGCCACGGTTCTGTTCCGCGACGATGGCATCCTGGTCTTCGAGGTCCGCGACGCCGGGCAAGGGCGCGGCGCCTGGTACGGGCGCGTTCCGGGCGTCGTCCGCCCGAATCTCGAATGGCGCACGACGTGCCTCGAGCGCAGCGAGGCACCAGCGGGCGCCGGGCGATGACGAATCAGGCCCCGCGGCTGCCATTCGCCCGGATCGGTCAGGACGTCGTCATCTGGCCTATGGCGCGCATCGTGGCGCCCGGGGCGATCAGCATCGGCGACTCCGTCATCATCGACGACTTCGTGTTCGTCGCGGGCGGCGCTCGCACGACCATCGGCAGCTTCGTGCACATTGCCAGCTTCTCTTCTCTTGCCGGCGGTGGCGAACTGATCATGGACGACTTCGCCGGGCTGTCCGGCGGCGTCCGGATCTACACCGGCAACGAGGATTATCTCGGCGACTCGCTCACCAACCCGGCGGTGCCGGCGCCCTACCGTCAGCCGATCCGGTCGAAGGTGCGTATCGGGCGCCACGCCATCATCGGCGCGAACACGGTCGTGCTGCCCGGGGTCGAGATTGGGGACGGCGTCGCCATAGGAGCCAATTCATTGATCACGAAAAATTGCGAACCGTGGACGATTTATGCCGGATCACCTGCGAAGCCACTGAAGCCCAGGCCACGCGCCCGGATCCTGGCCCTGGAGGCGAAGCTGCGCGGCGAGCTCTATGACTCGGCGGGGCGCTATATCCCCAAGCGCGAGCGCGAAGGGGGGCGCTCGTGAAGCGCCGCCTCGAGGACCTCGCGGTCTTCGGAGGATCCCCGGCCTTCGCCGAGGCACTCCACGTGGGCCGGCCCAACATCGCCGATCGCGAGCGCCTGCTCGCCCGGATCAACGAAGTGCTCGATCGGCGCTGGCTTACCAACAATGGGCCACTGGTCCAGGAGTTCGAGGCTCGGGTGGCGGAGCGAGAGGGCGTGCGCCACTGCATCGCCATGTGTAACGGCACCGTGGGCCTGGAGATCGCCATCCGCGCGGCGGGTCTGAGCGGCGAGGTGATCGTGCCATCGCTCACGTTCGTCGCGACCGCGCACGCGCTGGAATGGCAGCAGATCACGCCGGTCTTCTGCGACGTCGACCCGAAGACGTACACACTCGATCCCCGCCAGGTCGAGGCGCGCATCACCCCGAAAACCACCGGGATCATCGGCGTCCACCTCTGGGGCCGCCCCTGCGACGTCGAGGCGCTGGCCCGGGTGGCCGCCGAGCATCGGCTGCGCTTGCTGTACGACGCGGCGCACGTCTTCGACACCACCTGCCTGGGCCGAGCGATCGGCGGCTATGGTGACGCCGCCGTGTTCAGCTTCCACGCCACCAAGTTCTTCAACACGTTCGAGGGCGGGGCGGTGGTGACGAACGACGACGAGCTAGCCCGCACGATGCGGCTCATGAAGAACTTCGGATTCGCCGGATACGACAACGTCATCCACGTCGGCACCAACGGCAAGATGAGCGAGCTGTCGGCCGCGACGGGCCTCACAGGACTCGAGACGCTCCAGGAGGTCGTTACGGTGAACCGTGAGAATTTCCACGCGTACCAGGACGCCCTGGCGGGGATTCCCGGCATCACCCTGCTCGACTACGACGAGCGCGAGCGCTGCAACTTCCAGTACGTCGTCCTCGACGTGGACCCACGAGCGGCGAGCATCACTCGCGATGACCTGGTCACTGTGTTCTGGGCTGAGAACGTCCTCGCCCGTCGCTACTTCTATCCCGGGTGTCACCGGATGGAGCCCTACCGCACGCGTTTCCCCGACGCGGGCCGACACCTGCCGGCGACCGAGAGGCTGGTCGAGCGAACGTTGACCTTACCGACCGGCACCGCGCTCGACACCGCCGGCGTGCGGAGGGTCACCGACCTCATGGCGTTCGCCGTGCGCCACGGGCGGGCCATCACCGAACGACTCCGGGTGACGCCGCCACCGGCATGAAGGTCAGCGTGCTCGTGCTCGCCTACAACCACGAGCGCTTCGTCGCCCAGACCCTCGACAGCGTGCTGATGCAGCAGGTCGGTTTCGATTGGGAAGTCGTGGTCGGTGAGGATTGCTCGATGGACGGCACCGCCGCCATCGTCCGCCGCTATGCCGATCGCCATCCCGATCGCATTCGCGTGCTGCCGCGCGAGCGCAATCTGGGGATGCACCGGAACTTCGCCGACGCGTGGGCGGCGTGCCGCGGCCAGTACGTCGCCATTCTGGAAGCCGACGACTACTGGACCTCGCCCACCAAGCTCAGCCGTCAGGCGGAGTTCCTCGACGCGAGGCCCGACTACACCGAGTGCTTCACCGACGTCGAGGTCTTCCACGAGGACGGCAGCCGTCCGCGCCGGCGGCTCCGGCCGCCGGCAGAACGGGACACGTGGAGACTTTTGGACGTTCTCGAGTGGAACTTCGTCCCGCAGTGCTCGGTGATGTTCCGGCGCGGAGTCGTGGCCGAGTGGCCCGCGTGGTTTTACGGTATCCCGCTGCCCGACTGGTCTTTGCACCTCCTGCACGCCGAGCGGGGGCCCATCGGTTACATTCCGGAAGTGACCGCGGCCTATCGTCTTCACCCCGGTGGCATTCACTCCGGTCAGAGCGAGATTGCCAAGACCGAGGCGGTTGCGGCGGTCTACCGCGCGATCAACGCCCACCTCGGGTTCACGTACGATCGCGCGATCCGCACGCGCATCGCCCGAAACTGGTTCGGCGTGGCCGTGGCGTGCGCCGAGCGCGGGGATCGCGAGGGCGCGCGTCGCTACGGCTGGCGCTGCCTGGCGGCGCGCCCGCTCACCCGGCTGTGGCCCTATCGCCTGCGGCTCTTGCTCCGCCTGTACGCGCCGGCCGTGTGGCGACTGGCGCAGCGCGGCCGCCAGCGAGCCGGGGCCTCGGAGGCCGCGCGGGCCTGAACGCGACCGCTCACCACCATGTGGCTCCTGCTGGCGCTCGCCGCCGCGCTCTTCCAGGTGCTCCGCAACACCGCGATGAAGCGGCTGGGGCACGCGCTGGACGAGTACATCAACGTGTGGGGGCGGTTCACGTTTCTCCTGCCGTTCGCGCTCGGGACCTGCCTGGTGCGCGGCTGGCCCGCGATCCGGCCGGGGTTCTTCACGTGGTGCGCCGTCTTCGGCGTGTCGCAGACCATCTCCACGCTGGCGCTCTCCAAGGCGCTGAAGGCCTCGGAGATCTCGCTGGTCACGGCATTGTGGAAGGTGAGCCTGATCATCCTGCTCGGCATGGCGTACGTGTCGATCGGCGAGCGACCCAGCGCGCTCGGTGTGGCCGGCGTGCTGCTGAGTGCGAGCGGCGTGTATCTGCTCAACGTCCGGCGGGCGAGGATCTCACCGTGGGCGCCGCTGGCCGTGCTCTTCACGGACCCCGGCCAGCGCTGGACGCTGGTGGCGGCGTTTTTCTACGCGCCCTCCGTGATCACCATGAAGCAGGCCATCGTGACCTCCGATCCGGCGACCGGGACGCTCGGCGGCTACGCGGCCGCCAGCCTGATCATCACGCCGGTGGCGCTGGCCACCTCGGGGAAGCACTTCACGGCGGTTCCCGGGCACTGGAAGGAGTTCGTTGCGCTCGGCCTGTTCGCCGCGCTCACCACGATCACGCAGGGCGCGGCCTACACGATGACGCTGTCCTCGTACGTCGAGGCCGTCAAGCAGGTCGAGATCATCTTCGCCATGGCCATCGGCGTGATCCTGTTCGGCGAAGCCCAGCGGGTGCGCGAATCGGCGGTCGGCGCCGTTGTCATGCTGGTGGGGATGGCGCTGCTCGTCCTGGCGAAGTGAGGGACTAGATCTCCGGGCGCTTGCCGTACGTGGCCCGGACCTCGGTCTTGATCCCGCCGCGCACGCTGAAGTCGCCGACGACCTCGACGAAGCGCGGTCGGGCCGCCGTGACGAAATCGTTCAGGATCCGGTTCGTCACATCCTCGTGGAAGGCGCCCTCGTCGCGATACGACCACAGGTAGAGCTTCAGCGACTTCAGCTCGACGAGGTGCTGGTCCGGCACGTAGCGGATGCGGATCGTCGCGAAGTCGGGCTGGCCGGTCATCGGGCACACGCAGGTGAACTCGGGCGCCGTCATCGCCACCTCGTAGTCGCGGTCGGGATGCGGGTTGGACACGACCTCGAGTGACCGCGACGGACGCGTCGGCATGAACCGATTATAGAGCCGTCACTGCCGGGCCCACGCCGTCACCGCTGCGTCAACGCGATCCCGACGATGACGGCCAGCGTGGCCACCACCACGTCGTCCGTGAGCGGCTCGCCCCACACGATCGCCGCCGCGACCACGCCGAAGATCGGCTGGGTGAGGAAGAGCGCGGAGAGCGCGCTCGGGCGGTAGTGCTTGAGCAGCCACAGGTTGACGATGAAGTTGAAGCCGGTGACGACGAAGCCCTGGAAGGCGATGGCGCCGGCCAGCCGGCCGGTCCACCGCGTGGCGGCGGGCTCGAAGATCGCCGACAAGAGCAAGAACACCACGATACCGACCACCGCCTGAGCCAGCAGGAGCTTCACCGGGTCCTGGCGCTGCACGGCCCTGGCCAGATAGATGGTCCGCTCGGCCAGGATCAGCGCGCTGACGAACATGATGGCGTCTCCGACCAGCGTGGGACCGCCGAGCGAGAACCCGCGGCCGAAGAGGATCACGATGCCGCCGAACGCCACCAGGACTCCGGCGAGGCGACGAAGGCTGAGGCGGTCGCCGGGGATCATGAAGTGGGCCAGCACGACCGTCTGCACGGCGTAGAGGTTGAGGATGATGGCGACGTGGGCGGCCGTCGTCATCGTCGTGGCCACGTTCATCGTCCCCATCTGCACCGCGAGGAGCAGGCCGAGCACGCCGAGGGGCCGCCACTCGTCGGGGGCGATGCGGAACCCGCGCAACCGACCCGTGCCCGCCGCCCACACCAGGATCACGGTGCCGCCCAGGATGAAGCGCAGCGCGGCGAGCCGGAACGGAGGCGCGTCCTCGAGGCCGGCCTTGATCGCCACCGGGTTGACGCCCCAGAAGAGCGAGGCGAGCAGGGCGCCGGCGGCGCCGCGCAGATCGATCGCTCGGTAAGGCGTGGGGGAGTCGGAGGCGGGCATTTCGACGCGCCTCAATCTAGCACGCGGCATAATGCTTTCATGAAGATCGGCCTGATCGGCCTGCCTCGAAGCGGCAAGACCACGCTGTTCAACTTGCTCACCGGTGCCCGTGTCGCCACGTCGCGCTACGACACCGGCCGCGTCGAACTCAACACGGGGGTGGCTCGTGTCCCGGACGCGCGGGTCGATCGTCTCAGCGCGCTGTTCAAGCCGAAGAAGACGACCTTCGCGACCTTCGACGTGGTCGACCTGGCCGGCATCGCCAAGGGCGAGCGAGCCGGCCTCGACACCAAAGAATTCCGGAACGCCGATGCCTTGCTCCACGTTGTGCGTGCGTTCGCGGACCCGGCGCTGGACGCGCCGGCGCCACGGCGCGACAGCGAAGACCTCGAGACCGAGCTGATCCTGGCCGACCTCGAGGTGGTGGAGCGACGCCTCGAGCGGCTCGACGCGTCGCTGAAGAAGCGGCGCACCGACGTCGAGGCGCGTGAGCAGGAGGTCCTGGCGCGCCTGAAGACGGCGCTGGAGAGCGAGACGCCGCTCCGCGCGCTGACGCTCCCGGAGGACGACGTCAAGGCGATCCGCGGCTTCACGTTCCTGTCCCAGAAGCCGATCCTCCACTGCGTCAACGTCGACGAGAAGGCCGTCACCGAGGGCGACCGCGTCGCGGCCACCTATGGACTGGAGGCGATCGCCGCCCGGCCCCACACGCGGATCGGCTGGGTGTCGGCCGTCATCGAGATGGAGGTCGCCGAGCTCGCCGGTGACGAGCAGGCCGCGTTCCTGGCCGATCTAGGACTGAAGGAGCCGGCGATCCGGCGCGTGCTCAGAGACTGCTACGCGCTCCTCGGCCTCATCTCGTTCTTCACCGTCGGTGAGGACGAAGTACGGGCGTGGTCCATTCCCCAGCAGACGCGCGCGCAGGACGCCGCCGGGGCCGTGCACTCGGACATCGCGCGCGGCTTCATCCGCGCCGAGGTGGTGGGCTACGACGAGTTGGTTGCCGTCGAGGGTTCGTTCCCCGACATCCGCGCCAAGGGCCAGCTCAGGCTCGAGGGCAAGGATTACGTCGTCCGCGACGGCGAGATCTGCCACTTCAGGTTCAACGTGGGGAAGTAAGGTCGTCACACCGTGGCGCCTGGCACCCGCTTGAGCGGCCCTCCCAGGTGCTTCACCACCGCGGCCACGTTCGGGTCGGGCGTGTTCGACGGCAGCACGCAGCCGGGGCCGATGATCAACCCGCGACCCCCGGTCTGGGCGATCGCGTCGTCCACCTCGGCGACGGATTGCTCCGGCGTTCCGTCCCGCAGCGTCTTCCACTGATTCAGGCCGCCGATGACGGCGCCGGGCACCCGTGCCTGGCCGTCGCGGAGCGAGGGCGGCGTCGCGCGATCGTCCCAGTTCCAGGCATGGCCGGGCAGCCGCGCCAGGCGCTCGAACATGAGCTGATCGCCGTGACAGTGGATGATCGTGAGCTTGGACCGGTCGCGGATCGATTCGAGGAACCGGCGATCGTGCGGCTCGCCGAACTCGGCGTATTCCTCCTCGGAGTGATGAGTCCGGCTGGCCGCCTGGATCGAGTAGAAGATGCCGGAGACGCCCTCGGTGAGGGCCCGGTCGGCAAACCTCACCAGCGTTTCGGTGATCGCATCGAGCGCGCTGCGCACGGCACCGGGCCGCTCGCGCAGGTCCGCGTTCAGGCGGCTGCCCGACAGCTTTTGCGCGAGTGACAGAGGCGAGAACAGCGTCGGCACCACCGGGGCGTCGCCGATGCGCTTGTCGAATCCCATTCTGATGATGATCTCGAGCTGCTGGGCGTAGCCCGTCGCGCTCGACGGGTCGAGCGGGCGGATCTTCTTCCAGTCGTCGCCGTCCTTCACGGCGCAGCTCACGCAGGCGCGATGACCGTCGGGCCGCACGTCGTCGCCCTCGACGCAGCCCCACTCCTCGACCGCATACCCGCCGGTGGGCGTGATCTTGAGGAAGTCCGACCCATATCGCTCGTGGAAGCGCAGGGTGGCCTGGGCCAGGCCAGCCGGATTCCGATCGACCTGGGGAAAGTGCCGCCACACGGCGTAGGGGACGCGGTCCACGGGCTCGTGGTTGATGGCGGCGAGCATGCGCTCGCGCCGGCTCATGGTCTTCATGTCGAGAGCGCTCCCTGATCGAGGATCGGACGGCCGTCTCTGCCCACGGCGTCGAACGCGATGCCCCGCGCCGTCGGTCGAGCCGCGCGGAGCACGAACGTCGACGGTAACGTGACCATGCCGGTGAACCGCGCGCTGACGCCGTGCACGCGCGCGGGATCGTCTCCCAGGTCGCGGCTCACCACGCGGGCGATGCAGAGGGCGAGCGTGGCCGTCCCGTGAAGGATGATTCCGGGCAGGCCAGCCGCCCGGGCGACGCCTTCATCCGTGTGGATGGGATTCCAGATGCGCGCGCACTCCGTGTAGACGTGCGCCGCGTTGGCAGCGACTGCTACCGTCTCCGTCCACGCGGCGTTCTCGGACGTCGCCGTGTCGCCGCCGGCGGGCCGCACGATGCCTCGACCGTCCGGCCGACCCGGCCCGCCCGTGACGGTCACGCCGCGGTAGAGACTGCCGTACGTCGTCGTCGTGACTGACTGGCCGGCCGTGTCGACGGTCACGAACCTCGTGAGGACGAGGGCACCCGAGGGGCGTTGCACGACCTCGGCCACCGTGGCCGTGGTCGTGAGTCGGTCGCCGGCGCGGGGCGGCCGGTGGATGACGAGCTCGTGCGTGGCGTGAACGCTGAGCGGCGCGATGGCCGCGCTGATCGCCTGCTCGCGAAGCGCCACCGCCACCGGCCACTCGTAGCACACGGCGAACAGCGGATGAGCGACAGGACGCGGGAGCGCGTCGCCGAGCGCGGCGTTGTACGCCATCACCCAGCGCGCGTCGATCGTCTGCGTGAGCGGCCCGGCGCTCGCGCCGACGATCGAGGCCGACAGCGTGGGGCCGAGCGTCTCGGTCGTCATCGGGCCGGGAAGTTCATGGCGTCCACGAAGATCTGCTCGAAGTCGGGATGGGCTGCCAGCGACACGTGCTCGATGGCCCGGGCCACCTCCGCGGCGTGAGCGCGCTCGGCTTCGGAGACGAGACAGAGCTGGGCACCGAGCGAGGCCGCGTTGCCCACGTAGCGGACCTTCGCCGGCGACACGGGTGGGATCAACCCGATCCTCAAGGCGCTCGCGATCGAGATGTAATTGCCGAAGCCGCCGGCCAGCATCAGCTCGTCGAGATCGTCGGGCGCGAGACCGGCCACGTGCAGCAGCATGATGACACCGGAGGCGATCGCGCCCTTGGCGAGCTGGACCTGGCGGACGTCGTCCTGGGTGAGCACGATCTCGCGCCCGGCGCCATGGTCACCCGGCCGCAGCACGATGACCTGGCGCTCTTCGCCGCGCATGACCACGCGATCGCGCAGCTTCCCTGGCAGCGCGTCGCGCTGATCGACCTGAATCAGCCCGGTCGGGTCGATGACGCCGGCGTCGAGGAGCCCAGCCAGCAGGTCGATGAGCCCCGAGCCGCAGATGCCGAGCGCGGCGGCCTCACCGATCGTGTGGACGTGAACGTCGTTGTCCACCGTGACGCGGTCGATCGCGCCCAGCGCGCCGCGCATCCCGTGACGGATCTGCGCGCCCTCCAGCGCCGGCCCGGCGGGCGCCGAGCACGCGAGCAGGCGCGCGCGCGATCCCAGGACGACCTCGCCGTTGGTGCCGATGTCGACCGCGCAGCGCAGGCGGTCGCCCGCGTCCATCCGCGTGGCGAGCGCGACGGCCACGGCGTCGGCGCCGACGAATCCCGCCACGATCGGCAGGAAGCAGACCTGGGCCTCGGGTGCGGTCTTCAGATGGAGCTCGCGCGCCGTCGTCACGAGCGCGTGGCGCATCACGGGCGCGTAGGGGGCCAGGCCCACGTGCGAGGGATCGATCCCGAGGACGAGGTGGTGCATGCAGGTGTTGCCGACGACGACCACTTTATAGACCCACTTGGGCAGGACGCCGGCCTCGCGGCAGACCTGCTCGATGTGCTGGTTGAGCAGGCCGAGGATTCGCGTCGTGAGCTTGCGCAGGTTCACGGGATTGAACTGGGCAAAGGCGATCCGCGACATCAGGTCGCCGCCGAACACCGCCTGGGGATTGAGACTCGACACCGAGGCGAGCTGCTCTCCCGACTCGAGCTCGAGGAGCGTGGTGACGACGCTGGTGGTCCCGACGTCGACGGCGAGGCCGAATTTCATCAGCGCGGTGTCGCCGCGCTCGACGGCGAGAATGCGCCGGCCGAAGGTCGTGACCGTGACCAGGCCACCGTCGTCGCGGAGGGCGGTGGGCAGCCCGAGCAGGACGCTCGGCCCGACGTCGGCGGGCTCGCGGCCGATGGCGGCGAGGAGCTGCTCGAGGTCGGACGTCTGATGGTGCTCGTCGTGCGGCACCGTCACCTTGACGACCTGCTTGGCCACACCGGAGTCCATCACGACGCCGGCCGTGCGCGCCACGCTCGGGCCGGCGCCGAGGATCTGAAAGGCCTGCTCGTCGAGCGGGGGTGCGAGCTGGACGGTGAGCGGCTCCTCGAGACGACACTGACAGGCCAGCCGATAGCCCTCGCGGACGAGATCGTCGCCGAGCTGCACCTCGTCGGCGAGCGTCGGCGGCGGGATGGTGCCGGCGACGAACTTGATCCGACACGACGTGCATCGGCCGCGGCCGCCACACGTGGCGGTGACGTCGATCCCACCGTCGTGCGCGGCCTTCAGCAGGGTGGTGCCGGTGGGCGCGGAGAGCGTGCGCGTGATCGAGTGATCGCGGGGATCCGCGAGGATGGTGAGCGCGACTGCCACGGACGTCGATTGTAGTATCCTCGCCGGCATGACACCAACCGTCGTGACGCTCGATGCGATGCGGTCCGCGATGCGGCTCGCCGGGTTCGCGTGGTCCGACGCCGAGCTCGACGCGCTGCGGCCCGGGCTCGAGCGCGCGCTCGCGAGCCTCGACGAGCTCGAGCGGCTCCCCCTCGGCGACACCGAACCGACGACGCAGTTCCGGATTTTCTGATGGGCGATCTCGTCTGGACGTCGGTCGTCGATCTCGCGCGGATGATCGCGACCAAGGAGGTCTCGCCGGTCGAGGTGACGCGGGCCTTTCTCGAGCGCGTCGCCGCGCTCGACGGGACGCTGAAGAGCTTCATCACCGTGACCGGCGACAGCGCGCTCGATGCTGCGCGCGCGGCGGAGGCCGACCTCGTGGCCGGACGGGTGCAGGGCCCGCTCCTCGGCGTTCCCCTCGGGCTCAAGGATCTGTTCAACACGGCGGGTGTGCGGACGACCGGCGGCTCGAAGATCCTGGCTGATTCCGTGCCGACGGCCGACGCCACCGTCGTGCGCCGCCTCCGCGCGGCCGGCGCGATCGTCCTCGGCAAGCTCAACATGCACGAGTTCGCCTACGGGCCGGAAGGGCTGAACGAGCACTACGGCCACGCGCGAAATCCCTGGGACGCACAGCAGACGCGCGTCACCGGCGGCTCGTCGTCGGGATCGGGCGCCGCCGTCGCGGCGGCGCTCGTTCCGGTCGCGCTCGGCTCCGACACCGGCGGCTCCATCCGCATTCCCGCCGCGCTGTGCGGGATCACCGGCATCAAGCCCACCTACGGACGGGCGAGCCGCGCGGGCGTCTTGCCGCTCGCGTGGTCGATGGACCACGTCGGCCCGATGGCGCGATCCGCGGCCGACTGCGCGATCGTGCTCCGAGCGATGGCGGGTTACGACCCGGCTGATCCGACGACCAGCGTGCTGCCCGTGCCCGACTACGGTGCCGCGCTCACCGGCGAGATCAAGGGCCTGCGGGTCGGTCTGCTCAGGCCCTTCTTCATGGATGGCTCGGCGCCCGAGGTCACGGCGGCCGTCCAGAGCGCCGCGCGCGCACTCGAAGGTCTCGGCGCGGTCGTGGACGAAGTTCGGCTGGAGAGCGTGTGGCCGGTGGCGGCCGCATCGTTCGCCATCGTCGCCAGCGAGGCGCTCGCCTATCACGCCGCGTGGATGCGCACGCGGTCAGCCGACTACCAGCCCGACGTGCGCGAGCGCCTGAAGATGGGGGCGTTCGTCACCGGGGTCCAGTACGTCCGGGCCCAGCAGGTGCGCGCCCGTGTCCGGGCCGAGGTGGACGAGGCGCTCGCTCGCCGCGACGTGCTGCTGGCGCCGACGACGCCGTTGCCGGCGCCCGTGCTCGGTCAAACGGAGACGCGCATCGGCGACGCGAAGACGGACGTGCGCTCGGCGCTCATCCGACTGACGCGTCCCTTCAACTTTTCTGGCCATCCGGCCTGCTCGCTGCCGTGCGGTGTCAGCGGAGACGGGCTGCCCATCGGGATGCAGCTCGTGGGTCGCCCGTTCGACGAGGCGACCGTGCTGCGCGTCGCCGACGCCTATCAGCGCGCAACGGACTGGCATCGGCGGCGACCGCCGCTCGCCTGAGCCACGACGGAGGACGAGGATGGAGGAGAAGTCCCTGGATCAGCGCCTGGCTGCGCTCGAGTCGCGCCTGGCCCGCATGGAGACGTTGCTCCAGCGCTCCGCCGTCGACATGGAGGGCGCCAGGGCCGGCATCCAGCAGTGGGTGACCGAGTACGTGTCGCTGCGCCTGCAGCAGCTCGTGCCCGAGACGTGCGAGCACGCGCCCGACGACACGGCGACGCCGGGCCCGGTGCTGCCGGGAACGCGCATCCGGTGCACGGAGGAAGTGTTGCACCGGCTCAGCCGCATTCCCATCCCGTTCGTGCGGCAGATGGTGACCCAGAAGGTCGTGGAGACCGCGCGGGCCGAGAACGTCGTCACCGTCGACGTCCGATTCTTCGAGCGCGCGGCCACCTTCTGACAGTGCAAACAGTCGGGAGAGGATCTCTCGAGCTTCCAGCATTGGCAGCAGCACGTGACGAGCGGCGTCCGCTTCTGACCGACGCGCGTCTCGCGTGAGCGAGGACGACGCGCCCGTTCCCATCCCGATCGAGGACGCTCTCGATCTGCACACCTTCGCTCCGCGTGACGTGGCCTCCGTCGTCGCGGAGTACCTGGATGCCGCGGTGGCGCGTGGGCTTCGCGAGGTCCGGCTGATCCACGGCCGGGGCACCGGCACCCAGCGTCAGATCGTCCGTGGGGTGTTGTCGCGCCATCCTCGCGTGGTCGACTTCACCGATGCGCCGCCCGAGCGCGGCGGCTGGGGCGCGACGGTCGTGAGGCTGACGCGCGATCAACGGAGGACGGGGAGTGACGCACCTCTATGACGCGATCGGAGTGACGTATCGAGAGTATCGCCGGCCCGATGCGCGAATCGCCGGTGCGATCACCCGAGCCCTCGGCGATGCCCGGACTGCGGTGAACGTCGGCGCCGGCGCCGGTGCGTACGAACCGCGTGATCGCTCGGTGGTGGCGGTCGAGCCGTCGCTCACGATGATCCGCCAGCGGCCGGAGGGCAGCGCGCCCGTCGTGCAGGCGTCGGCGCGCCAACTCCCATTCAGGGACGGCACCTTCGCGGCGGCGCTGGCGGTGTTGACCGTGCACCACTGGCCCGAGCGTGCCCAGAGCCTCACCGAGCTCGCGCGCGTGGCGCACGATCGCGTCGTCGTCGTGACCTGGGATCCATCGAGCGTCGCGTTCTGGCTCACCGACGAGTATTTCCCGGAGATCGTGGCGATCGACCGACGGATCTTCCCGACGATGGAGGAGCTTCGACAGACACTCGGCCGCGTGGAGGTTCAACGACTGCCGATTCCCCACGACTGCTCGGACGGATTTCTCGGAGCGTACTGGCGCCGGCCCCGGGCGTATCTCGACGCGGGCGTTCGGAGCGCCATCTCGACGTTCACGAAGCTTCGAGACAGCGAGCCTGGCCTGGTCCGTCTGCGGAAGGACATCGAGGACGGCACCTGGGAGCGACGCTACGGGCACATCCTGAACGAGGGCGAGCTCGACCTCGGCTATCGCATCGCCATCGCCAGCGTCGAGCGCGCGTGACGGGTCAGCCGGCGCCCTGGCCGCGCTGGGCCAGGTGACGGATCAGGAATTCCTCGTCGAGTGGCGAGAGATCGAAGCGGCGCGCCGCCTGGTCCACGAGCTTCAAGCGATCGGCCCGAGGGTTGTCGCTGAGCTGATCGTCGATCCACTTCACGGCCTGCTTGATCGGCGCTTCTCCCACCATCACCGTTCTCCTCAGACACGTCGGCGCATCGAGGCGGAGCCGGGGAACGGCCGGGCCGTCGACCCCCGGCCCGCCTCGCCGTCGGTCACTCGTGGCCCGATTCGCGCTCGAAGGCCGTCTTCCACTCCTTGTTCAGGTCTTCCACGCCCGGGATGTACTTGATGGTGCTCCAGGCCGCTCGCGCGCGGCCGCGCATGGCGTACATCAGGGTCTCGCTGATCTCGTCTTCGGTGGCCCCGGCTTGCTTCGCAGCCGCGAAGCGGCCGGGCACTCAGGACGTGCAGCCAGCCGCGGCCATGGCGGCCAGCGCGACCAGCTGCATCGTCTTGGGGTCGAGGGCCCCCTCACGATAGTAGACTCCGGCGAACTCTTTCATCTGACCCATCGGTCGTGTCCTCCCTGGGGCGGAAGTGGGTTGCCCCGGCATTATACGGCTCGCGATTGGACGGCACCGACCAGGCCAATTGGCCATTGACGACGGTCTTTCTTTGGCCAAAATGGTTGGGTCGGCCATGCAGATCCCGATCGACCGTAAGAGCCCGGTGCCGCTGGCCCGGCAGATCCAGGCCCAGCTGGAGCGGCTCATCCGCGAGGGTGTGCTGGCGCCGGGCCTCAAGCTCCCGGCCAGCCGAGATCTCGCGCGCACGCTCGGCGTCAACCGCGCCACGGTGGTGCTCGCCTACGAGGAGCTCGTGGCCGCCGGCTGGGTCCGCTCGCACGTGGGCCAGGGGACGTTCGTGCTCGAGTCGGTGCGGCCGCGCGTTGCGGTCGCCGCCGCGCCCGCGGTCGCGCCCAGAAACGGTGACGGCCACGGCCCGACGCGCGCGCCGCTCAACTGGTCGGCCTTCTTTTCACGGAGCGCGCGGATCGTCGAAAGCGAGGCCGAGCGACGGCGCGCGCTCACGCCGCCGATGCCGGCGGAGAGCGGTCTCATCTCGTTCGCCGGGGGCATGCCCGACAGCGGCCTCTTTCCCACCGACGCGTTCCGTCGCGTGCTCAACGACGTCGTGCGCGACGAGGGCGAGACGCTGCTCCAGTACTATCCGGTCGCCGGATATCCGCCCCTGCGGCGCTATCTGGCCACGTACCTCCTGCGCTTCGGGCTCGAAGCGCGGCCCGACGACATCCTGATCGTCAACGGCTCGCAGCAGGGCTTCGACCTCATCGCCCGGACGTTCCTCGATCCCGGGGATGCCGTGGCGATCGAGCAGCCGACGTATCCGCGCGCGATGCAGGTCTTCCGCGCCTTCGGGGCGCAGCTGCTGGGCACCCCGTGGACGCCGGCGGGGCCGGACGTCGAGGCGCTCGAGCGGTTGCTGGCGCGGCGCGCGCCCAAGCTGCTCTACTGCCAGCCGACCTGTCACAATCCCACGGGGCTGACGATGAGCGGCGAGACCGCCGAGCGGCTCCTGGCCATCGCCGCGCGACACCAAGTCCCGGTCGTCGAGGACGGGTTCGACGCGAGCCTCTATTACGGAACGCGCCCGCCCGGTCCGCTGAAGGCCCGCGATCGCGAGGGCGTCGTCGTCTACATCGGCACCTTCTCGAAGATCCTGTTCCCCGGGCTACGGCTGGGCTGGCTGCTGGCGCCGCCGCCCGTGATGGAGCGGCTCGCCGCCGCCAAGCAGCTCGCGGACCTGCACACGAGCGCGCTCCTCCAGGCGGCCGTCCATCGGTTCTGCGAGCGGAGACTGCTCGAGCGTCACGCCACGCGCGTCGCGCGCGAGTACGCGCGACGGCGCACGCTGTTGCTCGACGCGCTCGGTCATCGCCTGAGCGACGACGTGATCTGGACGGTGCCTCAGGGAGGGTTCTCGCTGCTACTGACGCTGCCGGCGGGCATGAGCGCGAACGCGCTACTGCCGAGAGCGCTCCAGCGCGGCGTGGCGTTCACGCCCGGCACCGCGTTCTTCCTGGACGAGGCCGGCGAGCGGACGCTGCGGCTCTCGTTCTCGTCGGTGCCGAGCGCGCGGATCGACGAAGGCGTGCGGCGCCTGGCCGAGGCGATCAAGGACGTGCGGCGGCAACCGCGGGTGCGCAACGCCGAGCGGGCCACGGTTCCACTGGTGTAGCGAACAACGATGCGGGACAGCGTCCCGTAGAGTCACGGTGCTGATCGGTGAGTGATGAACCACCGCGGGGAATCGCGGCGGGGTGCGGGTGCCCGCGCCCTGATAAAAGGAGACGGGACATGGCGGAACTCGACGGACTGAGGATCGCGGATCGCAAGCACATCGGACTGGCCGAGATGCTGAAGGGCGGCGTCATCATGGACGTGACGAACGCCGAGCAGGCGAAGATCGCGGAAGACGCGGGCGCCGCGTCTGTGATGGCTCTCGAGCGTGTGCCCTCGGACATCCGGCGCGACGGCGGCGTGGCCCGGATGTCGCCGGTGAAGAAAATCCAGGAGATCCAGAAGGCGGTCACCATCCCCGTGATGGCCAAGGCCCGGATCGGCCACTTCGTGGAAGCCCAGATCCTGGAGGCCCTCGCCGTCGACTACATCGACGAGTCGGAAGTGCTGACCCCGGCCGACGAACACTTCCACATCGACAAATTCGCCTTCCGCATTCCGTTCGTGTGTGGTTGTCGCGACCTCGGCGAGGCGCTGCGGCGCATCGGTGAGGGCGCGGCCATGATCCGGACGAAGGGTGAGGCCGGCTCCGGGAACATCGTCGAGGCCGTGCGTCACATGCGTGCGCTCGTGTCCGGGATCAAGCGCCTGACCACGCTCGGCCCCGAAGAGCTGATGACCGAGGCCAAGAACCTGGGTGCGCCGTACGAGTTGGTGCGGTGGGTTGCCCGCGCGGGGAAGCTGCCGGTACCGAACTTCTCGGCGGGCGGCATCGCGACGCCGGCCGACGCCGCGCTGATGATGCAGCTCGGCGCCGAGGCGGTTTTCGTGGGATCGGGCATCTTCAAGTCGGCCGATCCTGCCAAGCGGGCGAAGGCGATCGTGCAGGCGACCACACACTTCAAGGACGCCGACGTCCTGGTGCGCGTCAGCGAGGATCTGGGCGAGGCCATGGTCGGCCTGGAGACGTCCAAGCTCGCCGAGAAGGACTTGTTGCAGACGCGCGGCTGGTAGCCGCTCGCGAGGCGATGAAGATCGGCGTCCTCGCCCTCCAGGGGGATTTCGCGCTCCACGCCCGGGCGCTCGCGCGCCTGGGCGTCGGGGTGGTCGAGGTGCGCAAGCCGGCCGAGCTCAACGCCGTCGGGGGGCTGATCATCCCCGGCGGCGAGAGCACCACGCTGCTTCATCTCATGCAGGAGTGGGAGTTCTTCCCGGCGCTCGAGAAGTTCCACGCGGGCGGGCGGCCGCTCTACGGAACGTGCGCCGGGTGCATCGTCCTCGCACGCGAAGTCGAGCGCCCGCGCCAGTTCTCGCTCGGGCTCATCGACGTCACCGTCGAGCGCAACGCGTACGGGCGCCAGCGCGAATCGTTCGAGGCGCCGGGCGTGGCGACGCTCGACGGTGAGCGGACGGCGATGGAGATGGTCTTCATCCGGGCGCCCCGCATCACCCGCGTTGGACCGGGTGTGGAGACGCTCGCCCGCCATGGGAACGACGCCGTCCTCGTCCGTCAGGGGACCGTCCTGGTCGGCACGTTTCATCCCGAGCTGACCGAGGACACCGCGGTGCACGGCTACTTCTGCCGGATGGTCGAAGCGTCGCGATGATTTTCCACGGCTACTACAGTGACGTTCCCGACGCCGAGCTCGATCGGTTCGTGGACAGCCAGGAGCTCGGCCGGCTCATCACGGTGGGCGCGGACGGAACGCCGCACGTCGGGCTCTATCCGTTCGTCCGGGACGGCGGCGCCGTCGACCTGCATCTGGTCCAGGCCGACGAGCAGATCGCCGACCTCGACGCGCGGCCGCGCTGTGTCTTCGAGGTCGACGAAGCGCTGGCAGTCATCCCGTCGTACTGGGTGCATCCCGAGTATGGCGGCTCGGCCACGGCCTATCACCGGACCGTGATCTTCGAATGCGTGGCCGCGGTGACGAGGGATCCGCGCGCCGTTGCCGCTCAGCAGGTCAGGCTGCTTGCCCGCTATCAGCCAGAGGGTGGATTCCGGGCGCTCAGCCCCGACGATCCGCTCTACCGCGGTGCGCTCGAGCAACTGGCCGCCGTGAGACTCGAGGTCACGACGCGCCGGGCGAAGTTCAAGCTCGGCCAGAACCGTCCGGCCGAGGCGCGCCGGCGGATCATCGGCGAGTTGCGCAAGCGCGGCCGGGCGCTCGATGGCCGCGCGGCCGACGCTCTCGAATGGACGTTGAGCCCGAACGGTGGCGGCACCGCCCACGTGCCGGCGCCGGGCCCCCCGGCCCACCGAAGCCCGTAGCCCGTTGGGCCAATGGCATTGACAGCCGTTTCCTGGCATCGTATATGGTCGGACCAGCCGACCGCCGTCGATTGGCAGGAGGGGAAAGCGCATGTCAGCCCTGATCTGTGAGGTCGTATATCGTGGAATCTTCCAGAAGAACCTGGCCGCACGGATCACGCGCGGCATCGTGCTCAGCTCTCGAAAAGCCGGTCGCTGGGGCATTGCCTTCGGCCGTTACGGCGACAGCCCCCAGCGAAACGGCATTCCGGCCAAGGACTTCGCCATCGTCGCCGATACGAAGGAAGAGCTCGAGCAGAACATGGCCCGGTACGAACCAAAGCACGTGGACGTCACCATCTGCGTGGACGACACCCTGGCCAAGGGCGTCGAGTCCTGGGCCTGGTACGGTCTACAACCCCTCAATCGACTGATCGTCCCTGGCGGCACGCTGCTGGTGACCTCGATCCAGCCCGTCGAGGGCATTCTGCGCGACATCCACAAGAAGGACAGCCCCTACACGATGGCCCTCATTCGCGCCAAGGCGTCGTTCTCGGGGCTCTGGGTCTACAAGGAGGACCACACCGAAGTGCGGATCCTCGGAGCCCTGGCCAAGATCGCGCCGGCCTTCCTGACGCTGGACGCCGTGTGCCAGGCGATCAAGGAGAGCGAGTGGGGATCCGATCTGAAGGTCGCGTCGGCCCGCAAGGCGTACGAGCGGCTTGAGACGCGGGAGATCAAGATCACCGAGGGGAATCCCGAGGTCCCGTACTCGTTCGAGATGCCGAAGTGGTGGGAGATGCGGGAAGGCGTCTCGATTCCGGCCATCCCCATCGGCAAGCCCAAGGAGGGGGGGCAGAGCTACGTGCCCGAGCGCAATCCCTACTTCAAGAAGTTCACCACGCGCACCATGCGCCCGGTGGTCGACTTCGACACCTGTGTGAAGTGCAACCTCTGCTGGATCTCCTGCCCGGACTCGTGCTTCGACGTGATGCCCGACGCCACCTTCGATGCGAACATGGAGTCGTGCTGCGGCTGCGGCGTGTGCGAGGCGGTGTGTCCGGTCGAGCACTGCATCACGATGGTGAACGAGGCCGAGTTCGA
>QHTB01000177.1 GCA_003220615.1 Candidatus Rokuibacteriota bacterium
CATGACGAAGAGATCCTGAGCCGATGGACCGTCGAGAGCTGCTTGGCAAGATCTACATGTTCAAACACGCAACATCGGACGATCGGCGCGAACCCGCGAGACGACACACCTGCTGCGCATCCCCTACGATCGGCTCGACCGGCTCATGACCGAGCGACCTCACTTCGGCGTGGCATTCTACCGGAACACCTGCGGGTTCCTGACCGGGCACCTCCGGCGTCTCGTGCTCGAGTTGAACGTCGATATGAACCGAAGGTTCCTCTAGCTCTTACATCCCACCCCCGCCTCATGAGTGCGGTCGGCGACGCGGTCGGGGAGCGCAACGCCGCAACCTTCTACGGCTCGGCGCCGCTGTATGCGCCGAATAGCCGCGACGGCAGGTTCCTCCTCGAGCCGGGACAGACGGGCTACTACGTCCCCAGCTCGGTGTTCAATTCCGCTTCACGAGCAACCGGGAACGGGATCTGCTGGCGGCATCGTCGCCACATCATGACAGCTCGTGTTCTCTCGATGCTCGCCATGCTGGCGGCACTCTGGCTGCCCGCCGGCCTGCCTGCGGCGTGGGGGCAAGCGCCTCCGGGGAGCACCGCTCCGTCCAAGGCTCCTCCGGCGCCGACGGCGACGGAAAAGCCGGCGGCGCAGTCCATCCCGGTGCCCGAAGTCGCCCGGCGAGCCGATGACATCGGCAAGGAGCTCCGAGACCTCGAGACCCTCGCGGTACCCAGCCCGGCTATTGGCGCCATCGAGAAGCGGTTGCCCGAGATCACGGCCCAGATCGTGGGGCAGACCGAGACCTCGAGCCGCCTGCTCGACGACGCGCAGCCGGTCGCGGCGACGCTCGACGGGATCGCGGCTCAGTGGCAGGCGACCCGCGCCGAGCTGGCCGGATACGTCACCGTCCTCGCCGAGCGCGCCACCGCCATCGAAGAGGCGCTCAAGAACCTTACGGCGAATCGAGAGAGGTGGACCCGGGCCCGGGCCGACGCCGTTGCTTCGCGAGCACCGGCGCAGGTGATCGAGCGCATCGACGGCGTGCTGACCGCCGTGGCCGCCGCGCGCGCACGGTTGCAAACGCAGCGCGGCGCGATCCTCATCCTGCAGGATCGGGTCGCGCAGGAGGTGGGACGCTGCGAGGACATGCTGGGGCGTGTGGCCTCGCTCCGGCGCGGCATCGCCGGGCGACTCTTCACGCAGGACAGCGTGCCGCTCTGGGACACCCGGCAGCGCGCCAGCGCCTTCCTGGAGTTGCCCGACCGGATTCGCAGTGCCATCGCCGCAGACGTTGCTCAGCTCCGGCAATTCGTTGGGCACCAGGGTTGGAAGGCCGCCGTTCAGGTCGCGATATTTCTCGGGTTGGTGCTGCTGATGAGCGCTGTCCGACGTGGCGCGTCCCAATGGGCCGGGTCCGCCGAGCTCGAGACCACCAGCGTGCTCGTGTTCGCTCGACCCATCTCGGCGGCTCTCGTGCTCACGGTCCTGCTCTCAGGCTGGATCTACCTGACCGCACCGGTGCGCGCGATCGCGACCCTGGGCAAGATCGTGGTGTTGCTCCCCGCCCTCCGGATCACGCGGCTCTCGCTCGATCCGGTGCTCGTGCGCATGCAGAACGTGATCGGCGCGTTCTTCCTGGCCGAAATCATCCGCAACTTTGCTTCGGTGGTCCCGTTGCTGGAGCAGCAGATCTTCCTGCTCGAGATGGCCGCGGGGATGGTGGTGCTGGGGTGGTGGCTCGTGTCAAGGCGGCGCCAGAGGCCGGCCGGCGCGATCTCGAGTCGGGAGCGCGCACTGCGCCTCATCACTCGCGTGGTGCTCGCCGTGTTTGTCGTCGCCTTCGCGGCCGGCGCCGCGGGAGACATGACCCTGGGCCTGCTCCTCGGCTCGGGTGTCCTGGGAACCGGCTACTTGGCGCTGGTGCTGTACGGGGGACTCCGGGTCGCCAGTGCCCTGGTGGCGTTCGCCTTCCGCGTGCGTCCTCTGTGCTCCCTCGGGATGGTCCAGCGCCACCGCGCGCTTCTCGAGCGGCGCACCTACGGCGTGTTGCGTGGGCTCGGCGTCGTCGCCTTGGTAATCGTCTCGCTCCGGTATCTCGGCCTCTGGCCGGCGACGGTGGAGCTGATCGACGCGGCGATGGACGCTCATCTGCAGCGTGGAACGCTCAGCATCTCGCTGGGCGATGTGCTGGTGTTCGCGATCACGGTGGCCGGGTCCTTCATCCTCTCCGGCCTCCTCCGCTTCGCGCTGGATGAGGATGTCTACCCCCGACTGACGCTCGGTCGGGGACTGACCGGAGCCGTGTCCAGCCTGTTGCACTATGCGCTCCTCCTGGCCGGCTTGCTACTGGCGTTGGCGGCGCTGGGCGTCGATCTCACCAAGCTCACCATCCTGGCCGGTGCGTTCGGCGTCGGGATTGGCTTCGGGCTCCAGACCGTCGTGAACAACTTCGTCTCGGGGTTGCTCATCCTGTTCGAGCGACGGATCGACGTGGGCGATGCCATCCAGGTCGGCGACGTCGCGGGCCAGGTCCAAGAGCTCGGCATGCGCGCCTGCACCGTACGCACGGGCGAGGGCGCCGAAGTCATCGTCCCCAACGCGAGCATGATCAGCGAGAAGGTCACCAACTGGACGCTGTCGGACCGCCTGCGCCGCATCGACGTGGGCGTGGGAGTCGCCTACGGAACACCCCCGGAGAAGATGCTCGACATCCTGCTCGCGGTCGCCCGAGCGCACCCACGCGTCCTCACCGACCCAGAGCCGGCCGCGTTTTTCCTGGGGTTCGGTGAAAGCGCCCTTCGCTTCGAGGTGCGTGTCTGGACGGACCGCTTCGATTTCTGGGCGCAAACCCAGAGCGAGCTGGCCGTGGCCCTGTACGCTGCGCTGCGTGAGGCCGGATTCGAGATTCCTTTGCCGCAGCGCGAGGTGCGCGTGCGGGACATCGGACCCGGTTACCGCCAGGGCCATCCCTGACGGCGATAGAACTCGCCGATGCGAGCCGCGACGGCTTCGGCCGTACGCCGCGCATCCGTGCCGGGAATGAGGCTTCTCGGGGTATTGACCTCCATCTCGGCGATCAGGCGCGTGTTGCTTCCTGCGCCCTGATACACCTGGATTCGCGCCCGGATCTCCTGGCCACCCGGGACGTACACAACCTCGCCGAGGATCGAGGCCGTCCTGGCTCCTGGGAGCGGCGTGGCGCTCGTGTGGAAGGCGTCGATACCATGATCGCTCAGCGTCGTGATGAGGGTGTCGGTGAGCGTTTTGGCGACCGCCTGTCCGTCGCGTCGTTCGTCAGCCGGCGCGTTCACCCCGAAGTCCTGGACGATCACCCGGTCTGGCCGGGGGCGATCTCCCGTCAGTGGCTGTGTCGTCGTCACCGTCGCCGTCCCACATCCCGCCACGACGACGAGCACGCTCAGGACGATCAGAGACAGTCGTCGCATGGATCCGTTCCCCCGTCGGAGACCGAGCATATCAGACTAAAGTCTGATTGCCGGGTGCCGACACACCGAGTGGAATAGCGGCGCGGGAGGCGAGTATGCGAACGCTGAGAAAAGTCCTCGTCTGGGTCGTGCTGATCGTCGTGTTCCTGCCCCTTCCGGCAATACCGCAGGATGCGCCGAAAACATTCAAGACCGAGGAAATCGATCAGCTCGTGGCGCCGATCGCGCTCCACCCCGACGCCCTGGTGGCGCAGATCCTGATGGCCTCGACGTATCCGCTCGAGGTCGTTCAAGCCGCGCGCTTTGTGAAGGAAAATCCCAGTCTCAAGGGCGATCAGCTCGACGAAGCGCTGAAGCAGCAGTCCTGGGACGACAGCGTGAAGTCGCTGGTCTTCTTCCCCCAGGTGCTCACGATGCTGAACGAGAAGCTCGACTGGCTTCAGAAGCTCGGCGACGCCTTCCTGGCTCAACAGCAGGACGTGCTCGCCTCCATTCAACGCCTGCGCGCCCGCGCCCAGTCGGCGGGGCAGCTCAAGAGCACCCCGGAGCAGCAGGTCATCGTGGAGCCCGCCGTCGCGGCGGCGCCACCGCCCCCCGCGGCAGCGCCTCCGGCCGCGCCGCCCCAGACCAACGTGGTCGTTCAGACCCCGCCGCCCCAAACCAACGTGCAGGTCGTTCAGAGCCCACCGACGGTGATCCGGATCGAACCGACGAACCCTGAGGTCGTCTACGTGCCGAGTTACAACCCGACGGCCGTTTATGGCGAGTGGCCACCGGCCTACCCGCCCTATTCTCCCTACCCCGCGGGCTACTTCGCCGCTGGAATGTTCACGTTTGCGGCCGGGGCCGCGGTGGGCGCGGCGCTCTGGGGAAACTGCAACTGGGGCGGCGGTGACGTCAACATCAACTCCAACAGGTCGGACAACTTCACGCGGAACGTCAACAACGCGAACGTCGCCAACGCCCGCATCGAGCACCGAGCCCAGGGAGGGGGCGGGCAAGGCCGAAACCAGTGGCAGCACAACCCCGAGCATCGCAAGGGCGTGCAATACCGTGACAACGCCACCCAGCAGCGCTTCAACAAGGGCGGCCCTGGCAACGCTCAGTCCAGGGAGGCGTTCCGTGGCCGCACCGGGTCCGACGCCGGCCGCGGGCAGCAGGGCGGGATTGGTCAAGCGGGTGCTCGGGGGGACCGCCAGGGCGGGCTCGGTCAGCAGGGTGGGCGCGGCGAGGGCGGAGTCGGACAGCAAGGCGGGCGTGGGGAAGGCGGGCTCGGGCAGCAGGGCGCGCGCGGCCAGAGCGGAATCGGTCAGCAGGGAGGCGGCGGCCTCGGCGACCGTGGAGCACAGGCATCACCCCGCGCTGGCGGTGTCGGCCAGGGTGGCGCCGGTCAAGGCCGCCAGCAGGGTGGCGCCTTCCAGGGAGTGGGAAGCGGCCGTGACTCTCAGAGCTTCAGCAACCGCGGCAACACGAGCCGTGACAGCTTCAATCGATCGACTGGTGGAGGAGGAGCTCGGGGCGGTGCCGGCGGCGGTGGTCGCGGCGGCGGCGGTGGCGGCCGCGGAGGAGGTCGTCGATGATTCTGCGAATCTCGTGGCTCGTGTTCGTGACCATGTTCGCGCTCGCTCTGGAGGCGGGCGGGCCGGCACACGCCCAGGCGCCCGCGCCCGCGAAGCCGGAAGCACCCGCGGCCGCAAAGCCGGCGACCGCGCCGAAACCGGCGGTGGTGCCGCCAAAGAGCTTCGCGTCAGCCGAGGAGGCGACGCAGGCCCTCGTCGCGGCCCTGCGCGCGGGAGACACCAAGGCGCTGTTGGGGATCCTCGGCAGTGAGAGCCGCGCGCTCGTTTCTTCCGGCGATGCGGTGTCCGACAAGCAGAGCCGAGAGAAGTTCCTGAGCGCGTACGACGGAGCGAACAAGCTCGTCGCGAGCGGTAACTCCACGGTGCTCCAGGTCGGCAACGACGACTGGCCGTTCCCGATCCCGCTCGTGAAAGACGGAGAGCGCTGGCGCTTCGATCCGGAGCAGGGACGCGAGGAGATCCTCGCGCGGCGCATCGGCCGGAACGAGCTGTACACGATCGAGACGTGTCTGGCCTACGTGGACGCACAGCGGGATTACTACTCCGAGGACCGCAACGCCGACGGCATCCGCGAGTACGCGCAGCAGTTCGCCAGCACGCCCGGTAAGCGCGATGGGCTCTACTGGCCCACCCGCCCCGACGAACCGCTCAGCCCGCTGGGCTCCCTGGTCGTTCGGGCGCGGGCCGAGGGGTATCGGCGCGACCAGTCGGGCGGGCCGACGCCGCTCCACGGGTATCTCTACCGCATTCTCACCGCTCAGGGCGCCGATGCCCCCGGCGGCGAGTACGATTACGTCGTGCGCGGCCGCATGATCGGGGGGTTTGCGCTGGTGGCCTTCCCCGCGCAGTACGGCGCCTCCGGCGTGATGACCTTCCTCGTCAATCACGATGGCGTCGTCTACCAGAAGGATCTCGGACCGAAGACGCGCGCCCTCGCCCAAGCTATGAAGAAGTTCAACCCGGATGGCACCTGGACGAAGGCGGACATCCCCGAGATCGGCGCCCCCACCGATGACTAGCCCGAGGAGGAGAGACCGCTAGGACGCCGTCCAGCCGCCTCCGAGCGCCCGGTAGAGCCGCACGACGGCGAGCAGCTCGTCGCGCTCGAACTGGGCCAGCTGCAGCTCGGCGTCGAAGAGCTGGCGCTCGGTGTCGAGCACCTCGAGATAGCTCGTGACGCCGCCGCGATAGCGAACGTTGGCCAGCCGCGCCGCGTCAGTCAGGGAGTTGACGAGCGCCTGCTGCTCGATGCGGGCTTCCCTCCGCTTCCGGTGCTCGACGAGTGCATCCGAGACGTCGCGGAATGCCTGCTGGATCGTCTGCTGGTACCTGGCCAGGGCCGCCTGCGCCTGAGCCACGGCCGAATCCACGCCAGCCCCGACGCGCCCCATGTTGAAGATGGGCACGCTCACCTGAGGACCGATCGCAAGCAGGCCGGTGGGGCCGAACCAGCTTCCGGTGATCAGCGTCCCGCCGACACCAGCCGAGCTGATGAGAGAGACCTTCGGGAAGTACTCAGCCTTCGCGACGCCGATCCGGGCCGTCGCCGCCGCGAGCTCGTCCTCGGCCTGGCGGACATCGGGCCGGCGCTCGAGCAGCGTCGCAGGCAGCCCGGGCGGCACGATCGGGCCCGAGAACTGCTGAAGAAGTGGGCGGCCCCGCGGAACCGCGGCCGGGTTACGCCCGAGCAGGACCGAGATGAGATTCTCGGTCTGCTCGATCCGGCGCATGACGTCGGGAATCGTCGCGGCCGCCGTGTACAGCAAGACCTCCGCCTGCCGCAGGTCGATCAGCGCCGCAACGCCTCCCTGATAGCGGAGCGTCACCAGCCGAACCGCTTCTTGTCGGGTGGTCAGCGTCCTTCGGGAAATCTCCAGCTCCAGATCGAGCTCGCGGAGCTGGAAATACGCGGTCGCCACATCGCTCACCAGCGTGGTCACGACGAACCGCTGCACGTCCTCCGAGGCCAGTAACTGCGCACGCGCCGCCTCGGTGGCCCGGCGCAGGCGGCCCCACAGATCGAGCTCCCAGACGAGGTCGAACGTTCCGAGCGGACTGAAGGTCTCCCTCGACTGCAAGGGCGCCCGGTCGCCCGGGAGGCTGACGTACGGTGCGCTCGCCGACGCGCTGACATCCGGGAACTGAGCCGATCGCACGATGGTGACCTGGGCGCGAGCCTCGAGGATGCGAGCGGCCGCGATACGCAAGTCGTAGTTCTCGGCCAGCGCGGTACGGATCAGCGATTGCAGCGTCTCGTCTTGGAAGATCTTCCACCAGGCGATGTCCCCGAGAGATTCCGCTCCCCCGGGGGTGTCAGTGGCCAGACCGCGGAAGTCTGGCGGCACCGCGACCTGCGGGCGCCGGTAGTCGGGCCCGACCGTGCAGCCCACCAACAGGAGCGCCGCCAACAGGACCATCACCAGGAGCGCCACCACGATGAGCGCCGCCCACGGTACCGTCGCCAACAGGAGTGCCGTCGACCGCAGCGAGCGACGTGTCACGCGTGCTGCTCACCCCGCACGCGCAGGCGCTCGTCGGGCTCGGTCACGGGATGCTTCGTCACCGAGCGCTTCCTGCCCAGCCCCTCCACGAACGCGAAGTTCCCGGGGATGAGGAAGACACCGAGCCCGGTGGCGATCAGCATTCCCCAGAACACGGCAGTGCCCATCACGTTCTGGGCGCCCGCTCCCGCTCCGCTGGCCAGCATCAGCGGCACGACGCCGAGAATGAAGGCGAACGCTGTCATCAAGATAGGCCGGAAGCGCAGCCGGGCCGACTCCAGCGCGGCCGCCTCGACCGACTGGCCCTCTTCGTGCTTGGCCTTGGCGAACTCGACGATCAGGATTGCGTTCTTCGCCGCGAGCCCGACGAGCATGATCAGGCCGATCTGAACGTAGACGTTGTTGTCGTAGCCGGAGAGCCACACGCCGAAGAAGGCGCCGAGGGCGACGAGCGGCGAGCCGAGCAGCACGGCCCAGGGCAGGCGCCAGCTCTCGTACATCGCGGCCAGCAGCAGGAAGACGAACACGATGGCCAGGATGAACGTCGGCGCGGACGGTGGAGCGATCTTCTCCTGATAGGACAGCGACGAGTAGGCGAAGCCCATCTCCTTGGGCATCGTCTTCTGGAAGACCTCTTCGAGCGCGGCGAGTGCCTGCCCGGAGCTGACGCCGCGGGCGGGCGCGCCGTTGATCTCGACCGAGCGCAGCAGATTGAAGCGCGTCGTGAGCTCGGTTCCCTGGGCCGTCGTGATGGTGACGAGCGTCGACAACGGGATCATGGTGCTGGTCGTCTTGCTGCGGACGTAGACGTCGCCGATGTCGCCGGGCTTGCGACGATAATCCGCGTCCGCCTGCACGTACACACGGTAGAGACGCCCGAAGCGGTTGAAGTCGTTCACATAGGTGCCGCCCATTGCCGCCGACATGGCCTGGAAGACGTCGCTCACGGGGACGCCGAGCGTCCGCGCCTTCTCCCGGTCGAGCTCGACCTTCACCTGGGGATACGTGGGATCGAACGCGGTGAAGAGCGAGGCGAATTCGGGCCGCTGGCGGGCTGCCGCCAGGAACGCGCGCGTCTGGGCCCCGAGCTGGTCCACGGTCAGTGAGCCGCTCCGGTCCTGGAGCAGGAAGTTGAAGCCGGCCGCCGCGCCGAAGCCGCTGATGGTCGGAATGTTGAACGGAAAGGCCACCGCCTCCGGGATCTGGACGAGCTCCCGGTTCACCCGCGCCATGATGCCCTTCACGTGCAGCGCCTCCTCGTGGCGCTCCTCCCACGGCTTGAGGCGGACGAAGATGCTGCCGAAGTTCGGCTGGTAGGTGCTGGTGACGGCGCCATACCCGCCGATGGTCTGATACGAATCGACGGCCTCGACCTTCGCCAGGATCTCCTCGACCTTGCGCAGCATCGCGCTGGTCCGCTCGAGCGAGGCCGCCGGTGGGAGCTGGACGGCCACCCCGAACAGACCCTGATCCTCGTCGGGGATGAAGCCGGCTGGTATCCGGCGCCCGAGGAGGCCGACTCCGACCACCACGACCCCGACGAGCAGGATCGTCACCACCGCGCGCCGGATGAGCAAGCGGGCCACGCCGATGTAACCCGTCGTCGCGGTGTCGAACACGCGGTTGAAGCCGCGGAAGAAGACGCCGAGCGGGCCCCGCGGGGCGCGGGCGGGCTTGAGGAGCATGGCGGCGAGCGCGGGCGACAGCGAGAGCGCGCTGAACGCCGAGAGGAGCACCGAGATCGCGATGGTGAGGGCGAACTGCTGGTACATCTGCCCGGTGAGGCCGCCGAGGAACGCGACGGGGACGAACACGGCGGAGAGGATGAGCGCGATCCCGATGACCGGCGCCGACACTTCTTTCATCGCCTGCCGCGTGGCGTCGCGGGGGCTCAAGCCGTGCTCGATGTGGTGCATGACGGCCTCGACGACGACGATCGCGTCGTCCACGACGATGCCGATGGCGAGCACGAGGCCGAACATCGAGAGCGTGTTGACCGAGAAGCCCAGCAGCGGGAAGAAGATGAACGTGCCGACGATCGAGACCGGCACCGTCAGCAGCGGGATGATCGTGGCCCGCACGTTCTGGAGAAAGATGAAGACGACGAGCGTGACGAGGATCAGCGCCTCGACGAACGTCTTCACGATCTCGTGGATCGAGGCCTCGACCGCCGGCGTGGTGTCGTAGACGATCTTGTAGTCCAGGCCGGGTGGAAACAGATTCTTGGCCGTGGCCATGGTCTTGTAGATCGCCTCGGACGCCTTGAGCTGGTTCGCGCCGGGGAGCAGGTAGACCGCCATCGCGCCGGAGGGCTTGCCGTTCAGCCGGCCGAACGAGTTGTAATCCTGGCTGCCCAGCTCGGCACGCCCCACGTCGCGGATGCGCACCACCGATCCGGTGGACGACTCACGGATGATGATGTTCTCGAACTCGTCCGTGGTCACGAGGCGACCCGGCGCGCTCACCGTGAAGGTGAACGCCTGGTCGGCGGGCGTCGGCGCCTGTCCGATCCGGCCGGCTGGCGCCTGGAGATTCTGGTCCTTGACGGCGGAGATCACGTCTGACGGGGTCAGACCCAGCTTGGCGAGCTTGTCGGGCCGAAGCCAGATTCGCAGGCCGTAGTCGGTGCCGCCAAAGAGATCGACCTGGGCGATGCCAGGGATCCGCAAGAGCTGGTCACGCAGATTGATCGAGGCATAGTTGATCAGGAAGTTCGCGTCGTAGCTCCCCTCGGGCGAGTAGAGCGAGATCAGCATGAGGATGCTGGGGCTCTGCTTCTTCACGGTGACGCCCTGGGCCACGACGTCCTGCGGCAGGCGCGCCTGGGCGGAGGAGACCCGGTTCTGGGTCAGCACGTTGGCGGTGTCCTGGTCGACGCCGACCTCGAAGTTCACGTCGAGCAGCATGCGGCCGTCGCTGGTGTTCGACGACTTCATGTAGATCATCCGGTCGACGCCGTTCACCTCCTGCTCGATCGGCGTGGCCACGGACTGCTCGACCGCCAACGCCGAGGCACCGGGGTAGTTGGCCGTGACCCGGATCGTGGGTGGCGCCAGGAACGGATATTGCTCGAAGCTGAGTCGGAGGAGTGAGTAGGTGCCGAGCAGAACGGTGAGGATCGCGATGACGATCGCGACGATCGGTCGGCGGATGAAGAACTCGGCCACGGCGCTCTAGCTCCCGCCCTTCGACTTCGCTGCCGGCGGGGCCGGCTGAGGTGGAGCCACTGGAGGTGGAGCCACCGGTGGCTTTCCGTCCGGGTCCGCTTTGAGCTCGGGCTTGACCTGCATTCCCGGCCGCGCCTTCTGGATGCCTTCGACGATGACCCGCTCCCCGGGCTTGAGTCCGGTCGAGACGATGTAGAACTGGCCGTAGCTCTCGCGCGGCGTCACGGTGCGCAGCGCGACCTTGTCACCCTCCTCGACCACCAACACCGTCTTCGCGCCCTGCAGCTCCTGCACTGCGATCTGCGGCACGAGAATCGCGTCGGGCACTTCCTCGGTGACGACGCGCACGCGGCCGAACTGACCGGGGCGCAGCATCCGGTCGGGATTGGGGAACTCGGCGCGGACCTGGATGGTCCCGGTCTTCAAGTCGATCGCCCGGTCGATGAAGATCGCTCGGCCCTTGTGTGGAAACACACTGCCGTCGGCCAGGATCAGCTCGAGCGTGGGCGCACGATCCGGCGGCACCTCTCCGCGGCCCAGCCCGGGCACCCGCTTGACCAGCCGCAAGAGGTCCGCCTCGGAAATGGCGAAATCCACGAAGATCGGGTGGATCGACGAGACCGTGGCGAGCAGTGTCGGCTCCCCTTTGCCGACGAGGTTGCCAGTGTCGATGGCGACCTTGCTGATGATCCCCGAGATCGGCGACTGCACGGTGGTGTACCTGAGGTTCAGGTCGGCCTGAATCACGGCGGCCTTGCCCGCTTCGACGGCCGCCTCGGCGAGCTGAATGCTGGTGCGCTGACTCAGGACGGTGTCCTTGAGCCCGGCTTCAGCCGCCTGAACCCCGGCTCCGGCCGCCTGCTCACGAGAGACGGCGGTGTCCAGGTCCTGCTGCGGAATCGCCTGCTCCTTGACCAGAGGACGGTAGCGCGCAACGTCGGCCTGGTTCTTCCCGAGATCAGCCTTCGCCTGATCGAGCTGGGCGCGCGCACGATCCACGACCGAGGCGTCCTTGGCGCGAGTCAGGTCGGCCTGCGCTTTGGCGAGCTGGGCGCGGGCCGACTGCAACGCCGCCCGGTATTCGTCCTGCTGGATCACGAACAGCACCTGGCCACGCTGAACCTCGGAGCCCTCCTTGAACCGCACCTGCTCGAGAACGCCCTGGACTCGAGCCCGGATCTCGACGGTGGGAACGCCCTGCGTCTGGGCCACGAACTCGGCGGAGACCTGGACGCTGCGCTGCTGGATCTCGGCGACGATGACGGCGGGTGGGGGTGGGGCCGGGGGTTGCTTTGCTGCAGTGGCGTCTCGCTGCTGGCATCCGGTGATCGCGACCAGCAAGGCGATGCCGGCCAGGCAGCCGCCCCACGGCGTCCCGGGTTGAGGCCCTCGTGGAGAAATCAGCATGGTTCAGGTCTCCCAGCCCAGATGGGGCTTCACCAGTTCCGCGGGCACACGACACCCCGCCGCCGCGGACGACTCGAACGGACTGTAGTGATAACCGCGAGCAGCGAGAAATAGGACCTTGGTCCCACCCCCGCCCATGGTGGAGCCGCTGGTGGGGATCAGGAAGCGGTCAGCCGCTCGAGCTGGGCCTCTCCTTCGAGAGCGGCAGCGTGAACGAGAAGGTCGCGCCGCCGTTCGAATTGTTCTGTGCCCACAGCCGACCACCGTGAGCCTCGACCAGGGACCGGGCGATCGAGAGTCCCATCCCGAGGCCCTGAGGCTTCGTCGTGTAGAACGGCTCGAAGACCAGCGGCAGCTCGCACTCGGCGACCCCGCTGCCACGGTCGCTCACCGAGACGCGTACGACGCCGTCGGCGCTGACGCGGGTCGCGATGGCGAGGCGACGATCGTCGCTGGTCCGCATGGCATCGAGGCCATTCATGATCAAGTTGAGGACGACCTGCTGGAGCTGAACGCGATCGGCGAGGACCACGGGCAATCCGGCCTCGAGCTCGAGATCGATGGACACCCCCCGGGTGGTCGCGTCGCTCCGTACCAGGCTGACCACGTCCTGAATGACGGCATTGACGTCGAGCGGTCGCTGGTTCGTGTCGTCCTTTTTGAAGAAGGCCCGCAGGCGGTGGATCACATCGATGGCTCGCTTGTCGTCGGCCACGATGTCGGAGACGATCTCGCGAAGATCCTTGGCATCGACGCCGCTGTCGATCAATCGCTCGGCGACCTGCGCGTTACTCAGGATGGCCGTGAGCGGCTGGTTCAGCTCGTGGGCGATCGACGCCGTCAACTCACCCATCGTCGCCACGCGACCCACGTGGGTGAGGTCGCGGCGTAGCTTCCGAAGCTCGATCTCCCCGCGCTGGCGCAACAGCGCGCTCGAAAAGATGCCGCCGACGAACTCGAGGCGTTGGACGAGGTCGTCCGACCATTCCTGCGCCCGACGAAGCGTGCTCAAGGTGAGCACGCCCATGGCCGTCCCGGCCGCAGCGAGCGGAATCCCCACCACCGATTTGATGCCCAGGGCCGCGAGCTCTTCTCGATCGACTGCGGCGGCCTCGGGAAGCTCGTCGAGCTTGGAGAAGCGGACGATCTCGCCGCGACGCACGCGCTCGACCGACCATGGGAACCGATCGAGCTCCATCGAGGGCCGAGGCGAAGGCACACCGGGCGCCGTCCACTGGTGGGTCAAATGCACGGCCCGATCGTCGGCGCTGAACTCCAGGATCAGCGCGTTGTCGAGCCCGAGATGCTCGCCGACACGGCGCAGCCCGCGGGCGATACCCTCGTCGACCTCCGCCCCGCGGAGATCCACGAACCTCGCCGAGAGGTCGGACACGAGTGTTTCGAAGTCGAGCCGCTCCCGGACGACCGTCTCGGCGCGCCGGCGCCGGCCGTGCTGGAGCAGGAGGGCGCCGATGAGCACTCCTTGAGCACCGATCAGTCCGACGACGGCGACGATGTGCCAGCGGTACGACTCCCACAACGATGCGGACAGGAGCAGGACTTGCTTCCGTGACGGCAGGCTGTCGTCAGCCGCTGCGAGGACGGGGATCACGATGCTGAACAGCGCGACGAGACCAGCAATCACACCGGCGCGAAGCGGGCGACGGCGCGCCCCTCCCGTCATCGTGGAAGTTGTCCGATTGCACATCCCAGTCACGGGACATCGTTGCCCGCGGCCGGGAATTGTACATCAGCGATTCATCGACGGTGACGATTTCAGCGCCCTGGATGCACCGAGGAATGGTGGCATACACCACGCAGTGGTGGTTCACGATCGCGTACATCACTCGGTAGTGGTCGGCGATGAATGGCCCGCCGCCGAAAACGTCCCGGTGGTCTATGCGATGAGGCTGATCTTCTGCGCCATCACGACCAGTTCGGCGACCGATTCTGCTCGCATCTTCTTCATCATACGGCCGCGGTGGACCTTGATCGTCTTCTCGGCCGCGGCGAGCTCCACCGCGATTTGCCGGTTGAGCTTCCCGGTGACGACGCGTGCGAGCACCTCACGCTCCCGCGGCGTGAGGGTGTCGACGCGGCGCTGGAGCTCCTGGCGTTCGGCGGTTTCCGCCTGGCTCCCGCGGCTCTGGGCCAGCGCGCGCGCGATGGCGTCGAGAAGCTCGCGATCATCACACGGCTTCTGGAGGAAGTCGAAGGCGCCTCCCTTCATTGCCCGGACGGTCATCGGGATGTCACCGTGGCCAGTGAGGAAGATGATCGGCAGGGACCGTTGAGCCTCGCCGAGGTCGGACTGGAGATCCAATCCGGTCTTTCCCCTGAGCCGAATGTCGAGCACGACGCACGCGGGGAGGTCCGACACCTTGCGCTTCATGAACGCGGACGCCGAAGAGAACGTCTCCACCTCGAGGCCAGCGGAATGCATCAGTCGTTCCAGCGCCTTGAGCACGGAGTCATCGTCGTCGACGACGTAGACGATGCCGGGACCGGTCACGTCAGCGTACTGGACACGGTTACTCGGTGCGCCGTACGGGTGCATCGGCCCCTCCGACCAGAAGGCGTGCGCCTGTAGACCGTTCGGTGCTACAGGCGCGCGCGGCCTCCGATCAGCGCTCCTTCGACAGGAACATCGCCCGCCGGTTCTTGCTCCAGCACGCCTCGTTCTTCTCCGTGCAGACGGGACGCTCCTCGCCGTACGAGATGATCGACATCCGGTCGGTGGACACGCCCCGGGAGGCGAGGTAGTTCATGGTGCTCTTGGCCCGCCGGTCCCCCAGGGCCAGGTTGTATTCGGCCGTGCCCCGCTCGTCGCAATGGCCCTCGATCAGGACCAGCTGCTCGGGGTGCTCGCGCAGCCAGTTCGCGTTGGTATCGAGCGTCTGCGCGTCGCCCGGCCTGATCTCGGCCTTGTCGAAGTCGAAGTGGATCCGCGTCAGCGCCGGATTCGGCGCGAAGTCCTTCGGCGGCGGCAGCGGGGCCGCGGTGGCGACCTGCACGGGGGCCGCCGGCGGCGGCGCCGGCGTCTCGATCACGGTCGTTTGCGTCTCGGTGACCACCGTCGCGACGTTCGGCGCCGGCGGTGGAACGGGCGCCGGGGCCGAGGCGACCGTCAGGTTGGGGCGCTTGGCGCAGGCCCCAACCAACGCGAAGGCGAGCAGAGTGACGAGGACCGCACTCGGACGCAGCCACGCACGCATAGTGTCCCTCCGTCTGGTCATCACTACCGCGCCACCACTTGACTCTGGGCCACCGTGATGGCCTTGCCCCACCAGTTCTGCGCCCGCGCGATCTCGATGTCGCTGCGGCGCACCTGCGTGGCGCCGTCGCTCGTCCTCATCGAAAACGCGAAGTGCTCCCCCGAGGCGAAGTGCGTGGGGTGGCTCTTCCAGTCGCTCCACTCTTGCGAGGTCGCGCAGCCGCCCAGCACCAGCGCGACCACCGCGCTCACCACGATCTCGGCCGTCCATGACTTCATCGGCGTCTCCCCCCTGCTCCAACTGTCTGGCCTCGCACGGTAAACACACCCAACCTCGTCCGGTATCGGACCTTGGTCCTACTGGCGCATCGATCGCGATGGTCACGACCCGCGTACCTTCGCCGTATCGCCGGACAAGCCGCTCGCGCGCGGTGATCGTCGGTTGCCCGGAGAGCCGCCGTACGACCTAGGTCCTATGGCGGCTTCTCCCTGCAGACACCTACCATCCGCTCCGAATCGAGCGTCCACAGGAGGGAGCGAACGGATGGTCATCACCACGAATGGGTCTCGAGGCTGCTGGTGACGGCACAGAGAACGATCGTCGGGAGGACTGCCGCCGGTCGACGACGTCTCGTGGACCGAGCCGATCAGCACCTTCGCCCGCGCGCAGGGTCTGAAGGCGATCACCGGCAAGATGTCACCCCGCGCGAAGCGGGAGTTCGAAGCGCTCGGATGGAAAGTGCACGAAGGCATCCAGACAGCGACCGCTCAGTGACCCTCATGAACGGAGGTAGTCAGGTCATGAAGACGATCCAGGCGTTGACCGCGGCATTGTGCCTTGCCCTGATGGCGACAGGCTGCGCCGTGACCGAGATGAGGTCCGTGACGAAGACTCCGGACAGCGGTTTCCTTGGCAAGGACGCTAGTCTACTGACGCCGGGCGACATCTCGAAGGGCCAGGTCGGCCTCCGGTACTTCAACCCGTCAGCGCAGTGGCGCCAGTACACCAAGATCATCATCGAGCCCGTCACGTTCTGGGGCGACGATACCACCAAGGTGAAGCCGCCGGACCAGCAGGCGTTGGCCACCTATTTCAGGGGCGCTCTCGAGAAGGAATTCGCGCAGCAATTCGAGATCGTCACCACGCCGGCACCCGATGTCGTGAGGCTCCAGGTGGCGATCACTGACGCCGAGGCAGCCACGCCCGGCATGCGGACCATCTCGGTCATCGTGCCGCAGATGCGTCTTCTCAACGCCGTCCAGTCCATGGCCACCGACAAGCAGGTCTTTGCCGGCGGTCTCCAGGCCGAGATGAAGCTGACGGATGCCGCGACCGGGCAACTGCTCTCGGCGGCGGTGGGCCGGGCCATGGGGGGAGGCAGCATCAAGGCGGCGGCGCAGGTCGAGTGGGGCGATGCTCAGAACGCCATGGACTTCTTCGCCAAGCGCGCCGCCACGAATTTCAAGGCGCTGACGACCGGCAGAGCGACGGTGGCTGAACTTCCCGTGGAGTAGGCGGGCTACACGGTCCAGAAGCCCTTTGCCGGTGCTGACGACCTCGGCCCTGGCAAAGGGCTTCGCCGTCTCAATGTGATGCGCGCTGTCGACGTCACCGACTGACTCGGGTGATTTTCGAACCCTGCAAGCCGATCCCCGCCATCAGCCCCTTCTGGCCAAAGATGAACGCGTAGACATCGTCGCGGCCGGTCGTCGTCGTGAGGGTCTTGGCCATTCCGGCATCCACGACAACGATGTTCGGGCCTACTCCAAGCTCGAAACCCGCGCTGTTCTCGAGGTAGTTCAACGCTGAGTCCGTCATGAAAAACATCGCGTACGCGAAGCCTTGTATACCGGCCATCTGGTCGCGCTTCAGCAATTCACCTTCCCCGTACTGAGCACCGAAGATGAACCCCGCTTTGACAATGTTCGGGAAGACCATGATGCCTTTGGCCGCATCCCCGAGCGTCTTGGCGGTCGGCGTGGAGCCGTATAAAGACTTGAGCGCGGCCTGGGCGTCAGACTCCAAGCCCTCTGGCGAGGCCGCCAGGGCCGGGCTCGGCGCCAGCGAAGCCATGACACCCATTGCCAGCGCCACCACGGACACGACGACATATGCGTGCTTGAACATAGGCATCCTCCTGACTATTTTTGAAGCCTCAGCTTGCGAGCCACGCGGTCGAGCCGCGCGTCGCGACGGTGATACCGCGCTTCACGACGAGCACGTCGATCGAAGTCGTATGACCAGCGACACGTCCCCGGATGAGACCAAGGTCTTATAGCGGGCGCTGGCGCCTCCTGTTTTGCTCTTTAGCCATGACGCTGGCCTTCCACCAACGGCATCCCTCCGAACGCCAATGATGTCGCTGGAAGGGGGCATGACTCCGGGCGGAGACGATCGTATGAACCGACGCGGCTTTCTCTCGATCACCGGCATCGCGGCCGTCGCCACGATCCTCGGCGTAGCCCCCGTCGGCCGCGTCGTGTACGCTGCCGCGCTGACCAGGGCGCAGCGCGACAAGCTGACGCCGGACGACATCATCGCGCTGATGAAGAAGGGTAATGAGCGCTTTCGCCTGGGACAGGAGTCCCCGCACGACTACCTGGCCCAGCAGAAAGGAAGCGCCAAGGGTCAATATCCCGCAGCAGTGATCCTGAGCTGCATCGATTCCCGTGCGCCCGCCGAGACGATCATGGATCTGGGCATCGGCGACTGCTTCAATGCGCGCGTGGCCGGCAACATCGCCAACGACGACATCGTCGGAAGCATGGAGTTCGCGTGCAAGGTCGCCGGCGCGAAGGTCGTGCTGGTGATGGGGCACACGGCATGCGGCGCGATCAAAGGCGCGATCGACAAGGTGCAGCTCGGCAAACTCACCGGCCTGCTCGCCAAGATCCGCCCCGCCGTGGAGGCAACCCGGTATCAGGGCGAACGCTCGGGGAAGAACTACGACTTTGTGGACGCGGTGGCGCGGAAGAACGTCGAGTTGACTATGGCAGACATCCGTCGGCGCAGTGCGATCCTGGCCGACCTAGAGACCTCGGGTGCGGTCAGGACTGTCGGAGCGATGTACAACCTCGAAACGGGGCTGGTCGAGTTCTTCAGTTGACGAGGCGCGTTGGTGCCGCCACGGCGGACGCAAGCCGAACAGCGCACGCGACTCCGGAACATCCGAACACGCGCGAAGCAGTTGGGCTATCTCGACAACGACGATACGCGTGATGTTTCAGCGCGGGGTGCAGGCACCGAAGACTGAGAACGTGACGTCGTGATCGACGACGGCAAGGGCCATCTTTCCCGTGTTCTGAGCGATCGTCGCGCTCCAGCCCCGCCCGGAGTCTCCGCCCTGGAGGATCAGTCGGCCGTCGAGACGCGTCGAGGACGTGATCTCGGTGCGGCGCTCCTCAGAAGGGCCCATCCCGATCAGTGTCCGCTTGACGGCATCGACGATGACGAAGGTCGGTAGGTTCCTGCTCTCGACCGGCCGCCGCTCACACTGCCCGGTGCCGTCACATTCCCACATCGCCATCATGGCGCAGAGCAGTGGCTTGGAGCCGTCATAGGATTGCACTGCCGCGGGGGATTGCGCTGCCGCGGGCGTCGCGGGAGCGACGAGCCAGCTGGCCAGAACGAGAAGACCGACTGCCTTCAGGGTGTTCATACGTGTGTCCCCCATTTCAGTTCCGGTTCTGTCGGGTCACGGGGCTGCCATTCCGGATCGCCGCCGCAATCTCGCCACTGAGGGCGCCGACGAGCCGGCTCTTGGCCGCCACCACCGACGCGTAGTCGTGACCCGCCATATCGCTGAGGCTCGAGCGACCAACGACGGACTCCTGGTCTTTCGCCTGGATGCGCCACCACGCGTCGAGCGCGCACGGGCCGTCCATCCGTAATTCGAGGCGGGTGACCTCGACGATCACCTGGTAGTCGATGGACACGCCGGGCGGCCATGGATACACGGCCACCCGATCGGCTGGCAGTAACACCGAGAGATTCTCTGCGATCACGTTGGCCACACTCTCGCGGAGCGGTGAAGACCAGCGGTCGAACTCGGCGAGGTGGACCGTGTTCGGGCCGGTCCTGGTCACGATCTGAGGCCGGTCGAGGTCGGCCGGAAGCACGACCGATCGGATGCCGACGCCGACCTGAGGTGTGGACGAGCGATCGGCGGTCTTGGTGATCGGGGGGACGGTCGCGAGCGTGTAGAATCGCGTGTCCGGCGAGCTTCCGCAGCCGGCGAGTAGCGCCAGGCTCCCGCCCACGACGGCCAGGGTGAGCGCGGCTCGTGACGTCCCAAACCGGCTCATCGCGGCGCCCCGTTACTACGCTTGCCCATGATCACGGCCTCCGGGTGCTGCTCCAGGTAATCGGTGAGGACACGCAGCGAGCGGGCGGCCCCCTGGACCTCGCGCAGCGCGTTCGCGAGGTCGTAACGCAGCGGCGAATCGGTGTTCAGCGCGGCGTCGACGACGGCGACCGTTCGCTGGGCCTGGCCGAGCGTGGACTCCGCCGACGCCGCGGCCTTCTGGATCGATGCCACCAGCGGCCCGACCTGGGCGTCGACGTTGACGGCGAGCTTCTGATAGTCCTTGAGCGTGGCCTCGACCGCCGGTCCGAGGCGCGCGGCAACCTGTCGAAGATCCACGAGAGTGGTTCGAGCCGTCTCCATGGTGGTTCGCGCCGTCTCGGCCGTCTTGTCGATGCTGGCCATCAGCGGTGTCACGGCGCCGTCGACTCGGTGGACGAGCGCGTCGAAGCCAGTGACGGCTTTGTTCACGCTGAGCAGGACGGTTTTGATCTCGGGTGCGCTGGCCAGGGCGTTGATGGAGTCCAGGGTATGCCTCAGGTCGGCGATGAGCGCGTCGACCGGAAGGTTCTCGAGCGTCCGCGCCAGCTTGTCGAGGCTCGACGGAATCGTCGGCATCTCCGGGTAGTCCTTGGACAGGCCGGTGAGCCTGACCGGAGTGTCGGGATAGAAGTTGAGTGCGACCTCGAGCTGGCCGGTCACGAGGCTCTGGACCTCGAGCTGAGCGCGCAGACCACGCTCGACGAGTATCTTGAGCCCGGGAGCTCCCTTCTGGAACTTGATCGCGACTCCGGACGCTTCCTGGAGACGATCGGCGTCGATCTCGAAGAAGACGGGCGTCCGGATCGTGCTCGCCTTCGCGTCGACCACAACCTTGAAGTCGGTGACCGAGCCGACCTTGACCCCGTTGAAGGTCACCGGCGCCCCGATGGCGATCCCTTTGAGAGACCCATCGAAGTAGGCGACGATGGGTTGCGTCTGACGAAAGAACTTGCCGCCACCGAATACCACGAGCGCGGCCACGGCCAGCACGACCGCGCCCACTACGAAGGCGCCGATGAGGGCCGGGTTTGTTTTTCGTGCCATGCGCTACTCCTCCGCTTCGCCTCGGGTGAGAAATCGGTGGACCTTGGGGTCCCGGCATTCCTGCAGCAGCGTCCGGGGATGGCCGGCTGCGATCATCGTCTTCGTCTCGGCGTCGAGGAACACCGAGTTGTTGGCGATCGCGAAGATGCTCGGCAGCTCGTGCGTCACCATCACGACGGTCGCGCCCAGGCTGTCCCGCAATTCGAGGATCAGGTCGTCGAGGAGCCGCGAGCTGATCGGGTCGAGGCCGGCCGAGGGCTCGTCGAAGAACAGGATGTCCGGGTCCAGAGCCATGGCGCGGGCGAGCCCCGCCCGCTTCCGCATCCCCCCGCTGATCTCCGACGGATAGTAGTCCTCGAACCCGGCGAGGCCGACCAGCGCGAGCTTGAGCGAGGCAACCTCGCGGACCTCGACCCTGGTCAGGTCCATAAACTCTTCGAGTGGCAGGCTGACGTTCTCGGCCAGCGTCATGGAGCTCCAGAGCGCGCCACTCTGGTACAGAACTCCGAGCCGGCGCAGGATCCGGTTGCGCTCGCGTGACTCCGCGCCCCAGAAGCTCGCGCCGTCGTAGAACACGTCTCCGCGCGCCGGCTCGACGAGCCCGATCATGTGCCGGAGCAGCGTGCTCTTGCCACAGCCGCTGCCGCCCATGATCACGAAGATGTCGCCCCTCTGGACGGTGAAGTTGAGGTTGCGCTGGATCACCCGCTCTCCGTACATCATGTCGAGCTCTCGGACCTCGATGCGGGTCGTTGCCGGCACGCCGGGCGGCGCCGCCACCACCTCGCCGACCGTGGTCACCGTCGTCACGTTCAGAACCCGAGCCGCTCGAAGATGACCGTCATGACGGCATCCGACACGATGATGAAGACGATCCCGGTGACGACGGCCGACGTCGCGGCGGCACCGACCGCGGCCGAGCTGCGCCCGCACTGCATCCCGCGCAGACAGCCGGCGATCGCCACGAGGACGCCGAACACCGAGGCCTTGACGATTCCCGCGGCGAAGTCGTCGAGGCCGATCGCCTGGATCGTCCGGTAGTAGTACTCGGCGCTCCCGAGGTCGAGCATGCCGATGCCGACGACGGCGCCGCCGAGCACGCCCAGCAGATCGGCGTAGACGCCCAGCAGCGGCATCATCAGCGCGAGCGCCAGCATCCGGGGCAGGACGAGGAAGTCCATCGCCGGAATTCCCATGGTCGCCAGCGCGTCGATCTCCTCGTTGACCTGCATCGTCCCCAGCTGGGCGGCGAATGCGGCGCCGGTGCGGCCGGCCATGATGATGGCGGCCATCATCGCGCCCATCTCACGCGTCATCGCGACTCCGACCAGATCCGCGACGTAGGCCTGGGCCCCGAACTGCCGCAGTTGCAGCGCGCCGACGTAGGCGAGGATGACCCCGACCAGGAAGCTGATGAGCGAGACGATCGGCAACGCCTGGGCGCCGACCTCCTGCAGGATCAGAAACAGCTCGGAGCGCTGGAACCGAGCCTTGCCGGCGAACAGTCGCAGCATGCTCTTGAACGCCTCGCCGAGGAAGGCCAAGAGCTCGGTTCCCGCCCGACACGCGCCTACCGTGGCGATCCCGATGCGGGCCAGCATCGATGTCCGCCCGGCCTGGCGGCCCATGTCCTTCCGCTCCGGCACCGCGGTGGTCAGCGCCAGCAGGCGTCTGACACCTTCGGGAAGGCCGCTGAGGTCGCACGTGATGAGGGACCGGCTCGTCTCGGCGAGGAACGCCCGGAGGAAGATGATGAAGCCGCTGTCCCACGCCTCCAGACCGGTGGAGTCGAAGCTCACGTGCGCGACGTGACCGTCCGTGGTCGCCTGATTCAGCACCTCGGCGGCGTGCGGAAGCCTGGACGCGAGCGTCCACTGACCCTCCAGATGGAGGAGCAACGTTTCGCTCCGCGAGCGATCGACGCGAAGCTGCCATGCGGTGGCGAGGGCGGCCGTCACGCTCATTGCACGGTGTATCCGCGACCCTGGAGACACGCGCTGTACGCGCGATTGAAGCCGCCAGTCGCCTGGGAGGTCTGGGCGTGGTAGCTCGCCATCTGCGCCTGTTCTTCCTCCATCGCCCGCATGCGACGGAAGCCGCCGAACAGCCCGCCCACGCCGGCGCCGATGGCCGCGCCCTTGCCGGCATCGCCACCGATGGCGCCACCGATCGCGCCGAGGGCGGCACCGCCAAACGCGCCACGAAACATCCCACCCTGAGGCGCCGCAGCCATCGGAGGAGGCGGCGGCGTCGCCGGGTTGTAACCCGTCTGCTCCGTTGCCCATCGCTGACACTCGGCCTTGTCGACGGCCTGCTGGTCGAAGCTCTGTCCGCGCTGCGGATAGATGTAGAGCTGCTGACCCCAGGCGCAGGTGGCGGCCAGTTGCGCCGTGAGGCCCACCGTCGCGACGTAGACACCGATCCTGACGGTCCTCCGAATGACCATGAATCCTCCCTCCGGGCGCGTGAAGGTCTGCCGCGCGGCGGACATGGTTTCATTCGGCGGGGAGGTCCGGTATTGGACCTTGGTCCTACCTACCTAGACAATCCTCTTCGCGGTACTTGGGCAGTCGGAACGAGAATCGCGCGCCGTGCCCGAGCCGGCTCTCGCACCAGATCGTCCCGCCCATCGCGTCGATCAGTTCCTTGGCCACGGCGAGTCCATATCCGGTGGACTCTTCATACCCCGTCGGCACACTGCTCAGACGGACGCCGCGACGGAAGAGCTTCGCCTGGTCCTCTTCGCTGATCCCCGGCCCCTCGTCCTGCACGCTGCACACGAGGAAGCCGGGTTCGGCCCGGACGAACACTCGCACGACCCGGCCATGCGGCGAGTACTTGATCGCGTTCGAGAGCAGGTTGTCCATGACCACGGCCACAGCCACCCGGTCCGCCCGAGCGTCCGGCTCCTCGACGTGGAGGTCCGGCGTGATGCTGATCTGCTTCTCGGCAGCTTTTCGTCGGTAGAAGTGGCAGACGCGCTCGATCAAGACGGATACGTCGACCGGCTCGAAGCTGAGCCGGGGCTGATACGTCTTCGAGGCGTGCCGCAAGAGCTCCGTCGCGAGATGGGTCATCAAATTCGTGGCGTGGCTGATGCCTTCGAGCCACAAGCGAACCTGGCGGTCGGGATGGTCCGCGAGGCTCCCGAGCAGCAAGTCCGCGGTCCCGCCCGTGACGGCCAGGTAGTTCCCGAGCGCGTGCGCGGCAAAGGCGACGGCTCGCGCGTCCACCTCCGGCAAGTGCTCGAGGTCGGCCAGCGCCTGTTCCAGGTCGGTGCGCGCCCGGGCGATGCTGGCGGCGACTCGCTCCTTCGTCTCTGCCACGGACATGAACAGTCACGTTCGCGTACGGCGCTGCGCTCCGCCATTGGACCTTGGTCCTATGGGAGCCGCCTCGTCGGTGGGCGCCGCCTTGCCGGCGAGATTCGGTTACCATGGTCACCGCGATGAAGCGCCGTGCTGACGCGGGGCCGATCCTGGCGACCGCGCTCCTGGTCTGTGCCGCCTATTACGTCGGGGCGAATGTGGGGTTCATCCTCCGGTTCCCACCGGCGACTCCCTCCCTCCTGTGGCCACCCAACTCGATCTTGACCGCCACGCTCCTGCTCTCAGCGCCGAGGCGGTGGGGGATCTACCTGCTGGCGGCGCTCCCGGCGCATCTGGTGGCAGAGCTGGGGGTATTTCCGTTCCCGCTGGTGCTCTCGCTCTTCGTCACCAATTGCAGCGAGGCGTTGCTGGCCGCGATCTGCGTGCGCCGATTCAGCGATGCGCCGACCCACTTCGACACGCTGCGCCGGGTGGTCGCCTTCATCGTCGGCGCCGTTCTCGTCGCGCCGTTCGTCTCGTCGTTCGTGGATGCCGCGGCCGTCACAGCGCTGCGGGATGAGCCCTACTGGTTCGTCTGGCGGACCCGATTCTTCTCCAACGTCCTGACCGAGCTCACGCTCGTGCCGGCGATCGTGGTGCTGATCACGGGTGCCCCAGCCTGGATCCGTCGTGCGCCCCTTCGAAACAAAGCCGAGGCCGTCCTGCTGACCGCGGGACTCCTCGGCTCCCTCGTCGCGGTCTTCGTCGAACCCCAGGCGGGCGCATACCCGATCCCGGGCGTGCCGGTTCCCCCGCTGACCTTCATCGTGCCGTTCGTCTTATGGGCCGCGCTGCGCTTCGGTTCCTCGGGGGCCAGCCTGTCCCTGCTGGCGTCGGTGCTCGTTGCAATCTGGGCGGCCACGCACGGTCGTGGATCGTTTCCGGTGCCGCTGCGGGCGGAAAGTGTCCTGGCCCTCCAGATCGTCGTGAGCATCCTGGCGATCCCGCTCATGTATCTGGCGGCGCTGATCGAAGAACGACGACGAGCCGAGAAAGCCCTGAGCGAGCGCCTCCGCTTCGAGGAGTTGCTCTCCCGCCTCTCCGGCGCGTTCGTGCACCTTCCCAGCTCCGAGATGGACGAGTCGTTCAGAACGTGGCTCCGACGTCTCGGCGAGTTTCTCGGGCTGGAGCGCGCCGCTCTTCTCCGGCTCTCCGAAGACAATGAGCTTCTGACGGTTTCCCACTGCTGGGTCGCTCCGGGAATCGATCCGGGGCCTCGGAGCATCGTCATTCGCAGTTTTCCCGAAACCGTCGAGCGGCTGTTCAGCGAGCAGCCCTTTGTCCTCCCGCGCACGGAGAACCATCGTGACGAACCGCCGAAGGACGAGGACGCACGCGGGCAGGGACGCGTCAGCTCGCAGCTGACCATCCCGCTGGTGGCCGGCGGCCGCGTGCTCGGCGGCCTCGCGTTCGATGCGCTCGCTGCCGATCGGGCCTGGCCGGAGGAGCAGGTCCAGTGGCTGCGACTCGTTGCCGAGGTCTTCGCCAGCGCTCTGGCGCGCAAGGAGACGGTGGATGCTCTGGGGGCGAGCGAGCTGATGAAGTCGGCCATTCTCGCCTCGTTGAGCAACGGCGTCGCGGTGGTGGACCGGGACGGCCGCGTCATCGCCGTCAACGAGAGCTGGACGCGGTTCGGCCGCGAAAGCAACGCGGCGACGTATGCCGGGATCGGCATGGGCGCCAACTATCTCGAGACCTGCCGACAGAGAGCCCGGCAGGGCACGCCTCACGCCTGGGAGGCGCTGGCCGGGATCGAGGCGGTGCTCGACGGATCGATGACGGGATTTGCTCTGGAATATTCCGGCTCCGGTCCCACCACCGACCGCTGGTTTGCGATGTCGGTGGTCCCGCTCAACCGGCCGGAAGGCGGCGCGGTCGTCTCGCACACGGATGTCACCGAGCGGAAGCGCGCCGAGCTGGAGCTCCAGCGGAGCCGCCAGGAGCTGGCGCATTTCACGCGCGTCTCGACGATGGGCGAGCTGAGCGCCTCACTCGCTCACGAGCTGAGCCAGCCGCTGACCGGGATCCTGACCAACGCCCAGGCCGCCCAGCGGTTCCTCGACGTCACGCCGCCCGACCTCGGAGAGTTGCGGACGATCGTGTCCGACATCATCTCGGACGACAAGCGCGCGGGGGAGGTCATCCAGCGCCTGCGCGACCTGCTCAGGAAAGACGTCCCCCACCAGCTCGTCCTCGACCTCAACGCCCTCATCCGTGACGTGGCAAGGCTCCTGAGCAGTGATGCGCTCATTCGCAACGTCACGATCACGCTCGATCTCGATCCACGACCGCTGACCGTGACCGGCGACCGCGTCCAGTTGCAGCAAGTGGTCTTGAACCTCCTCGTCAACGCCATGGAGGCGATGGCCGACGGCGCCGAGGGCGACGGGAGCATCGTCGTGCGCACGCAGTACACCGACGTGGAGGCTGTGCATGTGGCGGTCCAGGATGCCGGGCCCGGACTCCGCGAGGGCACCCACGACCTCGTCTTCGAGCCGTTCTACACGACCAAGCCCGCCGGAATGGGCATGGGGCTTTCCATCGCCAAGTCCCTCATCGAGGCGCACGGCGGCGTCATCTGGGCCGCGAACAATCCGGGCCGAGGGGTCACATTTCACTTCGCGATGCCCGTCAGCATCAAGGGGTCGGAGTGACGGAGAGCCGGACAACGGTCGTGGTCGTCGACGACGATGCGTCGGTCCGCCGCGGCCTGGAACGCCTGCTCGGATGCGCGGGCTACAACGTCGAGAGCTTCGCGTCGGCGCGAGACTTCCTGGCCCGCGGCGACTACGATCGTCCCGGCTGTCTCGTGCTCGACGTCAGGATGCCGGGCCAGAGCGGCCTCGACCTGCACCGGGTGCTCGTCGAAAGCCACCACGACATCCCGGTCATCTTCATCACTGGCCACGGCGATATCCCGATGGCCGTGCGGGCGATGAAGGCCGGGGCCGTGGACTTCCTCCCCAAGCCCTTCGATGCCCAGGCACTCCTCGATGCCATCGAGCGTGCGCTGGTGAAGGACCGACAGCGCCGCCGCGTCACCGACCGATCAGTGTGAGCGAGCCGCGTCGTTCAGGATCCGCACTTCCCGCTGGGGGAAGGGAAGCGTCATCCCGGCCGCCGGAAGCGCCGCGTAGACCGCGACAGCCAGCTCCGTCTGGATCTTGGGCCAGCGCTCGAAACGGTTCGTCCAGGCGCGCAGCTCGAAGTTGATCGAGCTGTCGCCGAACGCGATGAAGACAGCCTGGGGCGCCGGATCCTTCAAGACCTGAGGATGCGCGCGCCCCACCCCCTCCAGCACCTCCACCACCTTCTCGGGCGCGCTGCCGTAGTCCACGCCCACGCGCAGATCGATGCGACGCGTCCGGTCAGAGAGCGTCCAGTTGGTCACCCGCTCCGTGACGAGCTGGGCGTTGGGGACGATGATCTCGGCGCCCTGCCAGGTCCGCACGGTGCTGGCGCGTATGCCGATCCGGGACACCTCGCCCGAAAGCTCACCGACCTCGACGATGTCGCCCACGTGGACTGGCCGCTCGAAAAGCAGGATCAGCCCCGAGACGAAGTTGTTCACCACGCTCTGCAGCCCGAAGCCGATGCCGACGCCGAACGCGCCGACCAGGACGGTCACCCTGGTCAGGTCGAGCCCCAGCACCCCCAAGGCCAGCGCGAACCCGAGGGCGATGATCACGTAATTCAGCAGGCTCGAGATGGCGTAGGAGATGCCGCGGGTCAGCCGCGTACGCGGATAGACATCTTCGCGCAGCACGAAGCGGATGAAGGCGGACACCAGATACGCCAGCCACACGGTGAGGACGAACTCGAGCACGTCGCCCGCCGAGAAGCTGATCGAGCCGCGTCCCAGCTTCGCCGTGAGAATCGCACCACCCAGAGACCAGGCCGGTTGGAAGAGATCGATACGGTCGAGGAAGCGAGCGGCCCACGCCCCGATCGCGAACACGATCAGGACGCCGTGGACGCGGCGCTCCAGCTGGTCGCGATGGTGCTGGACCATCTGAAGCAGGTTCAGCGGCCACACGCGCAGCGTGAGCGCCACCACGCCGGTCGCCACGCGGGTGCAGGCGTAGAGCGTGAGCGCCAGGACACCGCCGCTGAATACGCTGGAGGCGAGCAGCCGCGCCAGGCGCATGTAGCCGGTGGCCCCCGCCACGAGTCCGGCCGCGAGCGTGAGGACGACGAGGCCGGCTCCGATCCGGAACACGCGCACCCGTTCGGTCTCCGCACCCGCACCGGACCGGAGCCGAAGCGATCCACTGGTCAACGAGCGTCCCAGCACGACGATCCCGGCGAGCATTTCGACTTCGAGGATCGCCTGCTCGAGCACGGACACGCGTTCTACGGCCTGCCGGAGGCTGTCGAGCGCGAACAGGACGCCGAGGGCGTAGACCGTGGACACGAGCCGCGGGTCGATCACGGGCCGGGTCAATCGGATCACCGGCACGAGAGCCAGGACCACGCAAAGGCGGCGTACGCTGAGGGGCACGCCGTACATCGGCGAAGAGGCGATCAGCAGGACCACGATCAGCGCCGCGGCGTACGGACGGTCGAACACCGCGATGGTCTGCAGCTCGTCATCGCCGACCGCACGCCACCGGCGTCGTCCACGCCGCGCCGCGCAGAACACCGCCGAGAGCATCGCCAAGATTGCGATGTGCAGCGCCATGCCCCGCGACGGATCGCGGACGTACTGGACGTAGTCGTTCCAGCGGACGACGGCGATCCTTCGAATTCGCTCAGGCAGATCGGCGCGCGCACGAGCCCATCCTTCGCCCGCCCACAAGGGCGGGCTGTCCCGCTCGAGCATTCCTCCCATGGCTCGCCTCTGAGCCTGGGTGAACTGCGCCAGGACCGTGCTCGCCCGGCCCACCGCCTCCGCGACGACGCTCTGGAGATCCAGCACCGCCGTGCGCTCCGACGCAATCGGCGTTCTGGCCGCATCGATGTCCGCCAACACGGCGTCGATCTGCGCGAGCACCGGCCCCGGCGCGTTGGCGGCTTTGGAGACCTCCAGGGTCTCGTGCCAGGTCTGCTGGAGGTCGGCCAGACGAGTGAGCGCAGCCTGAAGCAGGCTGGCCCGGTGCGTGAGCAGGCTCAGCCACTCATTGGTCTGCAGGAGCCGATGCTGCCACACCTGCTGTTGCGCCTGGATCATGTCCAGCGTCGGGTCGGCGTGCAGGATGGTCGAGGCCGCAGCAACCTCGAGATCAATCTGCTCGCGGAGCTCGGGGACACGCTTGCGGATCAGCTCCACCTCCGCGCCGGGGGCCAAGGGCTCGGTGACGCTCCGGAGGAGATTCGGCACCTGCGCAGCCCGCGTCGCCACTTCCGCCACCGGGATTGCGGCCGATACGGGCGTCGTCGCACTCTTCGGCGGAGACACGGGTTCCGCCGCCTCGCCCGACGGGGGGTGAACCGCCGCGCCGAGGATCGAAAGCAACGTCCAGACGACGAAGGCCCAGGTTCCGATGCGGGATTTTCGGGTCGGTCAGGAGACTGGTGCCATAGGACCTAGGTCCAATGGCGCCCAATGCACGTCGTCCCGACAATGCGAGGCGTCGTGAGAGCCCTCGGTCTCGTTGCGATCCTGTTCTCGAGCGTGTGCGCCGCGGAGGCGGCGCCGGTGTACGACGGGTCGGCCCCGATGCAGTGCGCGATCAAGAGCGTGATGGTCTGCGACGACCCCTCGATATGTGTCCGGGGAACGGCGCAGACGGTCTCGCTCCCTTCGGTCCTCTCGGTCGACGTCGGACGTCGCCTCGTCGGCGGTGACGCGTCCGGCCGTACCGTCCGCATCACAGCGGTGGGCCACGGAGCGGGGCGATTGATGCTCCACGGCGAAGACCTGGACCTTGGCGGAGTCGCCTGGAACGTCGTGATCGTGGAAGACTCCGGCGGCATGTCGGGGGCCGTCCTTTCTCAGGGCGGCGGCTTCCTCATGTTCGGAGCGTGCTCGGTGGCCGACGGCGCACGCCCCGGACGGTAGACGATGGATCCTATTGCAGCGCCTCCGGTGAGATCCGCCCCTGGATCACAAAGAACTGTCCCAGGTTCTTGGCGACGTTCTTGGCCAGGCGACTGCCGTCCGAGTTGACGGTGTCCCAGCTCGCCTCGGCGGCCGCCGAGGTGATGCCGCTCACCACGGCCGACGTCAAGAGATTTCCGGCCAACCCATCGGCGCCCATCATTAGCGCCATGCCGGGCTTGTAGCTGCTCTTGGCGTCCGCCTGGAGTGACTCCACGTTGCGCATTCCCTCGGGCGTGACTTCATACACCTGCACGCTGGCCTGAACTCCGGTTCGTCCGGCGCCCAGGCCGATGAGCACGCGTTCGGTGCGGTTGCCCTCGTCGATGGAAACGAATTGCCCCTTGATCATGAGGAGGCGCCCACCGGCAGACGGCGCGCTGAGTGCGCGCTCTGCCGGCAACCCGTACTGGTTGAGCTCTTTCACGAGGGCGTTGGCCACGGCATTGGCCACCGCATGCCCGATCTTGATTTCCTCGGCGGTTCGGGATGTCCCGGGATTCTGACCACTCCCGAAGAGTTGGCCGAGTTGTGTGCTGAGGCCTGAGTCGAGCCTCACCTCGTCCGGCGTCACCGCGAAGTCGTACACGAGGATCCGGTCGGGCCGTGGCAGTGCCCCGCTCGGCCCGCTCACGCGCTGGACACTCGCCGGTCCGCACGCCACCGTCACGAGAAGCATGGAACCGAGAGCACCGCCACGTATCGCCGCCTTCATACCCGCTCCTTTGCCCTGCGAAATCGTCGCTGATTAGGTGCACATCTGACCCGGGGATCAATACGACCTTGGGCGCATGTGGGGGCCCGACCTCCACCGCCTATATATATGGATGGCCGGTAACGGTGCCACTCAGGCGCATCGGTGGGGCCTCGCGATTCCCAGGCTCGAGGCGTGGACGGAGTCGACGTCAGCGCCGGGCCTCCGCCTCGAGCCGCTGGATGAGTTGTCGCACCTCCGCGTTCGCGGGCTCGAGCTCGGCGAGCCGCCGCGTATAGGCCAGCGCCTGAGCCGGATTGGCCTGCTCGCGCGAGTAGGCGATCAGCGCAGCGAGCGTCTCGCGATCGTACGGATGGCGCGAGAGCACGCGCAGGAGCGTTTCCATCGCCTGCTTCGGCCGTCCTGCCCCGTTCAGCGCCACCGCGTACACGTATCCGTACCGGGAGCTCTCGGGGGCCAGACGCGCCGCTGCTTCCAGCTCTGTCAACGCCTCGGGCATGCGCTGCTGCCGTACGAGCAACAGTCCGAGGGCGTGATGCGCCGGGGCGCTCCGAGGGTCGCGCTCGATCGCGGCCCTCAAGACACGCTCCCCTTCCACGTCCCTGCCGGTGGCTCGGTAGAGGTCGGCGAGGTTCACCGCCGCCGGGACGAAGCGCGGGTCGACCTCCAGTGCCACTTTCAGCGCCTCCTCGGCTTCGGCGGCCTTCCGCTCGGCCGCGTATAGCAGGCCGAGGTTCACGTGCGACTCCGGGCGATCGGCGTTGAACTGCTCGGCGGCAACGTACTCCGCGAGTCCCCGGTCCAGAGCCTTCCGCTGTGCGTCTGTCAGACGTTCCCGAGGCGCGCCGGCCAGCGCGCGCGCAGCTTGCATGCGCACCGCGCGGACGGGATCGTCGAGCAGCGGGGCCAGCAGCTCGACGCGACGCGCCGGCTCGGCGCCTTCGAGCGCGCCCGCTGCGGCTCGGCGCACGAGCGGATCAGGGTCATTCAATCCCGCGCGGACGACCTCGCCAGCCGCCGGGCTCGGGAAAATGCCCAGGCGCGCGAGCGCGCTCGCCCGCGCGATGGCCGGCTGATCGCCGTCGCGGGCCACGGCCTGGAGCAGGTCTCCCGCCCCGGGGCCTCCGATCGAGGCTGTGCGGAACGCCTCGGCGTAGCGTGGATATCCGCGCGGCGCGTGTCCGTACCAGACCTCCACCTGCTTGGCGGCCCACTCGGCCGGGCGCCCGCTATGGCAGCCGGTGCACGCGTTCGGCGCGCCGAGCTTCACCGAGAGGTCCGGCCGCGGGACGCGGATGCTGTGATCGTGGCGCGGGTCGATCACCATGTAGGTGGTGGTCGGCATGTGGCACCCGACGCAATCGGCGCCGCGCGAGCCGGCGGCGTGGAAGTGATGCTTCGGCGTCTCGTACTTCTGGCTCGCATGGCAGGCGAGACACACCTGGCTTCCAGGCGCGCGGAGCGTGCCGCTGTGCGGGTCGTGGCAGTCCGAGCACGTCACGCCACGGTTGAACATCTTCGACTGCAGAAAGGAGCCGTACTCGTACACCTCGTCGCGAATTTGCCCGTCAGGGTGGTAGAGCCGATCCTCGAGCAACGCGACTCGGTGGGTGTCGCCGAGCGGCCGGCCGTGCCCGTCGTCGTCGGAGAACTGGCCGCGACGTGCGTGGCAGCGCCCGCACAGCTCGACTTCGCGCGTCGGCTTGCCTGGCGGCGTCCGCTTCGCATTGCCCGTCTCCGCGCCGATCGCCCACGTGACGGCCTTGCGCTCGTCGAGCGCGATGGCGAGTCCCTTCGTCCCTCCGTCGAGACTCCTCCAGTTGCCGTCCTTTTTCGCCCACGCGACGTGGTTCGAGCCGGGTCCATGGCACGCCTCGCACGAGACGCTCACCTCGGCATAGGCGGTGCTGAACCGCCGCGTCTTGGCGTCGTAGTTTTTCCGCACGCCCGTCGAGTGGCACTCGGCGCACATGTAGTTCCAGTTCTGACTGGGGCCCGTCCAGTGCAGCTCGTCACGGTGGGTCACGTTCTGGCCCGGGTAGAGATGAAACCATCGCTGCCCGCCCTGTGCGCGCGGGCGCGTGTCCCAGGCGATGCCGAGCGCCTGGAGACGGCCGTCGGGGAATTCGATGAGGTACTGCTGGAGCGGTGATGTGCCGAACGCATACGTGACGTCGTAGTCGTGCAGCGTGCCGTCCGGGCCATCCGTTCGCACCACGAATTTCCCGTCACGCCGGAAGAAGGTCGACGTCACGCCCGCGTACGCGAAGCGCGCGTCGTTGAAGTCGCCGGCGACGCTGGCGTCCGTCGCCGGCTGCATGGCGAGATCGTGATGCGATCCCCGCCAACGTTGCTCGGCCTGCTGGTGGCACTGCCCGCACGCCGCGTGCCCCACGTAACTTGCCGGCGGGCGCGACGGCGGAAAGCCGCCGGCCCAGGGCACGCTCACCCGGCGGCCCGACTGCAACCACCAGGCGCCCGCCGCGACCGCCAGCGCGGCGAGAGCCACGGCGGCACCCAGCGCAACCGCTCTCGAGACACGCCGCGGCCCGGCAACCGGCTCTACCGATCGATCGGCTGCGGCAGCGGGTCGCAGCCTACTCGAACGCGAAGATGCGTTTTCAGTCGTTCTTCCTGTTGAGCGCGTCGAAGAAGGTGTGGACGGCCCGGCCAGCACGAACCTCGACTGCGTTGTGCCGGAGTTACCGCTCCGCCGCGATGCTGAAGCTCTCGTCGACCTCCCAGCCACGCGCCGTGAACTCTTTGCGGGCGCGGGTCGACATCTGGCCGGAGAGCCAGGTCGTGCGATCGGGGGCCTTGAAGTCGTCTCGCTGTGCCATGCGGCTGGTGCGCTCCGTCCACGCGACGTAGTCCACGGCGGCGGGGATCACCAGCGTGCCGTTGGTCGTGCGCCCGATGATGGGGCCGGGCGCCGTCGTCACCGCGATGGGCGCCACGCTCTCGTGGTAGCGGGCCAGGATGTTCACGCTCCCAGCTACGAAGCGGGTCTCGTCTTGCGTCTTCGCGGCCGCGGCGAAGTCCACGATGGAGGCGAGCCCGTTGACGCCTTGCAAGCGCTGGAGCCCCTGTGCCAGCGCGGTGAGCACACTCAGCGAGTACTGCTTGTTGTTCATGAGCGCCTGCACCTGGGCCTCGCTCGCGCCGGTCTCCGCGAAGATGGCCTGGTCCTTGTTGATGAGGTCGCCCTGGGGGGTGTCATAGACGGTCGTGTTGGTGATGGTCACCGCCGACATCGCCATCGAGTAGGGGACCAGTACGGACATGGCCGCCTGAATGCCGAACCGCCCGGAGAAGGCCACCCACGCCATATCGCTGAGCTTCTTGGACAGGATGGGGTTGGTGGTGTACGGGTCGACCCCGAGGCCCTTGGCGAGGTCTCGCCTTTCCTTCTCGTAGCCGAGCGCGGTCACCGTGATACCGCCCACGCGCTCCGACACGTCCGCGACCTTCTGCCCCCCGCTCGCGCCGGGCGCAGTGGCGGCCTCGGCGACCTTCTCACTCCCCAGCTTGATGCGGTCCCACAGGCGCGTCACACCACCGGGGAAGCCCTCCATCGTCTCCACGGGATTGACCAGCATGTGGACGGTCGACGTGACCGGGCGCGCGATCGCCCTGCCCGCTGCCTCGGCAAATTCCTTCGTCTTGCTCATGTCGTCGAGCTGGGCCAGGGCGTAGACCTCCTTCACCCGAATCTGGAACATGTGGATGCCATGGGCCTCGAAGGTGCCGTAGTCCGAGCGAATCGTGAAGTACGCGAGGAACCCCTTCACCGGGACGCGGTCGTCCACGGAGAAGTGGGGGCCCTTGAGCAGCTCGGGAGCGACCAGGTCCTTCGCCTTGAGCACGGGCTCCGTCTCGAAGCCCGACTGGCCCCGCGCAGTCATCACCGTAGCGCCCATGATAAGGACGGTGATCATCGCAATGGATGAGAGTGTGAATTTCACGGTTTGTGTTCTCCTTGGTGAGCCGTCTTCGCCCGGCCACGCATCATCGGGCAGCAGCGCGGGCGGCCCCTTGCTGAGCCGCCCGCGCTGAAGATGAGCAGATACCCTCGTGCGTTACTTGCTCATCGCCGCCCGGGCCGCCGCGATTTTCGCTTTCACAGCATCGAGGTTGAAGCTGGCACCCTTCTGCATCGGCGGGTACTCGATGGCGGTCGTGATGAGCTTCTCCACCTCCTGCTGGACGAATACGAAGCGCCAGAATTCGTACTGGAACCACTGGAAGTAATTCTGCGCCCCGGTCTTCGTCCCGCTGTCAGGCCAGCCGGTGCGCTCGAACGGATCGAGGCGAAGATTGATTAGGTGAGGCACGTCAACGTGGCTCTTCGCACCCAGCCAACCGGCGGGTTGATCGATGAAGCGATACTTGAAGTCGCCGACGCGCACGGCGCCCAGCTCACTCTCCCCGAAGTAGAAGATCTCGTTGCGATTCGACGGTCCCTTGCCGGTGATCATGTCCATCTGGTTGTAGCCGTCGAGATGCACCTTGTAGATGCGATCACCGAGCTGCTTGCCCCTCTTCAGCTCTTCGCCGATGTTGGGATTGCCAGCTGCCGCCACGAGAGTCGGGAACCAATCGAGCCCGGAGATGATGCCGTTCTCGACCTTGCCGGCGTGCACCTTGCCCGGCCAACGGATCATCGCCGGAGCGCGGAAGCCGCCTTCCATGACCGTCCCCTTGGACTGGGCGAATGGGGTCTGTCCGCCATCCGGCCAGGTGAAGACTTCGGTGCCGTTGTCGGTGGTGAACACGACGATGGTGTTGTTGTCCACGCCCATGTCCTTGAGCTTCTTCATCACGATGCCGATGTCGTCGTCGAGCTGCGCCATGCCCGCTTCGTGGATGGTCCAGTTGTTCTCGGAGTTGCGCATAGCCTGGTACTTCGGCGACAGGTGCGTCACGATGTGCATGCGGGTCGGATTGAGCCACAGGAAGAACGGCTTGCCGTCGGCCTTGGCCTTGTCGAGGAACTTGAGCGCGAGATCGCGGATCTCGTCATCGACCGTTTCCATGCGCTTCGGGCACAGCTCGCCCTTGTCCTCGATCTTCTGCTTGCCGACCTTGCCCCAGCGCGGATCGACGGTCGAGTCGTCGACGTTCGTCGCCCACGAGTGGAGCATGTTGCGCGGGCCCAGCTTCGACCTGAGGTTTTGCGGATAGGCCGGATGGCAGGGATCTTCCATCGCGTCCAGGTGATAGAGATAGCCGAAGAACTCGTCGAAGCCGTGCACCGTGGGCAGGAACTCGTTGCGATCGCCGAGGTGGTTCTTGCCGAACTGGCCGGTGGCGTACCCCATCGCCTTGAGCGCGGTCGCGATGGTCGCCGCTTCCGCCGGCAGGCCGATGGTGGCGCCGGCCTGGCCGACCGTGGTCATGCCGGTGCGGATCGG
>QHTB01000134.1 GCA_003220615.1 Candidatus Rokuibacteriota bacterium
CTCTCGAAGCCGTCCTTCGGGTTGCCGGGCACCGTGTAGAAGCGCCAGGTCATCGTGCCGGTCTCGGCGTCATAGGCCGAGACGTACCCACGCACGCCGAAGTCGGCGCCTCCGTTGCCGACGATCACCTTGCCCTTCACGACTCGGGGCGCGCCGCTGATGGTGTAGTCCTGCGACTGGTCGACGGTGAGCGCCTCCCACACCTTCTTGCCCGTCTTCGCATCGAGCGCGATCAGCCGGCCGTCGAAGGCGCCGACGTAGACCTTGCCCGCCCAGACGGCGACGCCGCGGTTGACCACGTCGCAGCAACCCTTGGCGCCGGACGCTCCGGAGATTTGCGGATCGAACTCCCACAGGAGCTTGCCGGTCCTGGCGTCGAGGGCGAGCACGTGGCTCCAGGCGCCCGTCGTGTACATCACGCCGTCGACCACGATCGGCGTGGCCTCCACGCCGCGCGCGGTTCGGCTCGCGATGTCGTGCGACCACGCGAGACCGAGCTGGCCCACGTTGGCCGTCGTGATCTTCGCCAGCGGGCTGAAGCGCTGCTCCCCATACGTCCGTCCGTGGCTCAGCCAGTTCTGAGGCTCCTTGTCGGCGGCGATGATTCGCCCGCCATCGACCTCCGCGGCCATCGCCGCCGCGCACGACAGCAGGAGTGCCACGACCAGAGCCGCCCTCATCCCGGTCTTCTCGTCGTGGCTCATCGCCCGAGATCGCTCGCGAGCGGTGGAAACGACTGCGGCGAGAGCTGGTCGGCCGTCAGCCCTTGCCAGTGCCACTCGGGAACGGTCGCCCACAAGCGATCCGCTTCGGCCTGAGCCTCGGCCAGCAACCTCGCCTCGTCGAGGCCCACGACATGACCGTCCTCGACGCGCGTCTCGCCGTCGACGATCACCTGATCGACGTCATCCGACGTCCCGCACTGTACGAGCGCCTTGATCGGGTCCCGATAGGGGCCCATCCGGAAGCTCCGCATGTTGATCAGCACGATGTCGGCCTTCGCTCCAGGCGCGAGCCGGCCCAGGTCGTCGCGGCGCAGCGCGCGAGCCCCGCCGAGGGTGGCCGCCGTGAAGACGTCGGCAGCGGTGCCGAGCGTGAAGTCGTTCTCGACGATCTTGCAGAGGTTGGACGCCCAGCGCATCTCGCTGATGAGGTCGCGCGGGTAGGTGTCGGTGCCGAGGCCGACGTTGATCCCGGCCTGCCGGAACTTTGCGAACGACTCCAGCGCGTTGCCGCGCCGGGCGAACACGAGCGGGCAGTGGGCGACCGAGGCGCCGCTCTGAGCGAGGATCTCGAGATCCCGCCCGGCCGGCACCGCGGCGAGATGATGGGCGGTGTTCACGATGCAGTGACCGACGATGGCGCCGGGCGCGAGCAGTCCGGTGTCGGCCAGGTACTCGATGGGCGTCATCGTGTGGCGGCGCAGGATCTCGTGGAACTCGAGCAGGTTCTGGCCGGCGTGGATCTCGATGCCAACGCCCAGCTCGTCGGCCGCCTTGCGGGTGGCGCGCAGGAGCGTCGGACTGCAGGTGTCGACCTGATACGGAAAGAGCATCCCCTGGATGCGGCCTTCGTACGAGCCGGCGTGCTTGCCGATGAACGCCTTCGCGCGATCCAGCCCGGCCAGGCCCCCGGCCTCGTCGTGCTCGTAATAGAGCTGGCCCGTCTCGCTCACGCAGTAATCGGCCGAGCGGTAGGTCGGGCTCACGAACGCCCGCAGGCCCAGCTCGCCCGCGATTCTCGCGTGGGCCTCGGCGGTGGCGACGATGTCGACCACGGTCGTGCAGCCGTTCCTCAACATCTCGGCCAGCGCGAAGCGTCCGCCGATGTCGGGGTCCTGGCGTGGCCCGAGCGGCTTCACGCCCTTCTTCGCGGAGTAGTAGTTGAGGAAGCCGGTGTGGAAGAAATCGCGACGGCCGATGTCGGCGATCAGTCGCCCGCCCGCTTCCACGTCGGCGTGACAGTGAATGTTGACGAGGCCGGGGATGACGAGCTTGCCGACCGCATCGATGCGCCGATCGACGGATCCGGTGAAGGATCGTCCGACGAACGTCACGCGGTCGTTCTCGAAGACGAGGGCGCCGCCGCGCAGCAGCCGATGCCCACCCTCGGCGTACGCGACGACGTCGCCGCCCTGGATCAGGGTCTTCATGCGTGTCTCCTAATCCTCGCTCTCGGCGGCGAGCCACGGGCAGACGAGCCGCTCGACCAGCGACACCGCCCCGAAGAGGAGGATGGCCATGACGGAGAGCAAGATCATGGAGCTGAACGCCAGCTCGGTCTTCCAGTACGAGGTCGCCGACAGGATCACGTAGCCGAGGCCCTTGTCCGAACCCACGAACTCGCCCACGACGGCGCCGATCACCGACAGCGTGATGGCCACCTTGGCGCCGGCGAAGAAGAACGGCAAAGCCATTGGCAGCCGGACTTTCACGAAGGTCTTGAACGCGCTCGCCCGGTACGAGCGGCTCAGGTCGAGCAGCTCGGGAGGCGTCGCGGCCAGGCCCGTCGCGGTGTCGACGACGACGGGAAAGAACGCGACGAGGAAGGCCACGATGACCTTCGGGATCTCGCCATGACCCAGGATGAGGAGCAGCACCGGCGCGACGGCGATCTTGGGAACCGACTGGGCGAGCACGATCAGGGGATAGAGCGCGCTCTTGAGGACTGGCGAGTAGACGATGAGGACGGCCAGCGGCACACCGACGAGGATCGACAGCGCGAAGCCGCCGAGCGTTTCGTAGAGCGTCACCCACGTGTGGTCGAGGAACCGGTAGCGCCACTCCCACCCTTCACCGACGATGGCCGAGGGCGCCGGCATGATGAAGTTGGGAATGTGGAACGCGCGCGTGGCGGCCTCCCAGAGGACGAGGACGCCCACGAGCGCCGCCGTCGGAACGAGGTAATCGCTGACGACGCGCCGGGCCATCCGCGCTGTCACGACCGCTTCCTTCCCGAGAAGATCAGATTCCGCACGTCGTCGCTGTAGGCCTTGAAGCGCGGGACGAACTCGAGATCCATCGTGCGCGGCCGGGGCAAGTCGATCCCGAGCACACGGGCGATGCGGCCCGGCCGCGGCGTCATGACGACGACCCGGTCGGCCAGGAGGATCGCCTCGGGAATGCTGTGCGTCACGAAGATGATCGTCTTGCGGCGCTCCTCCCAGATGCGAAGCAGCTCCAGGCCCATCTCTTCCCGCGTCATCGCGTCCAGCGCGCCGAACGGCTCGTCCATCAACAGCAGGCCGGGGTCGGGCAAAAGCGCCCGGCAGATGGCGACGCGCTGTTGCATGCCGCCCGACAGCTCGCGCGGATACTTCGTCTCGAAGCCGCCGAGGCCGGTCAGCTCGAGGAGATCGAGGGCGGGCTTGCGATAGTGCCGCGGCTCCAGGCCCAGCATCTCGACCGAGAAGAGGACGTTGTCGAGCACCGAGCGCCACGGGAGCAGCACGGGCTGCTGGAAGACGAAGCCGACGTCCGTGAACGGCTCGCGCACGATCTGGTCGCGCACGTGGATGCTGCCGCGCGTGGCCGGGGTGAGGCCAGCCACGAGCTTGAGCAGCGTGCTCTTGCCGCACCCGCTCGTGCCCACGACGCTGACGAACTCGTTCTCGCCGACGTCGAGGCTCACGTCCTCGAGCGCAGGCACGAGATCGCCCCGCCGCGTGCGGTACGTCTTCGCGACGTGGTCGAGGCGGATCACCGGTCAGGGCTACTTCTTCTCGGGCAGCAGGTCGTTGGTGTACAGCTCGTCGAGCGGCACCTTGCGCTTCAGCTCGAGGTACTGCGTGTAGGTGTCGCGCGTCTTCTCGAGCCGCGCCGACTCGAACTGGCCGACGGCGAGCTTGCCGGTCACCACCTCTTCGGCGTAGACGAAGCGCGTCGCCACCTGGGCGGCGCCGAGCGCGCCGTCGGGATCGACTTCGGGATGGTGCTTGACGACGTAGCCGACGCCCTCGTCGTAGTGCTTGTTGCGGAACGCGTAGTCCGCGCCCTTGAGCGTGGCGCGGAGAAACGCCTTGAGGCCTTCGGGGTCCCTGGCGATCGTCTCCTCGCGCGCCACGAGCGACGTGGACGAGAGGTCGAAGCCCAGGTCGGCCCACGCCGAGAGCACGCGGATGTCGGCGTTCTGCTGCTTGGCGATCTTCCGGATGCGCGCCTCGTGGACGACGAAGAAGGGCACGGCGTCGGTGGCGCCCTTGATCAGCGACGGCGGCATCGAAGCGGCATCCATCGTGACCCACGTCACCGAGTTCGGCTTGAGCCCGGACAACCGCTCGAACACCGGCCACAGGATCTGGTGGCTGTTGCCGGGCGAGATCGCCAGCTTCTTGCCTTCCAATTCCTTCGGCGTCTTGATCGGCGAGTCGGCGCGCACGAAGACGCCGTGCGGCGGACGGCGGTACCAGAGCGCGATGGCCTTGACCTTCACGTCGGTGTTGGCGCGCGCCGCGATCAGCGCCGAGATGTCCGAGATGCCGACCTCGCCCTGGCCGGCGGCGATGCGCTTGACGGTGTCGGCCGAGCCCTGGCCCCGAACGATCTTCACGTCGAGGCCCTCGTCGCGATACCAGCCTTTCTCGAGTGCCGTGTAGTGCGGCACGTACTCGCCGGTCGGCACGAAGTCGAGGATCAGCGTGTAGGGCCGGAGCGGCTTCGTCTGGGCCGGGCCGTTCCCCGGCACTGCCAGCAGAACGAGCACCGCCAGGAGCGTGAACGCTATCCGAGCAATCTGGATCATCATGGTCCTCCGCGATGCGTGGCCGCCGAGAGCGCGCCATGCATCTCACGCGGCCCATGACGTGTCAAGTCGTCGACCGACGTGTCGAGCCTCGACCGATGGGAGCAAATCATCGACATCGGCGGTAGCGTGGGTGACAATCCGCGCTCGTGAACGAGCCCTTCGATGGCTATCGCCGCCGCACGATTCCGCCACCCGACGCCGAGCTGACGCAGGTCGGGCCGGGCACGCCGGGCGGCGAGTACCTCCGCCGGTTCTGGCAGCCGGTGGCGTTCGTGCGAGACCTCGAGCGGCCGCTCCGGGTGCGCATCCTTGGTGAGGACCTCGTCGTGTTCCGTGACGGCAGCGCGCGGATCGGCGTCCTGCACCTGCACTGCGCGCATCGCGGGACGTCGCTGGAGTTCGGCATCCCGCTCGATCGCGGCATCCGTTGCTGCTATCACGGCTGGGCCTTCGACGTCGACGGGCGGTGCCTCGAGACACCGGGAGAGCCGCGCGGCAGCCGGCTCAAGGAACGAATCTGGCAAGGTGCGTATCCGGCCATGGAGTTCACGGGCCTCGTCTTCGCCTATCTCGGCCCGCCGGAGCGACGCCCGGCGTTCCCGATCTTCGACAGCTACGACGTGCCCGGCCACAGGCTGATGCCGGCCGCGAAGTTCACGCTGCCCTGCAACTGGCTCCAGGTGAAGGACAACAGCATGGACCCGGTGCACACCGCGTTCCTGCACGCGCTGAGCAGCGGCTACCAGTTCACCGAGGCGTTCGGCGTCGTTCCCGAGCTCGACTGGGCGTTGACCGAGGCCGGCATGGCGTACATCGCGACGCGCCGGGCCGGCGATCTCGTGTGGATCCGCGTGTGCGACTTCATTCCCCCGAACATCCACCAGTTCACGCGTGAGATCGAAGAGGCCACGGCGCCGAAGCCCACGAGCCGTCCCGTCATCATCCGCTGGGCCGTCCCCGACGACGACACGCACACGACGAATTTCGAGCTGGCCCAGGTGGACCCGGCCTGGGGATTCACGCCCGAGCAGGTGGCGCTCCCCGGCTTCGGTCAGTCGGGCGATCGCCCGTACGCTGAGCGCCAGCGCCACCCCGCCGACTTCGACGCTCAGTCGAGCCAGCGGCCCGTCGCCGTCCACGCGCTGGAGCATCTGGCGTCGACGGACCGCGGCGTGATCATGCTGCGCGGGATCGTCCGCGACGGCATCCGCGCGGTGGCGAGCGGCGGCGATCCGTTCGGTACGCACTGGCGCGAGGGCCAGGTGATCCCGACGTTCACGCAGGACCTCGTGCTCCATCGGCCAGCGGCGTCGACGCCCGAGGACGATCGACGCCTGCTGCGCGCCGAGGGTCGCCGGGTGATCGTCGCCGTCGAGCGGGCCTGACCGCTCAGAGACTCAGGAGCCGCTCCAGGTTCTTCGAGAGAATGGCCTCCTTCTCGTCCTGGGTCAGGCTCTTCATGCCGAGGACCCACGAGACCGGCCAGTCGAGCGCCATGTCGTACGGCCAGTCCGTCCCGAACACCACGCGGTCGACGCCCACGGTGTCGATGAGGTAGCGCAGCGCCTCCTCGGTGTAGACGATGCAGTCGTAGTAGAACCGCCGGAGATACGCGCTCGGCGGCTGACGCACGTGCACCCGCGCCTCCGACCGCACTTTCCAGGCATGGTCCATCCGGCCGATGCCGTAGCACGTGTAGCCGCCGCCGTGGCCGAGGACGATCTTGAGCTCCGGGCACTCGTCCATGACGCCACCGTGGACCAGCGTGGCGAACGTCACCGCGCGATCGACGAGGTTGCCGATCGAGTTCGGCAGGTGATAGCGCCGGCTCCGCGGCGTCACCAGCGTCTCCATGCTCTGGTGGAAGAAGATCACCGCGCCCATCTGCTCGGCGGCCTTGAAGAACGGCCGGAACTCGGGCTCGTCGAGCGTGCGGCCGTTGACGTGATCGTTGATCTCGATGCCTTTGAGGCCGAGCCGCGTCATCACCCGCTCCATCTCGGCGATCGAGGCCTTCACGTCCTGCATGGGCAGGGTGCCGAGGCCGGCGAAGCGCTGGGGGCGAGCGCGCACCATCTCGCTGATCTCGTCGTTGGTCGCCCGCGACGTCGCCACCGCCACCGGTGTATCGAGGTGATAGTTGTAGAACCCGACGTAGGGTGAGACGACGTGAACGTCCACGCCGAGCGAGTCCATGTCGGCGAGGCGCTCTTCCGGCGTCCAGCGGGCGCGCGGCGGCAGCGGCTGGCGGTGGCTGCCGACGACGGCGAACTCGGTGCCCTGCACGTCCCGCTCGCGCCGGAGCGTGTGCCAGTCACCTCCATTGTCGGTCGCTCGCCAGAAGCACTGCGGGGTCAGATGGGCGTGGATGTCGATGGCGCGCATAACGCTCCTTTCGAGAGCGCCAAGTATAATCCGGCCACCGTCTGGAGGAATGCCGGTCGCGATGGCTGACGCGCTGCTGGAAGTCAGAGACCTCCGCACCTACATCGGAACGCGCCGCGGCGTCGTGAAGGCGGTGGACGGCGCCACGTTCTCCGTGCGGCGCGGCGAGACGCTCGGCATCGTCGGCGAGTCGGGCTCGGGCAAGTCGATGACCTGCCTGTCGATCCTCCGCCTCGTCCCCGAGCCGGGCGGCCGGATCGTCGGCGGGCAGATCCTGTTCGACGGCGAGGATCTCCTCGCCAAGACGCCCGACGAGATGCGCCAGCTCCGCGGCTCGCGCATCGCGATGATCCTCCAGGACCCGATGGCCTCGCTGAACCCCGCCCTCACCGTCGGCGAGCAGATCGCCGAGACGCTGCGCCTGCACCGCGGGCTTCGCGGCCGCGCGCTCGACGACCGCATCGTCGAGCTGCTCCGCCAGGTCCGCGTGAGCGATCCCGAGCGTCGCGTCCACGCCTACCCGCACCAGATGAGCGGCGGGATCCGCCAGCGCGTGGCCGGCGCCATCGCGATCTCTTGTCAGCCCAGTCTACTCATCGCCGACGAGCCGACGACGTCGCTCGACGTGACGATCCAGGCCCAGTACCTGCGGCTGCTGAAGGACATCCAGCGCGAGACGGGCCTGGCCATGGTGTTCGTCACCCACGACCTCGGCATCGTGGCCAAGCTCTGCGATCGCGTGGCCGTCATGTACGCCGGCCGCATCGTCGAGACGGGGACCGTGCGCGACATGTTCAACCGGCCGCGCCATCCCTACACGATCGGCTTGCTGAACTGCCTGCCCACGCTCCGACGCGGGCGCGAGCCGCTGACGGCGATCGAGGGCCAGCCGCCCGACCTCGCCCACGTGCCATCCGGCTGCGCCTTCGCGCCACGCTGCGCGCTCGCCGAGCCACGCTGTGTCGAGACGCGGCCGTCGCTCGAGGCCGTCGCCCCGGATCATCTGGTCGCCTGTCGGCGAGCCGGCGAGACGGACGGCGCCGCCGGGCGCGCGCGCTGCGCTCCGGTCGCGGCGACGCCGGCACGCCCGGACACCGTCGCCGGCCACGTCGTGCTCGAAGCCCAGGCGGTCACCAAGCACTTCACCGTCGCGCGCGGAACGATCCTGAGTCGATCGGTCGGCACCGTGAAGGCCGTCGACGGCGTGGACTTCGCGCTGAGGCGCGGCGAGACGCTCGGGCTCGTGGGCGAGAGCGGCTGCGGCAAGACGACGACCGCCCGGCTCGTGCTCAGGCTCGAGCGTCCGACCGGCGGGCGCATCCTCTTCCGCGGCCGTGACATCGGCACGCTCGACAGAGACGGACGCGGCGACTACCGCCGTGCTGTCCAGGCGGTCTTCCAGGACCCGTACAGCTCGCTGAATCCTCGGCTCTCCGTCGGCACGACGGTCGGCGAGCCCCTCCGGCAGACGCGTCCCGAGCTCGGCAAATCGGACGTGGCCGGACGCGTCGCCGACTCGCTCGCGCGCGTGGGCCTGTCTCCGCGCGTCGCCCACGACTATCCTCACGAGCTGTCGGGCGGGCAGCGGCAGCGCGTGGCGCTGGCGCGGGCGCTCACGACGAACCCGGAGTGCATCCTCCTCGACGAGGCGGTCTCCGCGCTCGACGTGTCGATCCGCGCCCAGGTCATGAACCTGCTGCGGGACATCCAGGAGCGCTCGGGCGTCAGCTACCTCTTCATCGCCCACGATCTCGCCGTCGTCAGGTACCTGAGCACGCGCGTCGGCGTGATGTACCTCGGCAAGCTCGTGGAGACCGCGCCCAGCGACGAGCTGTACGCGCATCCGCTCCATCCGTACACGCAGGTGCTACTGAGCAACGCGCTGCCGTCGCACCCCGACGACGCGCGCGACGAGGTGATCCTGACGGGCGAGGTGCCCAGCGCCTTCGATCCACCGCGTGGCTGCCGCTTCCACCCGCGCTGCCCTCACGCGATGCCGGCCTGCACCGAGATCGAGCCGGTGCTCCGCGAGCAGGCGCCCGGTCACCGCGTCGCCTGTCATCTCTTCGCGTCGTGACCTCGCTGACGCGCCGCCACTTCCTCCGCCGGCTGGGCGTTGCCGGAGCCACGCTCGGCACGTCGCCGCTCCGTGAGCTCGCCGCAGTCGCCGCCCCCGGGCCGCTCCACGTCGTAATCGCGGGGGCCGGCCTGGCCGGCCTCTGCGCGGCGCTCGAGCTGGAGCGTCGCGGCCACACGTGCACGATCCTCGAAGCGGAGAGCCGCCACGTCGGCGGCCGCGTGCGCACGCTGCGCTTCGACGACGGCCTCTACGGCGAGGCCGGCGCCATGCGTATTCCGAAAACTCACACGCTCACGCGCCACTACGTCGCTGAGCTCGGATTGACGCTGCGGCCGTTCGTGCAATCGAACCCCGAAGCCTTCGTGTTCATGCGCGGGCGCCGCGAGCGCATGCACGACGTGACGAAGCTCGGAGCGCGCTATGGGCTGGCGCCGGGCGAGCAGGGCAAATCGCCGGATGACCTGTGGGCCGCGTCGCTCGGTCGTCGCCTCGAGGCGATGACGAAGGATGAGCGAGCCGATCTCCTGCTGACCGAGCCCCGGACGGAGACCGTGCGACGACTCGATCGGCTCTCGCTCCGTCAGCTCCTCGAGGCCGAGACGCTCTCGGCCGAGGCCATCGAGCTCCTCGCCGTGGGCGCCGGCGTCGACACGCTGCTCGATGCGGCCGCGACCGAGCACCTGCGCGAGGAACACGTGGCGGTGTGGACGCAGGGATTCGACGAGATCGTCGGCGGGTCCGATCGGCTGCCCGTGGCCCTGGCGACCAAGCTCCGCAGCAAGCCGCGCATGGGCGCCCAGGTCATTCGCCTCGAGCAGGATCCGCTGAAGCGGAAGGCCGCCGCCGTCTACCGTGAGGCTGGGCGCCTGCGGCGCGTGGAAGGCGATTTCCTGCTGTGCACGCTCCCGTTCCCCGTGGTCGCGCGCATCGAGGTCGCCCCCGAGCTCTCGGGCGAAAAGCGCCGGGCCATCCGAGAGCTCGGCTACGACTCGGCCACCAAGATCCTGGCCGTGACCGGGCGCCGCTTCTGGGAGCAGGACGACCATATATATGGAGGCGGGACCTACACCGACCTGCCGACCGGGACGACCTGGTATCCCGGGGACAACGCGACGGCCCGCGATCCCAGGGTCTCAGCAGCGCCGGCCGTCTTCCTGGCCTCGTACAGCTGGGGCCAGACGGCGCGGCGGTGGGCGTCGATGGCCCACGGCGAGCGGAGCCAGTGGGCGCTCCGTCACCTGGCTCGCGTTCACCCTCAGCTCGCTTCGCCCGACGTCGTCCGTCGCACCGCGAGCTGGAACTGGGACACCCACCCGTGGAGTGGCGGCGCGTTCGCCTGGTTCATGCCCGGACAGCACACGGCGCTCCATCGCCACGTCGTGGCTCCCGACGGCCGCATCTACTTCGCCGGCGAGCACGCCTCGCTGACTCACACCTGGATGCAGGGCGCGCTCGAATCGGCGCTGGTCGCCGTGCGCGAGATGCTGGCCGCGGCGTCGTCCTAGCGTGGCGTGAGCGTGCGCACGCCGCTCCGTCTGAGCTCGATCAGGCCGATCCCGTCATTGCCGATCACCCGAGCCGGCAGGCTCGACTCGGTAATTGCGGAATGGCCCCAGGTCTCCGGCGAAGTGCGCTCGGTACAAGCCATAGGCTCGTTTCAGACAGACGCTCAGCTCAGCGGCCATCGTTCCAGACAGATCCGACGACTTGACGTTGAATTTGCCCTCGGCGTGGACCCCATAGCGCGCGCGCCACATCTCCTTCGCGCCCTCGAGCATCACCACATTCACGAAGCAGATGAACTGGAACGTATCGTCCTCGACGAAGATCAACACGGCGGCCGGGACCACCTCCAGGCGCCGTCCATCGATAGCTGCGCCTTGAGCGGACGAGAGGTCTGGCGCTTCGGTGCGCAGCAGTGCGCCGGCGTCGAGGCCAAGCAGGGATTTCACCTCGTCACTCCTCCGCTCACTCTCGCCTCGGACGTGCGCCATGTTTGCAGCCACCCCGATGGGTCCCAGCAGCAGGCCGAGTGGCAGACTGCGCCGGGTGTCGGTGACGCCGAAGTAGGAATTCTCGACGGAGTGCATCGCGAACTTCTCTTGCGGCGTCGGCATCCGATTCGCGAGATACGTGGTGGGCATGGTGCCACCGGTCGCCTCTGGCGGCATCTTCGGCGTGACCGAGCCGCACGCGGAGAGCAGTGACACGACGATGAGCGCGCGACCGACTCCGTACCACAACGGACGATTCATTGTGACTGCTCTCATCGTTCCGCTCGACTCGTGCACGGCATCACCGGGCCTTCTCGATGCCGGTAACACGTGCGTTCAGCGACGAAGCCGAGACATACCGTGCGCCGGGGGCCATCGGCCGCGGTGCGGTCGAAGACCAGCCACTCGAAGCCGCGGCACCGACAGTCCCGATACCGGCCGCCCATGGCTCCGCCGACGGCACAGTCGTGGATCGAGAAGTAAGCCGCCACGGCAACGAGGATCCAGGGGGCGGCCAGCACGAGCGCTCGACGGAGCGACAACGTCGGCTCCTCTTCGTCTTCATGATAGGTGTGCACCGCGTGCGGGCGCAACGTCATCGCCGACGTGCCGCGACCGTGGTAGCTTGTGCTTTTCGAAGAGGAGAATCGCATGAGCGAGTTCCCCGACGTGACGGCGCGCACCGAGATTCGTGACGGCATGAAGATCACGTGGCACCAGCCGATCCCGATGGACGACGGGATCGTGCTGCGCGCCGACGTCTTCGCGCCCATCGCCGAGGGCACGTACCCGGCGATCCTTACGTACGGCGTCTACGCCAAGGGCCTCGCCTACCAGGAGGGCTATCCCCACCAGTGGAAGAAGATGGTCGAGGACCACCCGGAGATCCTCGAGGGCTCGACCAACAAGTATCAGAACTGGGAGGTCACCGACCCCGAGCGCTGGGTCCCTCACGGCTACGTCGTGATCCGCGTGGACTCGCGCGGCGCGGGCTGGTCGCCCGGTGTCATGGACTGCAACAGCACGCGCGAGATCGACGACCTCTACCAGTGCATCGAGTGGGCGGGCACACAGCCGTGGTGCAACGGCAAGGTCGGCATGCTCGGCATCTCGTACTACGCGAGCAACCAGTGGCGCGTCGCCGGCCTGCATCCGCCGCACCTGGCCGCCATCATCCCCTGGGAGGGCCAGAACGACCGCTATCGGGACTCCGGGTACCACGGCGGGATCCTCAGCGAGTTCCAGAAGCTCTGGGCCAAGCACCAGGTCGTCAACATCCAGTACGGCCTCGGCGCGCGCGCGAAGAAGAATCCGAACACGGGCGAGTCGGTGGCGGGGCCGGTCACCCTCCCCGACGGGGACCTGGCCAAGAACCGTATCGACGTCTTCGAGGATCTCAAGAGGCATCCGCTCGATGACGAGTGGCACCGGTCCCGGTCCGCCGATCTCTCCAGGGTCACGCTGCCGCTGCTCACGTGCGCCAACTGGGGCGGCCAGGGCATCCACCCGCGCGGGAACTTCAACGGCTTCACCGAGACGCCGTCGACGCAGAAGTGGCTCGAGGTCCACGGCGACTCGCACTGGTCGCTGTTCTCGTCCGGCTACGGCCTGGCGCTGCAAAAAAAGTTCTTCGATCACTTCCTGAAGGGTTTGGCGAACGGCTGGGAGAAGACGCCGCGGGTCACGCTGAACGTCCGCCATCCGGGTGAGAAGTTCGTGCTGCGTCACGAGCACGAGTGGCCGCTGGCCCGCACGAAGTGGACGAAGCTCTACCTCGACGTCGCCGGCCGGGCCCTGAGCCCGAAGGCGATCGACACGCCGGCCAAGATCCCGTACGAGGCCGACGGCCCGGGCGTCCTCTTCTCGATGACCCTCGACCGCCCGACCGAGATCACCGGTCCGCTCGCGACCAAGCTGTTCATCTCGTCATCGACCAGGGACGCCGACCTGTTCCTCGTGCTGCGCGTGTTCGATCCGGGCGGCAAGGAGCTGACGTTCATGGGGTCGACCGACCCCAACACGCCGATCGCCAACGGCTGGCTGCGCGCGTCGCATCGCCGCCTCGATCCCAAGAAGAGCAAGCCGTGGCAGCCGTACCACCCGCACGATCGCGTCGAGCCGCTGGCGCCGGGAGACGTCTACGAGTGCGACGTGGAGATCCTGCCCACCTCGATCGTGCTCCCCGCGGGCTGGCGCGTGGCGTTGAACGTGCGCGGGCGCGATTACGAGTACGAGGGCGAGCTGTCGGAGTTCGGCAAGACCTTCCACTACGGCACGCGCGGCACGGGCGGCATGACCCACGCCGATCCGGACAGCCGTCCCGCCGCGATCTTCGACAACCGCGTGACCATCCACTCCGGTGGCGATCGTCAGTCGTGGGTGATGCTGCCGGTCATCCCCTCTTCGTAGTCGGCGTCCACGGGCCGGCGACCTCGTACGCCTCGCCTTCGCCGGGCCAGGGCGGCATGGTGATCGCGACGGCGCCCAGCGGCTCGTCACCGGACGAGCGAAATTGAAAGTGCGTGCCGAGCGGGATCGTGAGGCACACGCCGGGGGAGAGCGACATCACCTCCTCGCGTCCCGCGAGCTTCCGCCACATCTCGCCCCGCCCGGTCACGACGAACCAGATCTCCTCCACGGTCCGGTGAGTCACCGCGCGGGACGTCTGGTTCGGCGCGAGCCGGAAGTGGGCCATGCTGCCGCCGTGGAGAGCGAGCAACACGCGAACCTCGGCTCCATCGGGCGCGACGGCGTCACGCGCGACCGGCAGGTGTTTCATCGCAAACGTGGACACGCGGGCCCTACGAGCCGGGATACTTCGTGAGAAATTCCCGGGTGCAGAACTGGGCCGCTTTTGCGAGCTCGGCCTTGAGACGGCTGGCCCCGTTGCCGAGGAGCTCGTCGTAGGTGGGCGCCTCGTCCGACTTCTCGGGGTAGCTCGCGCAGCCGCCCTCGGCGATGACGTCGGCGGTGGTCGTCGAAATCAGTCTCATGCGAGCGCGGTAGACGACGCGGTACCGGGCCCAGTTCGACGAGAAATACATGAAGCCCCACTGCAGGGTCTTGACGTCGAGCGCCAGGGGCGCCGTTTTGTAGGTGGCGGCCACGCTGGAGGCGTCGTTATCGGAGACGACGCCGGTACCGACTCCGACCGATCGGATGCCGTACCTGGCGGCCAGAGATCGCGCCAGCTCCTCGGCGATGGCATAGGCGGGATCGTCGATGGCGTGCTCCTTCACGAGCTCGTTGCCGGCGCTGATCATCGCGGCGCCCGCGACGGCTCCGCCGAGCGGCCCGAACAGGGCGCCCGCGCTGATCTTGCCCGCGGTCATCGCGCTGAAGTCCGGCAACGGCCGCTTGACGACGACGACGTCCTGGCCGGTGATCTTCGGAATGGCTCGCTGATCGAGCGGAATGTCCTTCACCGAGACGCAGCCGGTACACGTCACGGCGAGCGCCACGAGGACGAGGAGCCCTTTCGGCATTACTTCAGCACCGCCCCGTACGTCATGTTCCTGAGCACGGCGCGAACGGGGACGCGCTGCTTGGGCGACTGCATCATGAACACGACGAACATGTCGGTCTTGGGGTCGACCCAGAAGTACGTTCCGCCGGCGCCGCCCCAGAAGTAGTCGCCGGCCTCGCCCTGGTAGGAGGCCAGCCCCACCTCGCGTCTCACGGCGAAGCCAAGCCCGAAGCCGTAGCCATCGCCCGGCAGATAGAGCGGCCCCGGCACGACCCGCGAGCCGAGATGATCCGACGCCATGTACGCGACCGTGCGCGGGCCGAGGTAGCGCCGACCGTCGAGCGTGCCGCCGTTCAGCAGCATCTGGAGAAACCGCGCGTAGTCGGCCGCCGTCGACACCATGCCGCCGCCGCCTGACTCGGCCCGCCGCGGCACCCGTGGATCGTTGAATTCGACGTTGGTGCCGATCGTGCGGTCGTCTTTGAACGGCTCGGCCACCCGCGCCTGCCTGGCAGGATCGGTCATGTAGAAGCTGGTGTCCGGCATGCCGAGCCGGTCGAGCAGCCGCGCCTTCTCGAACTGGTAAAGCGTCTGGCCGGAGACCACCTCGACCAGGCGTCCCAGCACGTCGGTCGAGTGGCTGTACTCCCAGGTCGTACCCGGCTGGTAGGCGAGCGGCAGCCTGGCGATGCGCTCGATCAGGTCGGCGTTGCTCAGATCGGCGTTCCCCAGGTCGGCCTCGAGATACGCCTTTTTCACCAGCGAGCTGCCGAAGAAGCCGTAGGTGAAGCCCGAGCTGTGCCGCATCAGATCCTGAACGGTGATGGGCGCCTTCGCCGGCGAAAGCTCGAGCGCGTCGCCCTTCTCGACGCCGACGTTCATCTTGGCGAATGCCGGCATGTACTTCGCGATCGGATCGCCGAGCGAGATGCGGCCCTCCTCGACGAGCATCATGGCCGCCACCGTGGTCACCGGCTTGCTCATCGAGTAGATGCGAAAGATCGTGTCACGCGTCATCGGCGCCCCGCTGGCGGGATCGCGCTTGCCGAGCGCTTCGAAGTAGGCGATCTTGCCGTGGCGGGCGATCAGCAGCACGGCGCCGGGGATCTTGTTCTGCTCGATCTCGCTGCCCAGCCACTTCGTGATGCGCTCGAGCCGCTCGGACGACAGCCCGACGGCGTCCGGCTTGACCCGCGGCAAGTCCTGGGCCGCGGCGACGCCAGGCGCCACGCCCATCACCACGACGATCATCAACGCGACGAAACGCTGTTTCATGATTCCCCCCGCTCGGCGGCCTGGGCGGCATGATAGCCGATCGAGTCGTGGTAGGTTCGACCCACCGCCCTGTCGGCCGGCAAGGAGGCACCGCATGAGTGAGATCCGCGACGGCATGCGCATCGAGTGGCACGTCCCGATCACGATGGACGACGGCATCGTGCTGCGCGCCGACGTGTATCGCCCGATCCCCGACGGCCGCTACCCGGTGATCCTCTCCCACGGCGTGTACGCCAAGGGGCTCTCCTACCAGGAGGGCTACCCGATGCAATGGCAGAAGATGGTCCTCGACCATCCGGAGATCCTCGAGGGATCGACCAACAAGTATCAGGCGTGGGAGGTGACCGACCCCGAGCGCTGGGTGCCCCATGGCTACGCCATCGTTCGTGTGGACTCGCGCGGCTCCGGCTGGTCACCCGGTTACCTCGATCCGCTCTGCCCGCGCGAGGACGACGACCTCGCGGCCTGCATCGAGTGGGCGGGGACGCAGCCGTGGAGCAACGGCAAGGTCGGGATGCTCGGCATCTCGTACTACGCCGTCAACCAGTGGCGCGTGGCCGCCAAGCACCAGCCCCGCCACCTGGGCGCGATCATCCCGTGGGAGGGCTTCAACGACTTCTATCGCGATCCCGCCTACCACGGCGGCATCCTCAGCGAGTTCATGAAGCGGTGGGCCCCGATCCAGGCGCTCACCGTGCAGCACGGGCTCGGCATTCGCGCGAAGAAGAACCCGAACACCGGCGAGTCGGTGGCGGGGCCCGAGACGCTGCCCGACGACGACCTCGCCAAGAACCGCACCGATCCTCACGTGGACCTGCTGGCCCATTCGCTCTGCGACGACTGGCACAAGGAGCGCTCCGCCGATCTCTCCCAGGTCACGGTCCCGCTGCTGTCCTGCGCCAACTGGGGAGGCCAGGGCATCCACCCGCGCGGCAACTTCAACGGGTTCCTGCAGGCGTCGTCGCCGCAGAAGTGGCTCGAGGTCCACGGCGAGTCGCACTGGGCGCTGTTCTCGTCGGGCTACGGCCTCGCGCTCCAGAAGAAGTTCTTCGATCACTTCCTGAAGGGCCTCGACAACGGCTGGGACAAGACGCCGCCGGTGACGCTGAACGTCCGCCATCCCGGGGAGAAGTTCGTGCTGCGTCACGAGCACGAGTGGCCGCTGGCCCGCACGCAGTGGACGACGTTCTATCTCGATCCGGCCACGCGGGCGTTGACCGGGGCGCCGGGAGCGCGCGGCACCGTGGAGTACGACGCGCTCGGCCAGGGCGTGACGTTTTCGATGACGATGGACCGCGAGACCGAAATCACCGGCCCGCTGGCCGCCAAGCTCTTCGTCTCGTCATCCACCGCCGACGCCGACCTGTTCCTGATCCTCCGCGTCTTCGATCCGAATGGCCGGGAGCTCACGTTCTTCGGCTCGACCGATCCGCACACGCCCATCGCCAACGGCTGGCTGCGCGCGTCGCATCGTCGCCTCGACCCGAAGAAGAGCACGCCGTGGCAGCCCTACCATCCGCACGATCGCGTCGAGCCGCTGACGCCCGGACACGTGTACGAGTGCGACGTCGAGATCCTGCCCACGTGCATCGTCGTGCCTGCGGGCTGGCGCGTGGCGCTCACCGTGCGGGGCAAGGACTACGAATACGAGGGAGACCTGGACGCCTTCGGAAAGAGCTTCCACTACAGCACGCGGGGCACCGGCGGCATGACTCACAACGATCCGATCAGCCGGCCCCGCGACGTCTTCGGCGGCGCCGTGACGCTGCACACCGGCGGCGATCGTGCGTCCTACGTGCTCCTGCCGATCATCCCGGCCCGGTGAGGCCTCCCCAACGGCTCGATCAGAACGGCTCGATGCGCCAGACCGGCCCCATGAAGTAGAGCGGGCCTTCCGCCTTCAAGAAGGCCGGGGCCTCGCCGGGGAGGATCCAGCAGCGCAGGCTGGGGAGATCGAAGAGGAGCAGCGACGCGAAGAACCCGAGCTCGGGCTTGACGATGTAGCGGGCGGCCTGCATCGGTGACTCGTTGAGCGTGACCTGCTCGTCGGCCATCGGCGTGAGCCGAAGCTTGACGACCCGTGGCTTCGGCGTGAAGGCGACCATGCTCACCGTATCGCCGGCGCCGGCCGGAAGGTTCTTGAGGATCAGCGTCAGCATCCCGTTGTACGCGTCGTCCGGCACCTCGAACTTGCCCTCGACGATTTCTTCGGGACTGTCTTCGTCGGCGCGATGGCGAACCGAATACACCCCGCTCTGACGGTCGAGCGCGACTTCCAGCGTCTCCGGGAACGAGGGCCCTTTCTGGATGAGACGGTAGCTCTCCATCCGGAAGACCCCGCGCTGGGAGAAGACCACGTTCTCATCGTGAACGGAGCCATCCTTGAAGCGGAACAGCAGCCGGCTGTGGACACGATCCTCACGGGCGACCTGGACGAAGTCCCCGAACGCCAGCGTCTTGCCCTCGAGCGACCGGACAGCCGGGAAGGCCCGCGTCACCCCTTCCGGGAACCGGACAGCCACCGGCTCGCTCCAGGCCGTGGCCGAGAGCCAGAGGAAGAAACTGAGCCCGAGGAGGGCCGCTCGCCCGAATCGCATCCGCCACAGGCTAAGCGGGTCGACCCGGCGGATAAATCCACCGCGCGATATAGGAACCTATATCGCGCGATAGAGATTGGCTACGCGCTGGTCGATCCCTGGGCGCCCGAGGGAATGTCCCCGTAGCTCTGGACCGTCACCCGGCCATTCGAGGCCGTGAGCCAGTGTCCGCGGGGAAGCTTGCTGATGCCGCAGATGATCGAATGGGGCTCGGGAACGAGGTCGAACTCCAGCGAGCGCGACACGGTGAGCTCGAGCTCGTGGGTCACGGCCGGGTGGGCCAGAACCGCGCGCAACTCGGAGCCGAAGATCAGCCATCCCTTCGCCACCGCGTAATACAACCGCTTCTCGCCGAGGGGATCCCGCGCCAGGAAGAGCTGCTGCCGCTGCTGATCCCAGATCGCCAGCGCGAAGACCCCGCTGAACAAGGGGAGACACTGGTCCCCGAACTCCTGCCAGGCGTGGGCGACGACCTCGGTGTCCCCGGTCGTCACGAACTGATGACCTCGGCTTATCAGCTCGTCGCGGATGCTGGGGAAGTTGTAGATCACGCCGTCCAGGACGACGTGCACCGAGCCATCCTCGTTGGTAACAGGCCGGTCGCTCTGCTCGCCGGCTCTTCGGAGCCGCCGGGCCACGCCGAGCCCGAAGCGATCGTCGACGTAGTATCCCCACGCGTCGCCACCCAGGTGCTGCAGTGACCGTGTCATCCGCTCGAGCACGCTCGGATCGGGACGTTCGGACCAGGGCGCGAGAAAGCCGGCAATGCCGCTCATGGCGCGTCCCTGTCCAGTTTTCGGGCATCGATCGAATACGTGATTCCAGTGCTCATACCGCCTCCATTCATCGGAGGGACGTAGTCTCATGGCCATTGCCACCCCTCGAGAGAGAGGAGGCGTTGTGGACCACCGCGAGCAGGCTGGCTTCGCCGGCTGGCGGCGGCGCGACGTGGCGTGAGCTACGCGGTCGGAGGAGCCCGGGCGGTCTGAGGGGAGGGGTCCGTGAGGTGGGCCGCCGTGTCGTTCCCGGGAGAAACGACGGCCACGACGACCTCGACATAGTCGCCGCTGCTGCTCGGTGCGCTTTCGATGACACTCTGCAGGCTGAGGGCGGCGAGAACCTCGGCGTCGAAGTCCCCGTCGAATAGACCATCCGTCCACGCCTCGTACGTGGCAGCACCCGCGAAGGGCGTCAACACGACGACGGCGAGGAGGAGGAGGACGCTGAGCCTGAGACCAGCGTGCATTGTATCGAGAGTACTCGATAACTGAGGGGCCCCACAAGACAAAGTTGGGAAAATCTTTACCTACTCGAGCCCGTACTCGCCCCACTGGGCGTCCACCCGCTCCAGGTCCTCCTTGGGGGGGACCGAGCGCGCCGGGAACTTGTGCTTGCGCGTCGCATCGACGCCGACTTTGGAAGAGGCGATGGTCTTCCGATCGGCGGAGTCCGCATCTTCGGACACCGAGGGATCGAGAGCCACCCCGGCGGTGTCCCGGTTGATGTAGACATCTCGCGCCGGCTGGACGTGCCAGGACATCGCCCACAGCACCTGGAAGTAGTCGCGCACGTCGATGTCGTCGTCGACGACCACCACCCACTTCGACCACGACGGGTCATAGGCCCACACCGCCCACATCGCGCGCTGGGGAAGTCCGGGGTGGTCACGGCGCAGCGAGATGGCGAGGAACGCCGCGCCCCCGCCTGCCTCCAGGAGATGGACGTCTCGCACCGGAAGCCTCAGGTCCCGGGTCAAGTGCTTGAACAGGGCCACGTCGCGCCCGGTCCCGCGAATGCAACTCGACTCGCTCGGCGGCATCTGGCTGAAGAAGGCCTGATAGATGGGGTCGACCCGGTGGGTGATCGCGGTGACCTCGATGACGAAGCTCGGCCCGGACGCGCCCATGTAGCCGGTGTACTCGCCGAACGGCCCTTCCGGCTCCCGCACACCCGGCGGGATGAAGCCCTCGACGACGATCTCGGCGTGGGCCGGTACCTCGAGGTCGTTGGTCTCGCAGGTGACCACCTCGAGCGGCTCGCCGCGCAGGCCGCCGGCGACGCCGAACTCGTCGCCGCGCACCCGAGCCACCGACGTGAGCGACACGGGCGGATCACACCCGATCACGACGGCGCAGGGTGTCGGTCTCCCCTGCTTTTCGTTCTTCATGATGTGTGGGTACATGTCGCGCCAGGCGTTGCTCAGAAAGATGCCGTACTTCCGCGGCCCCTTCTGCATCAGCCGATACGTCCCCACGTTGCGCTCGCCGGTCTCGGGATCCTTCGAGACCACACACGGCGCGGTGACGTAGGGCGCGGGATCCTGGCCCCGGGTCCAGATGCAGAGCGGGAGCTTCGTGATGTCGGCCTGGTCGCCCCTCAGCACGACGTCCTTCACCGGGCCGCGATTCACGCGCACGGGCGGTATCGGCTTCGTCTGAGCGTCCGCCCACTTGTCGGCGATCTTGTCCACGGTCGTCTGGAGCGAGAGGGCGTAGACCTCGGGCGAGGCCCCGAGGACTCCGGCCACCAGGGGCATCGAGAAGCCCTTGATGCGCTCGAACATCATCGCGGGCCGACGGGCCGGTGGGATCCGCTGGAACACGCGGCGCATGACCGCGGTGACCTCCCAGTCCGCATCCACTTCCTTCTTCACGTGGTGCAGCTTGCCGCGCCGCTCGAGCGTGCTGAGGTAATCCCGCAGGTCCCGGTAGGCCATGGCGGGAATTATAATTGACCCGCGCGGCCGCGCCCATGCCCACGAGATTCGCCGGACAACCCCTCAAGCGCCTGGAAGATCCACGGCTGCTGCGCGGCCAGGCCGCGTTCCTCGACGACCTGCGTCTGTCCGGCGCGCGTGACGTCGCGTTCGTCCGCAGCATCCATCCCCACGCACGCTTTCGGATCGACGCCTCCGCGGCCCGCGCCATCTCCGGGGTGGTGGGCGTCTTCGTCGGGGGCGATCTTCACCCGGCCAAAGAGATTCCCACCGTCGTCGATCACCCGGCGCTCAGACCGTGCCGTCACCCGCTGCTGGCCGACGATAAGGTCCGCTACGTGGGCCAGCCGATCGCCGCCGTCGTGGCCGATAACCGCTACCTCGCCGAGGACGGCGCCGAGGGCGTGAAGGTCCAGTACGACCCGCTCCAGGCCGTGCCCGATGCTCGCGCGGCCGTCGCCGCGGGCGCCGCGCTCCTTCACGACGGTCTCGAGGCGAACATCGCGGCCGACTTCACCGTGCGGGTCGGCGATGCCGACGCGGCCTTCCGCTCGGCGGACGTGACGACGCGCGCGACGTACTACGTTCACCGCTATACGGGGATGCCGCTCGAGACTCGTGGCGTCGCGGCCGCCTGGGATGCCGGCACCGGTCAGCTCACGCTGTGGTCGTCGACGCAGTGGCCCCACACGCTGCGAGACGCCCTGCGTGACGTGCTGCGACTGCCCGAGCACCGGATCCGCGTCGTCGCGCCGGACGTCGGCGGGGGCTTCGGCGTCAAGCAGGAGATCTACCCCGAGGAGATCGTGCTCGCGCGCCTGGCCATGCTCCTGCACTCACCGGTGAAGTGGGTCGAGACGCGCCGCGAGCATCTCCTGACGGCCGCCCACGCGCGAGAGCAGTGGCACGATGTCGAGCTCGCCGCCCGGCGTGATGGCACCATCCTCGCCCTGCGTGCCGAGATCCTGGCCGACGTCGGCGCGTACACACGGAGCCTCGGCGTGCTCTGTCCGTCAATCACCGCCGCCAGCCTGCCCGGAGCCTATCGCATCCGCGATTACACCTGTCGGGTGCGCGCGGCTCTCACCTGCAAGGCGCCGGCGGCAGCGTATCGCGGGGCCGGCCAGCCCGAGGCGGTGTTCGCGATCGAGCGTGCCCTCGATCACCTCGCCCAAACGCTCGGGATCGATCCCGGCGAGCTCCGACGACGCAACTTCATCGGGCGCGACGAGTTTCCGTGGGAGGTCGGAACCGCGTCGGCGCAGGTTCCCGTGACCTACGACAGCGGCGACTACCAGGGCGCGCTCGACACCGCGTTGATGCTGAGCCGGTACGACGAGCGCCGCGCCGCGCAAGCCGTCGAGCGCGCGAAGGGAGCGCGTGGCCGACTGCTCGGCATCGGCGTCGCCGCGTATGTCCTGCTCACCGGGCTCGGTCCCCACGAGGGGGCGGTGTTGCGCGTGGATCCGGGCGGCGGCGTGCTCCTTGTCACCGGCGCCTCGCCCCACGGCCAGGGCACGGCCACGATGCTGGCCCAGGTCGTGGCCGATGAGCTTGGCATCCAGCCGCACGAAGTCTCCGTGAGACACGGCGATACCGCGTTGATCCCGTTCGGCGTCGGAACCTACGCGAGCCGCAACGCCGTCGTCGCGGGCAGCGCGGCCCTGATCGCGGCGCGCATCGTCGCGACCAAAGCCAGGCGATTGGCCGCCCATCTCCTGGAGGTCAGTGACGCCGATCTCGAGCTGGCCGACGGCGTCGTCCGTGTCGTCGGTGCGCCTGATCGCCGGCTCTCCCTGGCCGAGCTGGCGACGGCGTGCGCGCCCGGCTCACCGCTGCCCGAAGGCATGGAACCCGGTCTGGAGGCGACACACTACTTCGCGGCCCCTCGCGCCACCTTTGCCAGCGGCGTCCACGTCGCGACCGTCGAGATCGAACGCGAGACCGGACGAATCGCGATCATCGATTACACGGTCGTGAGCGATGCCGGCCGGGTGATCAATCCCCTCATCGTCGAGGGCCAGATCCACGGCGGTGTCGCCCAGGGCGTGGGCGGTGCGCTCTACGAAGAGCTCGTGTACGACGAGCAGGGTCAGCCGCGCACTCAATCCCTGCTGGAGTACGTGATGCCGACCGCCGAGCAGGTCCCGTCGATGAAGATCGCCAACCTGGTCACGCCCAGCCCGCTCAACCCGCTCGGCGTCAAGGGCATCGGCGAAGCCGGCGCCCTGGCCCCGCCGGCGGCCATCACGGCCGCCGTCGAGGATGCGTTGCGGCCCTTCGGTGCCCGCATCACGGGCACCCCGCTGCGGCCCGAGGACATTTTCCGCCTGATGCAGGGCGCCGGGAGAGATCCGTGGAGGCCTTGATCCGCGAGTGGCTCAACATCGGGCTCCGCTGGGTCCACCTGATCGCCGGCATCGGCTGGATCGGTACCTCGCTCTACTTCATGTGGCTGGACGCCAGCCTCACGAAGCCCGATCCGCCGCGCTCGCGCGTCGAGAGCGAGGCGTGGCTGCTCCACAGCGGCGGCTTCTACCTGGTCGAGCGGCGTCAGGTGCCCCCGGGCCAACTGCCGTCGCCGATCCACTGGTTCAAGTGGGAAGCGGCCATGACCTGGCTCACGGGCTTCCCGTTGCTGGTCCTCATCTACTACACGACACGCGGCGTGTACCTCGTCGATCCCGCCGTCTCGTCGGTCACGCCAGGCACCGCCGTCCTCGTCGGCATCGGCCTCCTCGTTATTTCATGGGCCGTCTACGACCTCCTGTGGACGTCGCCGCTCGCGCGAGAGGGCGGGCGCGCGGCCGCCGTATTGTCGTGGATCCTGCTCGTCGCCGTCGTATACGCGCTGACGCACGTGCTGAGCGGCCGGGCCGCGTACGTCCACGTGGGCGCGATGCTCGGCACGATCATGGTCGCCAACGTCTGGATGCGGATCGTGCCCGCTCAGCGCGAGATCATCGCCGCCGCCGAGGCGGGCCGGACGCCCGACCGCACGCTGTCCACGCGCGCCAAGCAACGCTCGACGCACAACAGCTACGTGACGTTTCCCGTGATCTTCACGATGCTGAGCAATCACTATCCGGGAACGTACGGCCATCCGCTCAACTGGCTGATCCTCGTCCTGTTGATCGGGGTGGGGGCCGGCGTCCGGCACGTGATGATCGCCCGCGAGAAGGGCCGGCCGGCCGACTGGTGGCTCGTGCCCGTGACGGCCGCGCTGGCCGCGGTGATCTATCTCACCTCGCCGGCGTGGCTCGCGGCACCCGCGCGGGGCGGCGATCCGGTCGCCTTCGCCGCCGTGAAGGACGTCATCGATCGCCGGTGTGTCTCCTGCCACTCGCGGACGCCGACCGACGACATCTTCCGGATCGCGCCCAACGGCGTCACGTTCGATACGCCGGAGAGCATCCGCGCCCGCGTCGAGACGATCCGCGACCGCACGGTCGTGCTGAAGAACATGCCGCTCGGGAACAAGACGGGTATGACCGACGCCGAGCGAAGCCTGCTCGCGCGCTGGCTCGATGAAGAAGCGCGGTGATCTCGAGAAGCGCGGTGATACCATCGCCGCCATGAAACACGCCGGACTCATCATCACGTTCGGGCTGCTCTTCGCCTCGACCGCATGTGCCCAGCCGTCGGCGATGATCGGAACCAATCCGCCAGGCAGCGTGCTCTACGTCGTGGGCAATGCGCTCGCGAAGGTGGCGACCGAGTCCGGCACGGCACGGCTCACCGTGCAGCCGTACGCCGGCAGCAGCACGTTCCTGCCCATGCTGGAGTCCGGCGAGCTCGAGCTCGGCGTGAACAACGCGATCGACGTCGGCCTCGCCTACAACGGACCCGGCTTCAAGATCGGCGGACGCAATCCGTTTCCTCACACACCCGGGCTGCGGCTGGTGATGCGCGCATTCCCGTTGATGGTGGCGCCGGTCGTGCGGCGCGATTCGCCGATCAAGACGATCCAGGACGTGAAGGGCAAGCGCGTCACCGGGGAATATCCGGCCAACCTCGCCATCTGGTACAACGTCTTCGGCGAGCTCTCGAGCGCCGGCCTCTCGTGGAAGGACGTGCGGGTGGTGCCGGTGGCCGGTCTCAACGAAGGCATCGACGCGCTGGTCCAGGGCCGCGCCGACGTGTCCACTTACGCCATCAACGGCGCCAAGGTCCGCGAGGCCGACGCGAGCGTCGGCGTCCGTCATCTCTCCATCGATTGCTCACCCGAGGGTGAGAAGCGCCTGCGCGCGGCCGTGCCCGGCTACTATCCGCGGCGCGTGAAGAAGGAGGAGGCGGCCGCGGTCGTCGACGACGTCTGCGTGGTCGCCTACGACGCGTACGTCATCGCCGGCAAGGGGGCCGGCGACGCCCTCGTGGAGGGCTTGCTCAAGGCCATCTGGAACGACGGTGCCAAGCTCGCGCCGTTCCACCCACTGCTCCGCGAGTGGAGCCGGGACAAGATGGCCGGCGCCGAGATCACGATTCCGTACCACCCGGCCGCGATGCGCTTCTATCGCGAGCACGGCGCCTGGACGGCCGAGGTCGAGCAGGCGCAGCTACGCCTGATCAAAGGCGGGCGCTGATTCGCGCCACCGCCTCTTCGGTCTGCTCGCGCGAGCCGAACGCCGTCAGACGGAAGTAGCCCTCGCCGCTCGGCCCGAAGCCTGATCCCGGCATCCCCACGACGTGCGCCTCGGCCAGCAGCTTGTCGAAGAAGTCCCACGACGAGAGCCCGGCCGGTGTGCGGATCCACAGATAGGGCGCGTTGCGGCCGCCGTACACGGTGAGCCCGGCCGCCATCAGGCCGTCGCGGATGATCGCGGCGTTCTCCATGTAATAGTCGATCAGCCGCCGGACCTGCTTCTGGCCATCGGGCGTGTACGCGGCGGCCGCCGCCTTCTGGACGATGTAAGGCGCGCCGTTGGACTTGGTCGACGTGCGACGCAGCCACAACGTGTTGAGACTCACGGCCTCGCCGCGCGCAGTCCGGCCCTGCGCTTCCTTCGGCACGACCGTGTAGGCCAGGCGCAGCCCGGTGAAGCCCGCGCTCTTCGAGAAGCTCCGGCACTCGATGGCCACCTCGCGCGCGCCGGCGATCTCGTAGATCGAGTGAGGCACGTCCGCGTCGCGGATGTAGGCCGCGTAGGCGGCGTCATAGAGAATGGTCGCCTCGTGAGCGCGCGCGTAGTCCACCCAGCGCTGCAGGGCCTCGCGGGTCATCACGGCCCCCGTGGGGTTGTTCGGATAGCACAGATAGATGAGGTCGACGCGACGATCGGGCAGCGCCGGAAGGAAATCGTTGTCGGCGGTGCACGGCAGGTACACGAAGCCCGCGTAGCGCCCGCTTTCGTCGGCGCGCCCGGAGCGCCCGGCGATGACGTTGCTGTCGGCGTAGACCGGATAGACGGGGTCCATGAGCGCCACCACGCACTCGATGGCGAAGATCTCCTGTAAATTCGCGCTGTCGCTCTTGCCCCCATCGCTGATGAAGATCTCGTCCACGGTGACGTCGACGCCCCGCGAGCCGAAATCGTGGGCCGCGATCTCGGCGCGCAGGAACTCGTATCCCACATACGGCCCGTAGCCCCTCAACGTCTCCGCTCGGCCCTGCTCGCGCGACGCCTCTTCGAGGGCGTGCACCACGGCCGGCGGCAACGGCCGCGTGACGTCGCCGATGCCGAGCGAGATGACGCGCGCGTCGGGATGGATCTCGCGAAACGCCTGCGTGCGCCGCTTGACCTCGGCGAAGAGGTAGCTCGCCTGCAGGTTCAGGTAGTGCTCGTTGATCCGAGGCATCGGCGGATTCTAGCAGACGCTCTCGACCGTGCGCCCGCGGTACAGTAGCCCAGTGTGGAAGCTCGCGATCTGACGCAGGGCCTCTTGTGGTTCGCCGCGTTCCTGTTCTCGACGACCGTGCACGAGGCCATGCACGCGCTGGCCGCTCTGCGTGGTGGCGATCGCACCGCGTATCTGGGCGGACAGGTCTCGCTGTCGCCGATCCCTCACATACGACGCGAGCCGATCGGCATGCTCGGCGTCCCGCTTCTCACCGCGTTCACCAATGGCTGGGCCGTCGGCTGGGCGAGCACGCCGTACGATCCGGTCTGGGCGGCTCGCTATCCGCGCCGGGCCGCGCTCATGGCCGCGGCCGGTCCGACCGGAAATCTGCTCATCGCCGTGCTCGCCCTCGTGTGTTTGAGGGCCGGCCTCGCCGCCGGCGTGTTCGTCTCACCCCGTCAGGTGAGCTTCCACCACCTGGTCGAGGCCGCGAGTGGAGCGCCGTGGCTCACCGCCGTCGGCGAAGTCCTCACCGTGCTCCTCGTGCTCAACGTCTTCCTCTTCGTCTTCAATATCCTGCCGTTCCCGCCGCTGGACGGCGCCTCCGTGCTCGGCGGTCTCGTGCCCGAGCGCGCGGCCGTCGCCGTCCGCGGGTTCACCGGGAATCCGATCTTCTCGCTGCTCGGCATCCTCGTCGCCTGGCAGGTGTTCCCGAAGATCGCCGGACCGATCTTCGACGGCCTGCTCAGACTCGTCCATCCGCACGATCGCTTCTTCTGAGCGTCGGGAAGCTTGTGATTCGATTTGCCCAGTGTCCAGCCGCCGGGCGCTCATGTCCCGCCGCGCCGCGCTCGGAAAACGCGGGGCTCCGGTGGGTGACGCGGTATCCTCTCGGTGATGTCGGCGCTGGCCCCGTGGCTGCTCAGCGTGTTGCGCATCGTGACGGCGCTGCTCGACATCCCGCACGGGACCTCGAAGATCTTCGGGTTCCCGCGGGCCGGCAGTGGAGCGACCGTGGAGCTCTATTCGCTCCTCGGCCTCGCTGGAAGCCTCGAGATGGTCGGTGGCGCACTGATTCTCGTCGGGCTCTTCACTCGCCCGGTCGCGTTCGTCCTGTCGGGGGAAATGGCGTTCGCGTACTTCATGGCCCACGCTCCGCGAAACCTCCACCCCCTGCTGAATCAGGGCGAACTGCCGATCCTTTTCTGCTTCATCTACCTGTATCTCGCCTTCGCCGGCGCGGGCCCGCTGAGCCTCGATCGCCTCCGCAAGAAGACTCCGTAGTGTCCCCTTACAACTCGTCGTCTCGATCGAGGTGATTGACGGCTAAGTAGCCGCTTCTGAAGGCCCAACGAGGCGTGGCCTGCTTGATGCACTCACGGCGGGCATGAACTCGAGAGCGAAGCGACCAGAAGCGCTCACCGCGGGCATGGAAACCGCGGTGTGGCCGCAAGAGCGGGAGTGCCTCGTGTGTGGTGAACGCCGTTTGGCGCAGTGGGCCGGGGATCGTCTCCACAACCGGTGCCGCCGCGATCTCGATCGAGTGGACCGGACGCCGGAGCACCGCGTCGCCTACTCGGGCTGAGCCGTACGGTCGCGTCAGGCGCCCTGCGCCCGCGCACCGTCCATGACCACCTGGAGCTGATCTCGGTTACGCAACGATCCCACCGATCGCTTGTGATCCGCGGAGCGAAGCACCTGCCCCAGGACGACGTGAGGATGATGGAGCCGACCGAAGAGGTCGGCCAGGAACGCCGCGTCCTCGTCGCTCACGTCTGAAAACGGCGCGCGCTTCCGGACCACGGCCAGGGCAGTCAGGAGGCTCTCCTTCCTGTCCCGGGTCGCCCGATACGTCTTGAGATAGGTCTTCGCGAAGACGATCTGCACGTCTTGCTCGGGCCGCATTCTCAAGACCAGGACGGCGGCGGAGACGAGCAGGACGAAGGTCAGCGCCAGCACGCAAAAGAGTAAGCTCATCACCGCCCTCCACTATCAAGCCTTGTGCCGAAAAAAAGGCTCAGTATTTTCGCTGAAATAGGCGGCCCACCCCGCAGGGATCGCGTCACGGAACGCGCGGGCGTGTCAGGAAACCGAACAGAACGAGACGCTCCTCACCGCTGACGGGCGACCACCAGAGCACGGAGAGCCTCGACGGCACGTGAGCGATCACCGGCGCGCCGGACGAGGTGGGTCGTGACGCGCCAGGGGCGCGGACGGAGCCGGTGGGCACGCACCGTCGCCCGGGCGACCGAGGCGAGCAGGACCGAGCGCGGCGCCAGCGCATACCCGACGTTGGCGGCCACGCAGGCCAGCATCGCGTGGTACGAGCCGACCTCGAAGACCCGGTGCGGCCGGAGGCCCCTCGTCGCGAGCCAGTCCTGGATGTATGCCCGGTACGTGCAGCCAGCACCGAACGTCACCAGGGTCTTGCCCCGAAGCTCGTCGGCGCCGGGACGGCGCACCGACGGATGGGTCACGAGGACGAGCTCCTCGACGAACGCGACGTCGGCCACGAGACCCGGCTCAGTGACGTCGCCGGCGACGAACGCGGCGCTGAGGTCGCCGGCGCGCACCTGGGCCATCAGCACGCCCGAGGTCGCGGTCACCAGGTGCACGTCGAGCGCGGGATATTTCGCGTGCAACGTCGACAGCAGGCGCGGCAGGTGGACAGCGGCCGTGCTCTCCATGGCACCGATGAGCAACCGACCCCGCGGCGGATGCGCGCTGAGATCGGCCCGGGCCTCCTCGGCCAGGGCCAGCAGGCGCTCGGTGTAGTCGAGGAGGCGGCGCCCCTCCGGCGTCGGCGACATCCCTCGCCGTCCACGCACGAAGAGCGACACGCCCAGGGTGGACTCGAGCCGCTTGACGCGCGCGGTCACGTTCGACTGGACGCGGTGCAGACGGTGGGCCGCCCGGGTCACCCCACCCGTCTCGGCCACGGCCCTGAAGAGTCGCAGGTCGGAGAGCTCGATGTCACGTTCTCCTGGAGAGATCGTATCGTTCACGATTATTCATTTTACGAGAAGGCTGGACGCCGGCAAGCTCTGTCCGAGAGCCTCGACTCTCGGAGGTGTCCCATGTCACTCCAGACCGTCCTGACCCGTCGTTTGGGTCTCCAGCATCCGATCATCCAGGCGCCGCTCGCCGGTGGAGGCGATACGCCGGACCTCGTGGCGGCTGTTGCCGAGGCGGGCGCGCTCGGGTTCATCGGGGCTGCGTACCTGACGCCGCCGCAGATCGCCGAGGCGGCGAGGGCGGTCCGGGCCCGCACGGCTCGGCCGTTCGGCATCAACCTCTTTGCGCCGCTGCCGGCACCGCTCGAGCTCCCGGACGCGAGCCCGGCGCTCGAGCGCGTGGCCCCGTTCTACGCTGAGCTCGGGCTGGCGCCGCCCTCGATCCCGGCGTCGGCCAGCGGCACCTTCGACGACCAGCTCCGAGCGGCGCTCGAGAGCGGAGCATCGGTCTTCAGCTTCACGTTCGGCGTGCTTACGGAGAGCGCACGCGATGCGGTGAAGGAACGCGGGATGTTCCTGATCGGCACGGCGACGACGGTCGACGAGGCCCTCGCGCTCGAAAAAGCTGGCGTCGAGGCCATCGTCACGCAGGGCAGCGAGGCCGGTGGCCACCGGGGAACGTTTGCGGGCGACTTCGACGGAGCGATGGTGGGGACGATGGCCCTCGTGCCCCAGGTCGTCGATGCCGTCGCGGTCCCCGTGATCGCGTCGGGCGGAATCATGGACGGGCGCGGGATCGCGGCGGCGCTCGCCCTCGGCGCCGGCGCTGTGCAGATGGGCACCGCGTTCCTGACGTGTGACGAGGCCGGGATTCCCGAGGCCTACAAGGCCGCCATCATCGGGGCCCGCGAACACGACACGCGAATCACCCGCGCCTTTTCGGGTCGCCCGGCGCGCGGCATCGTCAACCGCTTCATGCTCGAGGTCGATCGGGCTGGTGGCGCCGACGCCATCCTGCCTTTTCCACTCCAGAACGCCTTGACGCGACCGCTCCGGACCGCGGCAGCTCGACAAGGCCGTGCGGAGTTCCTGTCACTGTGGGCGGGGCAAGCTTCCCGGCTGGCGCGGCGCCAGAAGGCGGCCGCTCTGGTCGCACGCCTGGCCGACGAAGCCGAGGCCGCCGTGGCTCGGCTCGCGAAATGACCGGTGCTTTGCCAGTGGCCGGTGCTTTGCAAACTCTGAAGCCGGATGCGAGAGATCTCCGACGCTCACTCGACAGTTCCACGAGGTTCAAGCGCGGGCAGGCCGCATCTCACTCGAAACGCACGCGCCAAAGCTCGAAGCTCCGCCGCCCGACACCACGTCCTGAACCGGGGTCTCGCTCGCGCCCCGCTTGAGTAGTACCCTCGCGCTCACCAGCGGCGCACGACGCTGGGGGAACGGAGGGAAGCATGAAGCGTGTTCTGTACATTGGAACGGCAGCGATGCTCTTGGCGGGATGCATGAGTCTTCACGAAGTCCGGCAGACGCCGCCGGTGAGACAGGCCATGACCGCGGGGAACTATTCCATCCTCGCCAACTGCGTGGCCGAGGGCCTGCAGACGGCGCGCCGCAGCGGGGATCTCCTGCTCGAGCCAGGCGACCTGATGTACCAGGTGATCCAGCGCTCGGAGCAGCGACGCGCGACGGTGACGGGTTACGCCTTCGGAGGCAACGGGCAGATTCCCCTCATCGATCTCACGTTCACTCAACAGCAAGCCGGCGTGCTCATCGAGACTCGCCTCCTCAGGTTCCAGGGCGCGGATCATCCGGTGCCCGTGACGAAAGGCGTCGACCAGCGCGCCTGGCCGATCGTGGAGACCTGTGCCGGTGGAAACGTCGTCCCGATGCCGGCGAGCTGACGACGGACAACGACGTGTCGATGCCGCGCTCCACGACCGCGTCGGCATGATGCGCGGTTCGTGGAGCGCGTCGCTTCGAGTCCTTACTTGCTGCGCTTCTGACAGACGCTCGTCGACATCTGCCAATCACCACCGGCTTTCTCGCAGTCGGCCTTCGACTTGAACTGCGAGAAATCGGTCGATGTGTCGCCGCTCGTCGACGGGCTCGCAGACGGCGACGTCGTGGACGGCGCGCTCGACGAGCCAGAGCTCGAGCCGCTGCCCGTCGTGCCGGAGCTTCCGGGCGAGGTGCTCGTGCCTGAGCTGCCGGACGTGCCGCCTGAGCCGCTCGTCGTACCCTGAGCTGCCGCGATCGCGGGGCCGAGGGCGAGAGCCAGTGCCAGCGTTGCGAACAGTAAATTCTTCATCCCATCCTCCGTGAGTTGTTTGTCGGCTCGTCGGCGGGGTTCCACCGGGCCGACGCGCACAGTGGAGCAAATTGTGGGCCCCCGACACCGCGTTTCGGAGCTCGAGGCTCGCGGACGCGCAACGGCATCGATCTTGCCCGCTCCTCCGGCTCTCCCCCGCCGGGCTACTCTCGGCCTATACTCTCGGGCCATATCGCCGCGGAGGAGAGCCGAATGGCCTCGACAGCCCCGATGACGCGCGAGTCGATCCCCAGCCCCGAATACGCCCGTCTCGAAGAGCGCATCGTGGCGCGCGATCAGAAGGGGGCGAGCGACGTCCTCTATGGGCTCTTCAAGCAGCATCGGCCGGCCATCGAGATCCTCCGCGAGACCGTCCGCATCCACGCGCCGTTCACCCACGTGCCGTACCACCAGCGGCTCGACGACGGCATTGTCAAGTTCGTCAACAACGACCACTGCCTCTTGAGCGAGCGCGTCGGCCTGCCGCTGATGTCGATGGTACGGCCAGAACTGGCCTGGCTGCCGCTCGCGCAGACCGTCTGGTACATGCCGACCGGGCTCGACCCCTGGAACCAGCTCCTCGGCAAGGCGCCCGGGCACTACACGCGCCTCTACGAGATCGCCGTGCACCAGGAGCCGCCGACGCCCGAGATCCACTGGCCCGATCAGGAGCCGCTGCGCACCGACGGCCCGATCGGCGAGCGTCTCAACCACTGGCTGACGCTCGTCCAGCGCGGCGAGGTGCTGCCGTCGTATCGCGTCTTCCTCGGGTTGATGGAGGACGTCCCGCACCGCCGGGAGGCGCTCGCGCACCTGGCGTTCGCCGGTCTCATCGACGTGCAGGACCGCATGCTGCACAACCGCTCCTACACGACCGGGCACAAGTCGTACCGCGCGCGCGCGACGATCGATCTCGGCAACGCGATCGGCTGGGAGCATGCGCACAGCGTGCTCTATGCCGGCGTGCCGGACATCGCCGTCGGGCCGCGCTGGTACTCGACGTACGAGATGGGTGGCAACGTCGTCCAGAGCCTCCTCGACGCCCGCGACGCCGAGCTGCTGAAGCAAACCACCGCGCTCACGCCGGCCGAGGAGGCGATGCTGGTCGAGGTCATCACGCGCGGACGCGAGATCAACGTGATCGAGGCGATCGTCGCGCTCCTCAAGAGTGGCGCCGCGCCGCGGCGGATCCTCGACGCGATCCAGGTCGCCGCCGCGCAGGTGATCCTCGAGACCGGCGACGTGAACAACTACTCGATGTCACAGCACGGCTACGAGTATTGCAACACGCTCGGCTGGTTCTACGACACGTTCCAGCACCCGCACCGGCTCAAGCTCCTCTTCGTCGCCGCCTCCTTCATTCAGCACGCGGCCGAGCACCAGCGGGACACGCCGAACAACCTCGGTCGACGCACGCTCACGCCACCGCCCGGCGCCTCGGGGCGGTCGGCGACTCAACTCCTCGCCAAGCTGGAAGCGGCGTTGCTCGCGCTCGAGGCCGACGAGTCGGTCGCGCTCACCGCGGCCTACCTCGCCTCCGGACACGATCGCGCGCCGCTGGTCCAGACGCTCGCGTCCGCCGCCGTCGAGGTCGGCAACGATCCGCACAACCAGGAGCTCGGGCTGTCATTGCTCGAGGACTACGCGAAGACGCGTGCGCACGACCGCGACCGACTGTTGCTGGCGCAGGCCAAACACACCGCCGGTCACCGTAAATACGGCGACCACCTCGAATGCTACCGACGCTTCGCTGAGGCGATGGGCGGCATCGCCCGGTAGCGCGCAGAAATGAGACGATTCGGTCGCGGGTGTGCTCGACGGCTGCGTCGAGCCGCCCGCGCCGGCTATCCTCTCAACCCCTACAGCCGACGAGCGCCGACCCAGCGTGCCGCATACCACGATTCATCGAGGTTCGAGATGCTGACGTGTTTTCCCGAACGTCGGGCATGGATGAAGCGGCCCTGACCCACGTAGATGCCGTTATGACGGAGCTGATCGAAGAAGACCAGGTCACCCGGCTCGAGCTGATCGCGGGACACCGGGGCTCCATACTGGTACTGCCTGGCGGCGTTGTGGGGAAGCGATACACCGATGTGTCGGTAGACGTACTGGACGAAGCCTGAGCAGTCGAAGCCCTCTGGACTCGATCCGCCCCATCGGTACGGCGCGCCGAGTTGCTCGGCGGCGATACCGACGACACTCTCGCGGCGACGCGACACGGATCCGCGGGCAGCATCCGACGTGGAGCCCGGAGATGTCTGTGACCGAGCCGACACGCGGTCGGCATCCACGTTGTCCGTCCGCGCCGTGGTGGCAGAGCAGGCAGCCAGGACGACGGACAGCCCGAGCAGGATCGTCAGGCGTCTGATTCCTCGCTCGGCGTTCACGAGCAGACCCGGGCGCAACTCGAATGCCAACCTCGAGAGTCGAGGAAATCATTCGATGCGCATGGTGTTTCCGTGAGGCGGGAATCTGGAGGCTGGCGGCGCCGATGTCATGCTGGCTCGCGATCGTGGCACGCCTCGACGTCCCTTGGCGTCCCGCACGACGCTCAGGCCTTTTCCGAAACACCACGCGCTCGTGCCGCGCGTGGCTCCGGGCGCGCCGAGCTCTCGGTCGTCGCGGTGTCGCTCCGCGGCTGCGTCTCTTTGAATTTCGCGGCAGCGCTCATCAGAGCGGGCCGCAGCTCGGCCCACGCCTTCTCGATCACGGGCCTGATCTCCTCCCATGACTCGCCGGCCGTCCGTTTGAGGGTCTTGAGGCGCTCGGTCGCTTCCTGCCCCTTTGCCCTGAGTTGCTGGGCCAGTCGCTTGGCTTCTGCCGTGGTCTTCGCCGCCCGCGCTTTGAGTTGCTCGATCTCGGGCTGCCATTCGGTGAGCTCAGCCTGAATGCGGGCGCGAAATTCCTCGAGGCCCCGAGCGGCCGTTGCCTCGGTCGTCCCCGTCTGCCGCGTCAGCTCCTTGAGCTCGGCGCCCCACCGTTTCAAGCTCCGGTCGATCTCGGCCCGCACCTCGGCCAGCCGCTCGTAATACTGGCTCTGAACCTTCGCCACCTCCGCCTCGGCGTGGGCTTTCGCCTTGTCGAGCTCCGCCGCCCATTCCGTCAGATGCGTTTCGATCTTCCGCCAGTGCTGTTCACTCCGTGCCATCGCTCCCTCCCCGTCGTCGTGATGAGCTTAGAGTAGCGCCGAGATCCTCTCTCGTCAGGCGGGGTCGAAGGGGCCGATTCTTATCGAGATTTTCGAGCTTGATACTCGGAGATTACGAAATCTTGACGTATTCGCGAAGGCGCCGCGTGACCGGCAACCGAAGAATTTCCGAATCGACGACTCAGACGAGACAATGGTCGTAGCGAAGATCGAGGCACGGCATCCTTATTTGCTGGAAGAAAGGACGTCCGTCATGGCGGTCACGCACATCTATCCCCGTCGGCCAACGGCGCCCACCCGCCGGGTGGCTCGACCAAAAACGAGCCGACTCCATCGCGTCACGCACCACGACTCAGGAAACACTGCGAGACCGCGGCGCCGAGCCGACGCTGCCTCGCGACTTCGCACGATCCTGGCCACGCTGCGCGCGCTCTTGGAAAAGGCCGGGCGTAAGCTGACGAGCAGTTTCTCCATGCGGGCAGTTGCGAGCTTCGCTGGAATCATCAGCCTCGTGATCGACTGCTTCGCGCTCCACGCAGTCCTCATCGCGTGAACATCACCACGCAGACGCTCCGACGAGGGAACTCCTAGCTCCCGCTTAGGCGCTCGCCGCTTTCATCCGACGTTCTCCAGTCTAGGGGTGTCCTTCCTCCTGCTCATGTCGATGCGACCACGCCCCGCCGCGATTCCCTGGAGGAGGCCGAAGACAGCCGCCCCGATTCTGTTAAGGTTCCGGGGGGAAACGAACTCCTGGGCTCGAGGAACGCGGGGGTGACATGAGCACGCGGCAGCGTCACTTCTCGATGATTCGCGACTTTCACCTGGCCGACTTCTTCACCTTGGCCAACGGTGCAAGCGGGATGGCGGCGATCTTCCTGGCCATGGAGTACGTTCGCGAGCCGCGCCCCGAGAAAGTGTACGGGGCGGCCCTCCTCGTCGTCGCCGCGCTGGTCTTCGATGTCCTCGACGGGCGCATCGCGCGCCGGCGCTATGTCGCGGGTTCCCTCGGGCGTGAGCTCGACTCGCTCGCCGACGTGATCAGCTTCGGCGTCGCGCCCGCATGCCTGGCCTACGCGGCAGGGATGAGCCGCCCGCTCGATGCCATCGCCCTGCTGTACTTCGCAGCGTGCGGGATCAGCCGGCTCGCCCGCTACAACATCACGGCGGAGGCGGTGACCGCTGGAGGCGGCACAGTGACCTACTTCGAGGGCACACCAATCCCGACGAGCACGCTTCTCGTGCTGCTGCTCGCGTTGCTGGCCAGGCTGAATCGCATCGGGCCCGAGCTCCCGCTCGGCGTCGTCGTCCTCGGCCCCCTGGACCTGCACCCGCTGGTCCTGCTCTTCGTGCTCTCGGGCTCGCTGATGATCAGCAAGACTCTCCGCATCCCCAAGCCCTAGGTGTGAGGCTGGGCGGCGTTTACGCTGGGCGCTGTCCCCTCGCCGGAGCGAGCACCGTGCGGATCTCCCGCAGGAGCACGTCCGGCAGGCACGGCTTCACGACGTAGGCATCACATCCTCGGCGACCACCCCGCGTAGGCCCTGGGACGTGAGGTACGTCGAGTACATCTCCCGGGTGTCTTCGTGGTCCTCGCGATCAGGACGAGAAGTCGCCTGATCGGGGCCCGGGTGTCTCACGTGATGTCTCCGGCGCCAGTCGCGTGACGGTGCAAGTCTTTGACCTCCTCGATGAAGTTCTGCATGACGGCTGGCAGGGGAACTGACTCCGGACGATCAGCGTCCGGAACGGGTCAACGGGATTAAAGTGGTAGGCGGAGGAGGGATCGAACCTCCGACCTCGGCCTTGTAAGGGCCGCGCTCTCCCAGCTGAGCTATCCGCCCGTGCGTGGATTTTCGTGGACTTGCCACTCGGAGTCAACCACGAGGCGGCACAATGACGTCTCTCCCGCCAGATCAGACACTTAGGATCGCCACCAAGAGCACGTAGGGCCGCGATTGTAATTGGACACAACGTGCGCGGCCGATGAATCCATGAGGCCCCGACAATGTAACCGTGCACACGAGACTTACTGGATGGACCTTCGCTGACGTGGAGGGCACAGCCAATTCTGTCCTGGAAGATCCTATCCCTGCTTCGATGTGACACGCTCTGATTTCAATGGGTCTTCTTCGACACGCGAGCGATCAAGTCGTCAATCCTCGAGAGGAATAGCTTCAGGATCGGGGACGCATTCGTTCTGCTGTAGCCGACCACGAGATCAATTGTGGGGGCATCGCCCTGCAATGGGCGGCTGATCAAAGACGACGGAAGCAGGTTCCGAGCATAGGCGGGTAACAGCGCGACGCCATGCGTTGATGCGACGAAGGACATCGCCATTGCCATATGGTCCGCTTCGTGATCCGGCCTGATGTCAATACCGGACCGCCTCAAGTAATCGTCGATGACCTCCCGCGTTACCGGAGCCGTGTTCGACACGGCGATGAAGGTCTCGCCCACGATGTCTTGTGGATTGATCACCTCGTGCGAAGCGAGGCGGTGATCGCTTGGCAGCACGACGACGAAGGGTTCCGTTGCGACGACCTTGAACATCAGATCAGTTGCCCGTGCTTCTCGTCGGAGGAACGCCACGTCGAGCTTGCCTCTGACAAGAGCATCCGCGAGGTCGGGAGAATACTGGCTGGAGACGGTGATCTCGATATTGGGGAGCTCGTCCCGAAGGAGCCGGATGGCTTCAGGGAGCCAGTCGATCTCCTTTCCGGTCAGGAAGCCTAGCGCGAACGACGGCTTGGCGGGCTGAGCGGCGCGTCGTGCCGCTTCGCCAGCAGCATCGACCTGAGCCAGCGCCAGGCGTGCATGGTCGAGAAAGACCCGACCTGCGGCGGTCAGCTCGATGCCTCGAGCACTGCGAATCATCAGTTGAGCGCCGACCTCGTACTCAAGGTCCCGGATCTGACGACTGAGTGAAGGCTGCGCCGTGTGCAGCCTCTGCTCAGCGGCCACCGTGAGACTACCCTCCTCGGCGACAGCAACGAAATACCGGAGATGCCGCAGCTCCATAACGTGTCCCATGCCTCCGAGGTATGGCACCAGCCTACAAAGTATACGAGGGTCGCGCTACCAGAACGTAGCCACCAGCATCAGAAGGCATGTGAACGCCCTCATTCGGCGGCCCTCAGGGCCAGCCAAATCGAAAGGAGCGACGATATGGGCACCCCGGTTGTCTTGATCACCGGCGCGCTAACTGGAATCGGGCGCGCAGCGGCGCGTGCTTTCGCAGGGGAAGGCCACCGAATCGTTGTCGCTGGTCGTCACGAGACTCCCGGCCAGGAACTCGCGGCTGAGCTTCGCGCGTTCGGCACTGACGTCGAATTCCTGCGCGCGGATGTGCGCCAGGAGGACGACGTACGGAACTTGATCGATCGGACCGTCGCGCGCTTCGGTCGCCTGGACGCCGCCGTCAACAGCGCCGGCACCGAAGGCCAGCCCGGCCCCGTAACGCAGCAGACCGCCGATACCTACACCGCCACCTTCGACACCAATGTGCTCGGCACGCTGCTGAGCATGAAGCATGAGCTGCGCGTGATGCAGGCTCAAGGGAGCGGCAGCATCGTCAACATCTCCTCGACCTATGGCCACGAAGGAGCGGCCGGCGCATCCGTGTACGCTGCCAGCAAGCACGCCGTCGAAGGCATGACGAAGTCCGCGGCGCTCGAAGCCGCGCGCTTCGGCGTGCGCGTGAACGCCGTGGCCCCCGGTCCGACCGAGACCGGAATGCTCAACCGCTTCACCGGAACCCCGGAGAGGAAGGCCGCGCTGGCCACGGGAGTGCCGCTGGGGCGCGTGGCCGAGCCAGAAGAGATTGCTCGCGCCATCGTGTTTCTTGCTTCCGACAAGGCCTCATTCGTGACTGGCCAAGTCCTCACTGCCGACGGCGGCAAGACCGCGGGCTGACCAAAGGAGATCCCATGTCTAAGTTAAAGGGAAAAGTGGCACTCATTACCGGCGGTTCGCGGGGCATTGGCGCAGCGATTGCGAAACGTCTGGCCGCGGATGGAGCGAGCGTGGCCATCACGTACGCGAAGGAGGCCAGCGCGGCTTCCGCCGTGGTCAAAGCGATTGAACTTAGTGGCGGAAAGGCTGTCGCGATCCAAGCGGACGCTGCCGACGTCGAAGCTGTCAAGGGCGCGGTCGAAAAGACCGTCGCGACCTTCGGCCGACTTGATGTGCTTGTGAACAATGCCGGCACGGCCATTCCGAAAACCTTCGAGGAGACCACGCTCGACGAGATGGACCGCGTGATCGACATCAATGTCCGCGGGACGCTCGTCGCGACACAGGCAGCACTCAAGCACATGAAGCCTGGCGGTCGCATCATCATGATCGGCTCGTCCGTGGGCGAACGTGTCCTAGTGCCCGGGCTGGTCGCCTACTCGGTCACGAAGGGCGCCGTGAAGATGTTCAGTCAGGGGTTGTCCAGAGAGATCGGGAGCCGGGGTATCACGGTCAACAACGTCCAGCCGGGTCCGATCGACACGGATTTGAATCCCGCGGCGGGCGATTGGGCGGTGCCTCAGAAGGCCGCCACCGCGCTCGACCGCTATGGGCGTGTTGATGAGGTCGCCGCGTTGGTGGCGTTCGTTGCCGGTCCGGAGTCCTCGTACATTACCGGGGCGAATCTTACCGTTGATGGCGGAATGAATGCCTGAACCAACGCGCACACGCAGTCCATGGACCTGAAGAAAGAGGCATCCGTGCGGACGTGGTGGAGAGCCGACGACTGCTGAATCTCCGCGAGGGCCTCTTCACTCTGATCAAAAGTGTTCCGTCGACACTGAGACATGAGCCCGGCGTGATCGTGGCCGAGGGGGACTTCGTAATCGTCCATGGACGCTTCTCGGGAGCCGGCCGGCCAAAGAGCTGGATCGCGGCGGACATCCTCCGCATTGTGGATGGAGTTCTCGTCGAACACTGGGATGTGCTTCAGGACGAGGCTTCGCAAGCGGAATCCAAGAGTGGTCGACCTATGTTCGGAGACAGTTTCACCGAGTCATGCCGAGACTAATCCGAGCCCGATCTTCACATCACGGTTCGCGGAGCGTTGCGAGGCGGGAAGCCCGACCACGAGGCACGGGGCCAAATCGCACATTCCTACTCAATAGGAAAGAGGAGAGAACTACCATGCGAGTCGATCTGAAACCCGGCAACACGTTTCCCGACATTGAGCTGCCGAACCACGACAACGAGACGGTGACACTGTCAAGCCTGGTTCGCGGATTCCCGACCGTGCTGGTATTTTCTCGTGGCTACTTCTGACCGAAAGACCGTCGTCAGTTGACGAACTACGTCGAGCACCTGCAACCGGAATTGATTGTCAACTATTGCAAGCTAGTCATAGTCTCAGTTGACAGCCCGATGCTCTCCAAGGACATCAAGGACGGCCTGGGAGCGACCTTTCCGTTCCTCAGCGATGAAGATAAGAAGGTGATCACCGAACTCGAGATCGTAGACACGACCGACAGATACCACCCAGTCGCCATTCCTTATACCGTTGTTCTGGAGCGCGATCGCACGATCTACAAAATCTATAACGGCTGGTGGTACGTGGGCCGTCCGACCGTCGAAGAGCTTCGGATGGACCTCCGGGCGCTCATGTCGCGTCGGCAAGATTGGTGGTACGACAAGACTCCGCCACCTTACGCGCAGAAGTCCGATGAACTACCATTCCATATGGAGCGGTGATCCACACTGAATCACCCCGTGGCGTGGTAGCGGAAGGGCATCGGACTAGCGGAAGACGCGGAGGGATGCTCCGTCAGGTGGGCGTCACAAGCACGACCGCCGTCTGGAATCCGGGGAGCGGGATCAACGGATAGAACTTTACGGGCTCGAGGGTCGCCTCGCCGCCGCCGGTTTCCCGAAGGACGAGCCCGAGCACGCGGGCGCGCCTGGTCTTTTCCCGAGAGAGCAGCCGCGGTGTCGTGAAGCTCCGCGCGGGCGTCATCGTCTTGTCGGCACTTCGGTCCTCGCCGATCACCACATGCGGTATTGCACTTCGCCGTTCGGCGTGTGACGCTCAAACACGATGGCCGGACCGATACGCGTTTACTTCGACCACAACGTCGTGGATCACGCCGTCAAGCGGCATAAGATCACGGACGGACAGGTCGATCAGCTCAGATCCATCGGGAAGAGTGGGATCTTCCAGCTGATGTTGAGCATCACCAATCTCGACGAGATCATCGCCGGTCTGCAAAGTCGGCGACCGCTGCGGCCGGAGCATGCGATCGAGCAACTGCGCCTCATCCGTGATGTCATCGGATTTGGTCATCTGCTCAAGCCGCCGGACCAACTCCTCACCCACGCCCTCGTCGATTTCGCGTTTGACCTTCCGCCGAGCGAGTCAGTGATCGTCATGCCCACGGCGATGCGTGAGCACTTGGAGCGACTGGCCGACGCGACTCGTGTTGAGATCGAATACGCCACACAGATCGCAGCGGAGGTCCGTGACCAGATTGACGAAAACTACGAGGCTCTGCGGCGAGCTCGCGAGCAAGCGCTCCGTGAACTGGAGGGCCGCCGCCCCAAGCGGCACTTCATCCCGTATTGGCGCGACGTGGCGGATGGCTTCGCGGAGGGGTATGCGGGGCATGTCGGAGTGTGGGAGCGGTGCCGCGAGCGTGGCATGGATCGACTTCTCGCCGTCCCGTGCGTAGCCATGGCAATCGGCGCCGCCGCGTCGATGGTGTACGCAAAGCTGGTCGAAGGCCGTGCTACCGACCGAGGGGATTCTCGTGACCAGGCGCACGCGATCGCTGCGTCGACGGCGGATATCTTCGTCTCGAACGACGATGAGTTTCGGCGACTGCTGAAACGGGTGCCGATGATCGCCCCTGCGGTTATGAGCCTCGAGGAGTTCTTGGCGTCGTCGTAGCAGCATTCGATGCCATGGTGCGGCCGCGGCCCCCAACGTCGCGGACGTCGTCGCGGCATGCCGCCCAAATTGGCCAATTCAAGCCGGGGCGCGGTGGAATGTCACGACCCCGATGCCAGCCACCGCTCTGCTGCCGTCGCGTCGGTCTCGCGGACGCACGAGGGATCGCCCCGGCTAGGCAAAACCGCTCGTCAATGCACCGTGGCCGGCTTTCGGGCGCTTCGACGAGTGGTGATCATCAGCGGCTTTCCACCGGCACGGTGATCAGGTAGCTCACGGCGGATACTGTTTCAGCTGGCACGACCGTCGGGTTGCCGGGCTTGGCATCGTCCTGGCTCGAGCCTCCCATGCCTCACGGCTTCCGCCCATCAAAGTCGAGCCGGGTGGCCAGGTCTGCTCGGATGCCGGGCGGCAAGGACTCAGCGGTTGGCTGACTGCTCCATCGTCCGAGGCCCAGGCAGCTTGAATTGCCGTTCAAGTTGCACCCTTTCTTGTTCCCCACGGGTGTGCGTTATCTGATGATCCGAGGGCACGCCACGCCACTAGTCTGCTCTTTCTTCTGTAGGCTCGGGCATGCAGTCCACTTTCTGCTGATCCCGTTATCCTTCACATCGTTACTTCTGCGGTCGACCATAGCCAAAAGCCGACCAGCAGTGCGAGCTTTTCAGTGAGGCCGCGAGGCCATCACTCGGTAGGTGACGCCGGTCGTGAATTGACCCGAACGTGCTGTCGTTGTGTCCGCCTTCAAGGGGCGGTCGAGAACGATCTCCGTTCCGGATTCATCAGCTTCCCTGGCTGGCTCGCAGTGGGCCCGAGAAAGAACGTGCCCGAAAACGTGCCCGCGACCGCGCGTACTCGGCCCAAAACTACCCAACGCCAGCCAACCAGACAAACAACAATCCCTCGGTAAATCAGCGATCTCCCGGGGGATTCATTCGTGTCGTGAGGCCTTGTAAGGGCCGCGCTCTCCCAGCCGAGCTATCCGCCCGAGCGTCCATCCCAGCCTTGCCTGGCGTCGGCTTGCGGACGTGCCGGAGGGGCGTATCCTTACTACCGTAAGTATCCTTACGGAGAAAAGAGATGAAGGTGCCGCGGCTCAGCGAGACGGAGATCCTGATCGCGTCGGCGATCTCGGGCAAGGAGCTCTATGGCCTTCAGATCGTCGACGAGGTCCTGGCCCTGACCCGGGGCAAGCGCCGGATCTCGCTCGGCGGCCTCTATACGACCCTGCACCGGATGGAGAGCAAGAAGCTGGTGACGAGCCGGTGGGGCGAAACGGTGGACGACCGTCAGGGGGCGCGGCGCCGCTACTACAAGATCGCGGGCCTCGGCGCCCGGGCGCTCAGCGAGACCGAGCTGGTCCTGGGCCCTGCCCTCCGGCTCGCCCACGGGATGGCCGGCGGGCGATGAGAGGCTGGCGCGATCGATGAAGTCGGAGTTCATCGTCCTCGGCGAGGGCGCCTACGGCGTCGTGCTGCACGTGAAGCACGCGTCTCGCCGCTACCACGTGGCCGTGCCCAGCCGCGCCTGGAACAGGATCAAGCACGATCATCGGTCGCGCGAAGACATCGTGATCGCCGTGCTGGCTAGCCCCCACGCCCGCCACCTCGCCGACATTGAACTCGCCGTGTATCCCGATTGGCTCAACACGGCAGCCTTCTTCGTGCCGAAGACGATCAGGGAACCCTGGCTGGGCGATCTCCGCGAGGACCGAAAGCGGATGGTGGCGGCCGGCTGCAGCCGCCGCACGATCCTGTGGGCGACGCTGACGCAGATCGTCTTGCTCTTGCTCCACGCGGCCCACCACACGCTGCTGCGCATCATCTGCGCGGTAACGCGCCACGCGGGCTGACGGTCCGAGAGGCTGACGCCACGCGATGTTGACAGCCCGCTACGGGCTGATCCAGTCGCGGAATCTCCGGAACGCGTCCTTGATCTCGTTGCCGGCGTTGCGCGCGTCGCGCTTGGTCGTTTCCCAGTCCTCGCGGATCTTCGTCTTCAAGTCCGGCTCGGGCCGTGGCGGCGATGGTGGACCGGGCCGCTCCTCGCGGCTCGTCGGCGGCGACGGCAGCGCGATGACGGGCGCCGGGGGAACGCCGGGTGAGGTCGTCTCCGGGGTCACGCGCGCCTCGGATTGAGGACGCGGCGGCTCGGCCGAGGGCGACGCCGACGGCGCCGAGCTGAGCGATGCGGGCTTCCGCACGAACGTCGCCGCGGCCGCGGCATGCGGCGGCTCCGTCAGTCCCCGCGCGGCAGCCGAGCGCGGCGCCTCGGCAGCCACGACTCGCTCGATCTGCTTGACGTTGGCCTGCACGCGCGCGACGTCGCCGCTCATCTGACGGAGCGCCGTCTGGGTGTTGGTCATCCGCGTCTCGAGCCCGGCGACACGGTCATCGAGTCGATGCGCCAGCCGGTCGGCGGACTCTGCTCCGCCCTCCACGCGAGATTCGACACTGGCCACGCGCTTGTCCAATCCGAGTACTTCCTCGCGCACCTCGGCGATCTTCGTCGCGACGCCGTCCTGCTCCGTCCGGGCCTGCCGCGCGGCCCGGCCCTGCTGGACGAGGCCGATGACGCCGATCACGGCGATGAGCGCGAAGCACGTGGCGGCGAAGGCGTGGCCGAGGCGAGTCAGGCCGGCATCACCGGACGGCTCGGCGTCTGAGTTGGTCGCGCGGGAAGACGGATACCAGTGACGCAGGAGCAGTGCGCACATCACGAGCGCGCCGAATCCGCTGATGAGAACGACGGCCGGCAGGGACCAGTGGGCAAACACTTGCATACCCCTCCTTTGCCCCTAACACCTGAGTACCGAAGCACACGACGTGCCGATTCGGAGGGTTGAGCGGTCAGAGACCGAGCGACGACAGGCGGGCGCGCGTCGGGACACCGTCGGTGTCCCATCCGCGCAGACGGTAGTACGCGTCGAGCATGGCCGAGAGCTCGTCCGGTGGACAGTACATCCCGGCCGACGGGCCGTCGGGGATCGGCTCGTGCATCACCTTCCACGGCAGGACGTCGTCGTGGCGGCGCACGCCCTCGCGCACGTTGAAGAGCCGCTCGAGGTTCACGATGCGCTCGCCGACGCGCTCGACCTCGTCCACGGTGACGTCCCACCCGGTGACCGCGCGGATCATCGCCGCGTAGGGCTCGCCGACATACAGCCCGAACCCGCGCTCGGAGGTGAAGCGACACATCACCAGCGAATCGCCGACGGCCGTGAAGTGCTGGCTGCGGATGGCGAAGGCCGGCTTGTCGGCCGTCGAGCGGCGATCGAAGCCCGCCGCGTACTGGGGCGTCGGCCGGGTGTCGTGATGGCTGCCGCCGCGAGTGGCCGTCGCGTACCCGATCGACAGCCCTTTGAGCGCGCGCGCCGAGTGGGCCGGGAGCTCCAGGCGCTTCACCGCGTACACGAGCTTGGTCCCTTCGGGATGGACCGATTCGGCCAGTCGCCACGCGCCCTCGGCGATCCGGGCGCCGAATCCCTCGCGCGCCGCGGTCATCTCCACGAGCCGGAGCATGCCGCGCCAGTCGCCCCAGCCGAACGGCACGCCGACGTCCTCGCGCTTGAGCCAGCCGCGCTCGAGCGCCTCGCAGACGAACGCCAGCGTGACGCCAATCGAGATCGTGTCCATGCCGAGCAGATCGCAGAGGTCGTTGGCAAGAATCAACGCTTCGGGGTTGGCGATGCCGAGCATCGGGCCGAGCGCAAAGATCGTCTCGTACTCCGGCATCTTCGCGCGCGTGCCCGCGAACTCACCCTCGCCGATCGCGTACTGCTTGCCGCACGCGACCGGACACTTGAGGCACGTCGTGTCGCGGTCGTGGTAGTGCGCCTTCATCGTGTCGCCGTTCACGGCGGCCGCCTCGGCGAACGTCTCCTGGCGCAGGTTATAGGCGCCGAGCGCGCCGATGGCGTTGATGGGCCCCACCAGGAACGGCGTCCCGAAGGTCGACAGGGCCTGGGTGCCCGTCTTCAACGGCTCGCGGGTCTGGTCGATCAGCGCCTTCAGACCCGGAGCATCAGCGACTTCCGTCTTGCGGCCGCCCTTGACCACCACGGCCTTGAGGTTCTTGCTGCCGAGCACGGCCCCGAGGCCGCCGCGGCCGGACACGCCTTCGCGGTTCTTCCAGTAATGCGCCATCGCGGCGAAGCGGACGCGTCGCTCGCCGGCGGGGCCGATGGCGATGGCATCCGCGTCGGTGCCTTCGGCAGCCACGAGCGCCTGCACCGTGTCGCGCGTCGTCCGCCCGCGGAGATCGTCGGCCGCCTTGAGCTCGGCGCCCTGCTCGGTGACGACGAGATAGCCCGGGCCGGCCGCGCGGCCCGTGATGATGACGGCGTCGAATCCCGTGCGCTTGAGCGTGGCCGGGAAGCGGCCCCCGAACGTCGAGTCGAAGAAGAGATTGGTGAGCGGTGACTTGGCGGCCACGCACGCGCGGCTGTTGCCGGGAACCGTCGTGTCGGTGATGGGACCGACGGAGAAGACGATCGCGTTGGCGGGATCGAACGCGTCGACGCCGGCGGGCACGCGGTCGTACAGCAGGCGGGCGGCCAATCCGTTGCCGCCGAGAAACGCGCGCGCGGTCGCCTCGTCGAGCGGTTCGATGCGCGAGGTCGCCCGCGTGAGATCGACGGCGAGGACCCGACCACCGTAACCGCGCACGATCAGCGCTTGAGGTCGGCCAGGGCTTGCCGGGCGGCGGCGGCGAGATCGGCGGGCACGCCGCTCTGTGCAATCAGCTTGCGGTAAACCGTCGCGGCCGCGTCAGGCTGGCGGAGCGCGGCCAGGGCCTTCCCGGCCTCGAGCAGCGCGCGACGCCCCGCGGGGGCGTCGGGCGCCAGGTACGCCGCGCTCAGGTAGTACTCACTCGCCTGAAGCTGATCACCGTCGCCGGCGAACGTCGCGCCGATCGCGAGCGCGGCCTGGGCAGCGAGCCCCGGATCGGACTGGCGCAGCACGGGCTCGAGCGACGTGCGCGCGTCGGCCCAGCGCTTGTCGGCGGAGAGGAGACGGGCGTGAGCCAGCCGCGTCTCCGGCGTCCACGCCGTCGCCGGCGCCGTGCGCGCCGCGCGTTCGAACGCATCGAGCGCGCCGGTGCGATCGCCAGCCGCCTCGCGCGCGCGCGCGAGCGCCAGGAGGAGCTGCGGCGCGCGGGCGTCGTTGGGCGCGGCCGCGACGAGGTCGTCGAGCGCCTTCTGCGCCTCACCAGCCCTGCCGGTCTCGAGCTGCGCCTGGGCCAGCAACAGCCGGGAGTCCTCCACGAAGGGCGACTTCGGATAGAACTGGCGCAGGAGCATCAGCATCTCGTAGGCGACCGGCCAGGCGCCGGCCTTGCCAGCGTCGTCGCCGACACGCATCAGGACGTCGTCGGCCGCCTCGTCATCGGTGAAGTCCGTGACGAGTCGCTTGGCGTAGCCGACGGCAGCCGGCCAGTCCTTGTCCTCGGCGCCGAGGGCAGCGAGGACGTAGAGCAGCCGCGGAGCGGTGGGGCTTCGCGGCGCGGCGTCGAGCGCGGCCTGAGCAGCCGGACGGAACTCGCGCGTCTTCCCCTGCTCGTACGCGACGACGGCGAGGCCGTACTCGGCAGCTCGGGTGATCGGCGCCGAGCCCTGGTCCCGCGCTTCGGTGAAGCTCTTCGTCGCGTCGTCGAACCGGCGCTCCGCCAGCGCCACTGCGCCGAGGCCGAGGCCAGCGAGATCGGCCACGCCTTCGCGCTGCGCCGCTGCAAACTCTCGGGCCGCGTCGGCGGGCCGACCAGTGGCCAGGAGCGTGGCGCCGAGTCCTGCGTGGGCGCGTCCGAGCAGCGGCGGGAACGGCGCGCGGGTGATCCAGTCACGCAGCTGGCGCTGGGCGAGCCCGGCTTGCCCCGTGCGGGCCAGCAACAGCGCGTGATTCAGACGCACGAAGTCGGTGTGCGGATGGTTGGCCTGCGTGGCCATGATCCGCTCGACGAGCTGGCGCGCCTGCTCGACGTTGCCCGCCGCCAGCATCAGCTCCGAGGCGAGCACGAGCGCGTCCGCCGCGCGCGGATCGCCGGACTGCGTGCGCGAGACTTCGAGGAATTGCTGGAGCGCCTCGTCTCGCCGGCCCTGGCGCAGCGCCGTCCACGCGAGCGCCGTGCGCAGCGTCGGCGTCTGGCCGTCGGTGGGGAATTCCACGAGGACGCGGCGGTACGCGTCAGCGGCCTGAGCGTAGTTGCCGGCGTGATAGGCCGCCTCGCCCTGGAGCATGAGGGCGGCGCTGCGAATCTCGGGCGGCATGCTGGCGCTCAGGAGCGGCGCCAGATCACTCAACGCCTGCGCGAACTCGCGCAGCTCGAAGTTGGTCTGGGCCAGCCTCAACGTCGCGCGACGTCCGACCACGCTGGCCGGATCGATCCCGCGGGCCAGCTCGTACTGGGTCCGCGCTTCGTCGCGGTTGCCGTCGGCGTAGTGAGCCTCGCCCTTGATCAGGAGCACCCACGCGCGGGCGGCCGGCGTCAGGGTGATGGCCAGCAGGTCCTGTGTGAGGCTGAGCGCAACGGGGGCCTGGCCGCTCTCGATGGCGCCGCCGGCCAAGCGGAGGCGAGCCGGCAGGGCCAGCGGCGAGCGGCGCGACTGAAGCTGGTTCACGTGCTGGGACGCGCCGTTCCAATCGGCCGACGCGATGGAGGTCAGCGCGAGGCCGAGCTCGGCCCAGTCGCGCTCCGAGGCCGAGCTCTCGGGCGATGCGGGAGCGCCGAGGTACGTGCGAAACACCGTGGCGGCCTCGGCCGGCTTGCCGGCATCGCGCAGCGCCCATCCCTGCCGGAGCAGGCTCGTGACGAGCAGCGGGTGCAGCCCGGGCTGCGCGAAGCGCACGAACTCGCGCGCCGCATCGTCCGAACGGCCGAGCCGGGCGAGGGCCTCGGCGTGCCAGAAGAGGACGTCGCGCTCGAGACCCGCCGAGGCCGGCCGGCGCTGCATCAGATCGGCCCACGCCTTCTCCGCCTGGTCGTACTGCTTGAGCGTGTACAGCGCCAGGGTCAGGCCGTGGCGAACCCACGTGTCGGCGGGGGCCGCCAGGTTGGTCTTCTCGAGACGCCTGAACGCGTCGAGAGCACGGGCACCGTCGCCGAGGCGCAGTGCGGTGAAGCCGCTCCCAAAGACGGCCCACGCCGCGAGATCGGCGGCTTCGCGATCGGCGGCGACCTGACGGAAGAGGCGATCGGCTTCCTCGAAGCGTCCGAGCCGATAATTGGTTTCGCCGAGCCAGTACCGCGCATCGACGAGCAGGTCGGGATTGCTGGTGCCCCTCAGCACCTGCTCAAGCGCTCGGGCCGCCTCGTCGAATTCTCCCTTGGCGAATTTCGAACGGCCGCACTCGAGCGACTCCGAAGAGATCCGGAGCCACGCGCCCGCACACGGCAGCACTCTCGATGCCGGCACCGCGGCGGTCGGCTTGCTCGCCGCCGGCAGCACCACCGTCGCCGGTGGCAGCGGCGGCACGTCGATGGGCGGGGGCGGCGGCGCTAGACGCGCGATCTGAAGTGCTGGCTTGTCGAGCGGCGCGGAGACGAACGGCACCAGCGAGATGACGTCGGGCGGCGGCGGCTTGGGCGGCATCGGCGTCGCGGCGACGAAGACGAGCCACATCGTCGCGAGGCCGAACAACCGGCGACTCACGATCCGCTCTTCGGCTTCACCGCCGGGCCCCCACTGCTCATGCGCTGCTTCACGGCCACAACACGCTCCTTCGCCCAGTCGCGAAGCGTGGGATCCGGGCTCTTGGCCGCGACCGACTCGTACGCGGCCAGCGCGGCGCGCCACTCGCGCTGTTCCTCTCGCGCCAGGCCGAGCCCGGCCAGCGCGCGATACCGCACCGCTGCGTCGGCCGATTTCATCTCGGCAGCCGCCTCGAAGGCTTTCGCCGCGATCGGAAAGCGCTTGAGCTTGAGCTCGGACTCGCCGGAGAGGAGGAGCGCCTCGGAGCGCACGCCGTCCTCTTCGCTCTTGGTCGCCGCCTGGGCCTGCGTGGCCGCGTCCTTATAGTCCTTGCGCTTGAAGGCGGCCTTGGCGAGGTCGAGCGCGGCGCGATGGGCCAGCGGGTGGTCGGGGAACTCGGCCCGCAGCTTCTTCCACGCCGCCTCCTGATCCTTCGGCCGAGCCAGCCGCCCGGCGATGCCCGCCGCGTCGTTGAGCGCTTCGGCGGTCGTCGGTGACTGGGCCATCAGCGCCGCGTACGTGTCCTGCATCTCCTGGCGGTCGCCGTGGCGGGCCAGCGTCTCGTTGATCACCGCCCGCGCCGCCGGGACGTCGGGATGCTGGGGGGCCGCCTCGATGAAGGCTCGCAGGTCGGCCACGCCCGCACGCGGATCACCGCCGTTCACCTTGGCCATTCCCAGCAGGTACCGCGCGTCCGGCGCGAGCTTGTGGGAGGAATTCTTGGCCACGAAGCCCTGCAGCAACGGCACCGCCTCGTTGAAGCGCCGCTGCTCGACGAGCGCGCGCGCCAGGTAGAAGGTGGCCGACGGGGCCAGCGCGTGCGTGGGCCAGGTGTCGATGAACTCGCGGAACGCCTTGGCCGCCTCGGCGTGCTTCTGCTCGAGCTCCGTCCACGCCAGGCCGTACTGCGCCTCGGGTGCGAGCGGCGAGGTCGCATCGGCCTTCAGGACGGACTCGTACGCGGCCCGCGCGTCGGCGAAACGGCGGAGACGAAAGAGGGCTTCGCCCTCCCAGAACTTCACCTCGAGCGGCCGGCCCGGAGGTGGCTGAAAGGTCTGCGCGCGTTTGAAGGCCTCGAGCGCCGCTTCGTTGTCGCCGACGGCCAGCCGGGCGCGTCCGAGCAACAGCACGGCGTCGGGCAGGCGCGAGTCCTTGGGGAACTCCTGAACGAATCGCTCCAGCGCACGACGGGCAACCGGCACGATGCCGTCGGCCGTCGCGCGCTCGCCGACAAGGAAGAGGCGGTCGGCCTCCTCCACCGCACGCGCGGCCGAGAGGGGGAGGAACGCGAAGAAGAGGAACGCCAACGCCGTGAAGCCGCGGCGCTTCATGATGACCCGAGTATCGTAGCACGGTATCCTACGGCCACCGTGCGTCTGTGCGTGTTCGATCTCGATCACACGCTGATCCGTTCGCCGCTCGATCTGGCCGCGATGGCGCTCGACATGCGGGCCCGACTCGAGGTGACGTGCGGCCCCCTGGCCCCGCGCTCCGATCGCTATCGCGTGAACGAGCTCATCACGCACTGCCGCCGTGACGCGCCGGCGCTCCTCGACACGCTGTGGGCGATCGCGCTCGATCACGAGCGGCGAGCGCTGGACGGCGCGTCGCTCGAGCCAGGGGCCCGCGACGCCATCGAGGGCGCACGCGCTGCCCGCTTCGCCGTCGCGCTGTGGACGAACAACGCCCGGGAGATCACGGCCGACGTGCTCGACCGCTTCGGCCTGCTCGGCGGGTTCGACTTGATCGTCACGCGCGACGAGATGGACGCGCTCAAGCCCGATCCCGCCGGCTGGCGCGTGATTCGCGAGCGCTTCGGGGACTGCGCGGCGGTCGTCGTCGGCGACTCCTGGGTGGATGGCGTGGCCGCGGCCGCCGCCGGCGTACCGTTCGTCGCCTACCGACCCCGCCTGGAGGATCTCGAGCGCTGGCAGGTGAAGCCCGAGACCATCCTGGATGACCTCGCCACGTTGCCGGGGTGGCTCGCGGCAAACTTCGATGGCCGAGGCGAGCGGTGAAATCGACGGGAGATCTCTTCGGCTCAGAGCCCGATGAAGCGTCGCGACGAGCATCGCCGGGTACGCCGCTGGCCGACCGCATGCGGCCGCAGACGCTCGACGAGATGGTCGGTCAGGAGCACCTCGTCGGCCCCGGGCGCGTCCTGCGCGACGCCATCGAGCGCGGCGAGCTTCACTCGATGATCCTCTGGGGTCCGCCCGGTTCGGGCAAGACCACGCTCGCCTCACTCATGGCCCACGTCGCCGGCGCTCGGTTCGTCGCCTTCTCGGCCGTCCTCTCGGGGGTCAAGGAGATCCGCCAGGTGATCGCCGAGGCCGACGTCGAACGGACCCGCAGCGGCCGGCGCACGATCCTCTTCGTCGACGAGATCCATCGCTTCAACCGGGCGCAGCAGGACGCCTTCCTGCCCCACGTCGAGAAGGGCACGGTCGTGCTGGTGGGCGCGACCACCGAGAACCCGTCCTTCGAGGTGAACGGGGCACTGCTCTCGCGCTGCCGCGTCTACGTCCTGCACGGGCTCGCCGAGGACGATCTGCTCGGGATCATGCGCCGCGCGCTCACCGACCGAGAGCGCGGCCTGGCCGCGCTCCGGCCCGAGGCCGACGACGACGCGCTCCGCCTGATCGCTCGCCTGGCCAACGGCGACGCCCGCGCCGCGCTCAACATGCTGGAGCTGGCCGTCACCATGGTGGCGCGGGGCGCCCGGCCGGCCCGGGTCACCGACACGGCGATCCGGGAGGCGGCGCAGAAGAAAACGCTGCTCTACGACAAGTCGGGCGAGGAGCACTACAACCTCATCTCCGCGCTCCACAAATCGCTCCGCGACTCCGACCCCGACGCGTCGCTGTACTGGATGACGCGAATGCTGGAGTCCGGCGAGGATCCGCTCTACGTCGCGCGCCGCCTGGTCCGGTTCGCGTCCGAGGACGTGGGCAACGCCGACCCCGTCGCGCTGACGCTCACGCTGGCTGCCAAGGACGCCTACGATTTCCTGGGCTCGCCGGAGGGCGAGCTGGCTCTCGCCCAGGCGACGCTGTACCTGGCCCTGGCGCCGAAGTCGAACGCGGTCTACACGGCCTACAACGAGGCCAAGGCCGACGTGGAAGAGCGCCCGACCGAGCCGGTGCCGCTCCACATCCGCAACGCGCCCACCGGGCTCATGAAGGGCCTCGGCTACGGCCGCGGCTATCAGTACGCTCACGACGCCGAGGACGCGCGGGTCGATCAAGAGCACCTGCCCGAGGCGTTGCGCGACCGCCAGTACTACCAGCCGACCGAGCGTGGACTCGAAGCTGAGCTCGGCCGCCGCCTCGCCGAGTGGCGCCGATGGCGCGCTGAGCAACGAAACCGGTCGAGCTGACCGACGTCTACTGGCACCTCACTTGCGGATACCCCCGCGGGAGGTGTGCGATGAAAATCTTGCGCGTCGCCTTGGCGCCGCTGCTCGTCCTGGTCGGCGGTGTCGTCACCGTGTGGGCCAACCCTGGCGATGCCGTCGCGGTTCGTGGGATCCTCGCCTGGCCCGCGATCCTGGCCAACGAGCCGTTCCTGGTCGTGCGCGCCGACAACGGCCGCTTCTACTACGCCGACGTCACCACCGCTGAGCGCCGCGGGACGGCTGCGCTGCGGGCGGGCAACCGCGTCGCCATCGTCGGGACCGAAGGTGCGAGGCCTCACGAGCTCACGGCGACGGCGCTCGGACCCGACGCGGCCGCGGTCTCGAGCGAGCCACCCAGCACGAGCGCGGCGCCACCGGTCCCCGGAGAGGCTGCGGCGTCACCGCGCACGGATTCGACGGCGCCACCTGCGCCGTCCACCAGCCGCCCGTGGGAACGGGTGCGTGGGACCGTGCAATCGGTGTCCGGCCATACGCTCGTCATCCGACGCGATGACGGCCAACAGGTGGACATCGACGTGTCGCGATTCGACGGCACGATGGCCAGGGACATCCGGCCCGGCGAGGTCGTGACGGTGTTCGGGACGGCCGAAAACGGCAAGCCGTTCACTGCAGTCGGCTTCGTTCGCACCGAGCCCGGGAGGTCGCCACACAACCGCTGAGATCGGCGATCGGCGCGACGTCGCCTGCTAGAATCAATTTCATGTCGCCGCTTCGCGTCGGCGTCGTCTTCGGCGGCCGCTCCGGCGAGCACGAAGTCTCGCTCGCCTCGGCGGCGTCGGTCATCGCCGCTCTCGAGCGCGGCGGTCACAGGGTCGTGCCGCTCGGGATCGCGCGCGATGGACGCTGGATCGTCGGCGGCGACCCGCTCCGTGCTCTGGCCAATCAAGCCCGCGTCTCCCTTTCGAACGACGACACCGGATCCGTGAAAAAGGCGCTCGCCGACCGTGCCGAGGCCCAGGCCGCGGGAGACACCGCGCTGGTCCGCATCGAGCCGGCAGGCGGCCTGCCCGCGGGTCTCAGTCAGGGCCTGGACGTCGTTGTGATCATGCTGCACGGTCCGTATGGTGAAGACGGCACGATCCAGGGGCTCTTCGAGCTGGCCGACCTCCCGTACGTGGGCGCCGGCGTGCTGGCCTCGGCGGTCGGGATGGACAAGGTCACGATGAAGGCCGTCTTTCAAGCTCATGGCCTGCCGATGGTCGAGCACGAGGTCGTCATGCGTCACGAGTGGCGCGCTGATCGTGCCGGCGTCACCCGGCGAGTCGCGGAGCGCATCGGCGTCCCGTGCTTCGTCAAGCCGTCGAACCTCGGCTCGAGCGTGGGTATCAGCAAGGTGCGGAAGGTCGACGATCTCCCCGCGGCGATCGACGAGGCCGCGCGGTACGACAGGAAGATCCTGATCGAGCGCGCGGCCGTCGGGCGCGAAGTCGAGGTCAGCATCCTCGGCAACAACGAGCCGGTGGCCTCGCTGCCGGCCGAGATCCGCTACGGCGCCGAGTGGTACGACTACGCGACGAAGTACGCCGAGGGCCAGGCCCAGCTCGTGATTCCTGCGCCCATCGGGCCCGAGCTGACCCGGCGGGTGCAGGAGCTCGGTGTGGCGGCCTTCAAGGCCATCGACTGCGCCGGCATGGCGCGCGTCGACTTCTTCCTCGAGGACCACGGCCGCCTGCTCCTGAACGAGATCAACACCATCCCCGGCTTCACCGCGACCAGCGGCTACGCGCGCATGTGGGAGGCGTCGGGCCTCGACTACGTCACGCTCGTCAACCGCCTCATCGACCTCGCCCTCGAGCGCCACCGGGATGGCCGGGGACGAACGTAGTGCGAGCCGAGGCCGTCCGACGGCCGAGGCGAGCGGTGAAATGACCGAAATGGCAGTGCGAGCTGAGCGGCCCCCGAGTTGCCGCAGGCACGAGGGCCGCGAGGCGAGCGCTGAAATGATCGAAAAGTGCGAGGTGAGCGGCGCCCGAGTTGCCGGCCGTGCGAGGCGAGCGGTGAAATGACCGAAAATCTCGAGCGTGGCGGTCAAAAGGTCGCACATGGTTGACGTCGTGATCGCCGGTGGCGGCACCGGCGGTCACACGAGTCCCGGCCTCGCCGTTGCGGCGCTCCTTCGCCAGCGTCACCTCACGTGCGCCTGGATCGGCAGCCACCACGGCGTCGAGGCGCGGATCGTCCCCGGGCGCGACGTACCGTACACCGCCATACCCACGGGCAAGCTCCGCCGCTACTGGTCGTGGCGCAACGTCGCCGATCTGCTGGTGAACACGCCGACCGGCGTCCTCGCTGCGGCTCACGCCCTCCGCCGCCTGCGTCCACGCGTCGTCTTCGCCACCGGCGGGTACGTCGCGTTGCCCGTCGTGCTGGCAGCCGCCGTCCGCCGCGTGCCCTCGGTGATCCACGAGCAGACTGCGGTCCCCGGGCTCGCGAATCGGCTGGCGGGCCGCCTCGCTTCGCGCATCGCCGTGACGTTTCCTGACGCCGACGGACGCTTCCCGCGTGCGCGCGTCATCGTCACCGGCAACCCCATCCGGCCCGAGCTCAGATCCGGCTCGCGCGCCGACGCCATCTCCATGTTCAAGCTCGATCCGGCCACGCCGCTCGTCTACGTCACCGGAGGCGCCCAGGGCGCTCAGCGCATCAACCGCGCGGTCGGTGAGTCGCTGCCCGCCCTGCTCGCACAGACGCAGGTGATCCACCAGTGCGGTGATAACCCGACGACGGGCGATCGCGCGTGGCTCGAGGGCCTTCGTGCCACGCTGCCACCAGCGCTCGCCGCCCGATACACGCTGAAGCCGTGGGTGGGTGAGGAGCTGGCGGCGATCTACGCGGCCGCCACGCTCGTGATCGGACGCGCCGGCGCGGGGACGGTCAACGAATGCTGCCACCTCGGGGTGCCGGCGCTCTACATTCCCCTGCCCGGCGCCAGCGGGGACGAGCAGATGGCCAACGCGAGAGTGGCCGAGCGCGCTGGTGGCTGCGCCGTGCTCCCACAGAAAGAGCTGACGCCGGCCCGCCTCGTCGAACGTGTGCGCGAGCTGCTGGCCGACAGGGCCGCCCTGAAGAAAATGGGCGAGCACGCCCGTGCCGTGGCCGTCCCCGATGCCGCCGAGCGCATCGTGGACGTGCTCCTCACGACGGCGCGCCGGTGACGATCGAGTGGCGGCGGGCGCTCCGCCCCAACGCGCTACGTGGCTGGCCGACGGCCCCGAAGATCGACGCGCACCGGGCAGGCCTCGCAGCGCGGCGCCGTGCGGCAGTGCGACTTGCCGACGGCGACGAGCAGCGCGTGAAATTCGTTGAAGAGCGCGGGATCGGACGGCAGGTGAGCCTCGACGAATGCGCGCGTCTCCTCGTAGCCGGCCCGCGGGCCGATGAAACGATGGCGAGCCAGGACGCGCCGGGCGTACGCGTCGGCGACGAACACCGGCCGGCCGGCGGCGTAGAGCAGGATCGCGTCCACGGTCTCCGGGCCGAGCCCGGGAACGTCGAGCAGCTCGCGGCGCAGCGAAGCCAGCGGCTCGCGGCGCAGCCGCTCCCAGCGCCCGCCGAAGCGCTCGAGCAGCCACACCGTGAAGTCGTGGACCCGGCGCGCCTTGAGCCGGTAGGTGCCGGCCGAGCGGATGATCGGCGCGAGCTCGTCGACGCTCACGGCGGCGAGCCGCGTCGGGTCGAGCAGCCGGCGGCTGCGGAGCGCGGCGATCGCGAGGGCGGCGTTGGTCCACGCGGTGTGCTGGGTGAGGATCGCACCCACGGCGATCTCGTAGGCCGATCTGCCCGGCCACCAGCGCTGAGGCCCGTACCGTCTCAGGAGAGCCACGTGGAGCCGCAAGAGCCGGGCCTTGATGGGATCCGGCGGCGGCCCAGGAATCCGGCGATGGCGGAGTCTGAACGGAGGCGCTGACGACATGCTCGGACTCATCGTCCTGCTGCAGACCCTGCTGCTGGCCGTGACGGGGCCGCCCACCTCACCCGAGTATCTCCCGCTGCGGGTGGCCGACGCCGAGGGCTACTTCAAGCGCGAAGGCCTCACCGTCGTCCTCAAGACGACGCGGGCGGAGGTCGGCGCGGCCGAGGCCCTGGCGCAGGGCCAGGTGGATCTCGCGGCGACCTCGCTCGAGGCCATCCTGCGCTTCGGGCCGCGGCAGCCTCGTCAGATGTCGAAGCTGGTGCTCGGCCTCACGGCGGCGCCTCCGGTCGCGCTGCTCACGACCAGGAACCTCGAGGGCACGCTGACCTCCGTCAAGAACCTGGTCGGTCTCAGGATCGGCGTCGCGACGCCGGGCGCTCCCGAGCACGCCTGGCTCAACGCGATCCTGGCTCGCGCCGGTGTTCCGCTGATGCGGGTGGACCTCGTCAGCCTGGGCACGCGCGGGCTCGTGACGGGCCTCGAGACCGGTGACGTCCAGGCCGGGCTCGTGGCCGAGCCGAACGTGAGCCGGTTGGTGAACGACAACGGCGCCGTCGTCCTGGCCGATCTGCGCAGCCCGGAGGCCGTGGCCAGGACACTGGGCTCGCCGACTGTGAACGCGGGCGTGTTCGGTCGATCCGACCGCATGCCGCGCGACGCCGACCTCGCCGCCTTCGGCCGTGCGGTGCTGGCGGCCGAGCGGCTGATCGCCGACACGTCCGCCGAGGATCTGGCGGCGCGGTGGCCCGCCAGCCTGATCGGCGCCCCCGACGAGTTCTCGCGCCGGCTCAACACTACGCGCGAGATCTTCTTGCCGAACGGCACGGTGACGCCCGCCCAGCTCACCGAGACCGTGGACATCGTCCGCGCCTACGGCCCGCTGCCCGCCACGCTGAAGATGCCCAAGCCCGAGGAGTTCATCCACCGGTCGGCTCTCAAACGCCGAAGTCCCTGAGCAGGCGGCGGGTCGCGTCGAGCGGCAGCCCGACGACGTTGGTGTAGGAGCCGACGTACCCCGCCACCAGATCACTCCCCTTCTCCTGGATCGCGTAGGCGCCGGCCTTGTCGAATGGCTCTCCCGTGGCGACGTAGTCGTCGATGGCCTGATCGGTGAACGACGCCATGAACACCCGGGTCACGACCGCCGTCGCGGCCTCGCGCCGACTGGCGGCATCGACGACGCCGACGCCCGTGATGACCTCGTGGCTTCGGCCGCGCAGGCGGCGGAGCATGGCGCGCGCATCATCATGGCTCGTCGGCTTGCCCAGCGGCTGGCCGTCGACGACGACGATCGTGTCGGCGCCCAGCACCACGCCCTCGGTCACCCGGCCGGCGACGGCACGCGCCTTCCTGAGCGCCAGCGCGGCGACCGGGGCTGGCGTGATCGGCGCCGCGAGCGCTTCGTCGACGTTCGATGGGACGACGACGAAATCGTGAATCAGCCGGGCGAGGAGCTCCCGCCTCCGGGGCGAGGCGGAAGCGAGGATGACCACTGGTCGTCGCGGAGGCTTAGAGGTGGCGGAGCGTCACGGCGGAGATGACGATGCCGAGGACGCCGACGACGTTGACCTTGAACGCCACACCCAGCGTGAACGCGATCAGCCGGAGATCGAGCGTCACGGGCGGCGTGACGCCGATGGTCGGGCCCTTCGTGAGGAATTCCTGGACCCATCCGCTGGTGAGATTACCGAGCAACTCGCCGAGGAGCGAGCCGACGACGAGACCGGCCACGACGATCAACACGACGAGGCCGAACCCACGCTGGGCCGCCGCGCCGGAGGCGATGTTTATGCCACGATCAGCGGGTTGGCGTCCGTGACCACTCGCGTCTCGGCGGCGATCGCTCGGCGGAGGTGCTTGGGGAGGCCGAAAGCGTGCTGGTGGGTCTGGCCGTCCCAGTAGGACAGCTCACCCTTCACGCGCTCGGCGATGAGTCGGTCCACCGTGGCGACATCCTGCTTCCGGGGATCGATCTTCTTCCCGGCCAGGATGAACCCCCACGGAGTCCCGAAGCATGAGATGAATGTCTGATAGCCGGCGACAACCGGGAAAACTTCCCGAAGTGTCCGGTGAATGGCAGTGAAGAAGGCCTGCTCGCCGATCTTCGTCATCCCTGCCTGCATGGTGAGCACGCCACCGGGCGTCAGGCGATCGTAGACGACCTTGTAGAACTCCCGGCTGTAGAGCAGACAGGCCGGGCCCTCTTCTAGCGGCTCGACGAGATCGCTGACGATCAGGTCGAAGCGGTCGCTGGTCCGCTCGAGGTACGCCCGGGCGTCTTCGTGCCGTAGCTCGGTGCGCGGGTCGTCGAAGGCGCCCTGGTGCATCTCGGGCAGATGGCGCTTGCAGAGCTCGACGACCTCGCCGTCGATGTCGACCATGACGGCTCGCGTCAAGGAGGGGTACCGCAGGAACTCCCGGAGGGTCGCTCCCTCCCCGCCTCCGATGACCAGCGCGCTCTTCGGCGCGCCCTCCACGGCCAGCAGACCGGGATGGACGAGGGCCTCGTGGTAGATGAACTCGTCATGCTGGCTGGACTGGATGCGGCCGTCCAGGACCAGGCACTTGCCGTACGACGCCGTCTCCATGATCTCGACCTGCTGGAACTTGGTCTGAGCCTGGACGAGGGTCCGCACGATGGCGTGCATGTGCCCTTCGACGGGCGTCGTGGTCTCGAAGAACCACTTGTACGACTGAGGATTGATCAACTGACTGCGACCGGCGCTTTGTTGGCGACCGGAGCGGCGGCGTTCACGAACACGCCCCGCTGCATCTCGACCACGGAGGCGCGCTCGGCGCCGAACTGCTCGACCAGGTAATTCACGGCGATCTCCGGCTGGAGGACTTCACCGCAGGAGAAGACGTCCACCGCCGCATAGCGGTACTCGGGCCAGGTGTGAATCGAGAGATGGGACTCGGCGATGACGACCACGCCGCTGATCCCGAATGGGTTGAACTCGTGGAAGACGACGTCGACGATCGTGGCTTGCGCCCGCTTCGCCGCTTCGATGAGGGAGCTTTTCACGGCTTCGAGGTTGTTGATGGACTCGGAGTCGCAATCGAACAACTCGAGAAGCAGGTGTCGTCCCAAGGCGTTCAATCCAGCGGCCTCCTTTCGCCTTCGACCATCTACCGCACCTCTCCTGCAACGCGCTCATCGGCGTCGCTGTTACGCGGCAAAAAAAACTTGCCGCAGCCAAAAACAAAGTCACTGTATGGTCGCGTAAAGTCGATTGCAAGGAAAAAACGCGACTTGACACGTTCTTCGACCCCGCTCCGGCAAAATTTGCCGCGCGATCGCCAGCGAGTCACGTCGCGCTGGCAGCGACACGAGCGGGCTGGATCGTTTTCGTCGGCTCGCCTCGGGCGCTAGACCTCAGCCCCAACCACCCTGCGGCTCGCACTGCGGCGACTCGCCACGCGACAGCCAGGCAGGAGGCGCCTCGTCAGCCCGCCTCAGGCGCGCGACCCGACCGGCCCGCCCGTGGCGGCTCCGGCGGCGCCCGGCGCGATCAGAAACTTCCTCACTCGCGCTGCGCGCGTGACTCGTCGCGAGCGGACGCGCGGCCGTCGCCTTCGCGCGACCGTCGAGACGTCGGATCGATCGTCGATCAGCTCGCAGGCGACACCACGAACGGCTCAGTGCTCGGGTCTGGAGCGCCAACTGCGGCGGCGCGGACGCGCAGCCACCGTCTGAGCGTCACGTAACCACACTTTTCTCTTGCATTCGTTCTCGCGGCCCGTAGAGTGGCGAATGTGCGGTGCGACGGCGCTCCGCTTGCAGAAGGAGGCGGAACAACAGAGGAGATGGGAGGATCGATCGGATGACGAAGCGGATCACGATGGCGGCGGCAACCGTGGGACACGCGGAGGGCGGCACCCCTCTCAACGCTTTCGACAATGCGCTACTCGCGGCCGGCATCGGCAACATCAACCTCGTCAAGATCTCCAGCATTCTTCCCCCGGAGGTCCCGGTCATCGAGCTACCGAAGATCAAGCTCGGAGCGCTCATCCCCACGGCCTACGCGGCCATGACGAGCGAGAAGCCGGGCGAGACGGTGGCGGCCGCGGTTGGCTACGCCATCCCAGACGACCCAGCCAAGAACGGCGTCATCATGGAGTTCCACGGGTACGCGACCCGCGAGCATGCCGAGCGGACGATCGAGGCCATGCTCGAAGAAGCCTTCCGGGTTCGGGGCGAGCCCATCCGGGAGATGAAGATCTTCGCGGTCGAGCACACGGTCGAGCGGACGGGCTGCGCGCTAGCCGCCATCACCTTGCTCGCCGAAGACGACCTCGTTTAGCGCGGGGCTCGCGACCGGCCGTTGCGTCCGGCCTCGCCGCCGTTCATCGCTTGTACTCGGTCTCTCGCCGAGGCCCGGATCGTCGTCTACGGCATCCCGTTCGAGGGCCGCGTCAACCTGCGCAAGGGCGCCGACGGCGGCCCTCGCGATCTTCGCCTGGCCTCCGATTCCATCGAGACGTACTCACCCGGCCTCGGCCGGGACCTCGAGGATCTTCCGCTCTGCGACCTCGGGGACTGTGAGCTACCGGACGGCGCGCCGCCGCGAGAGCAGCTCGACGCGGCCCGGGCCGACATCACCTCCTGGTGGCGGCCGGGCCTGCTCCCATTCATGCTCGGCGGCGATCACACCGCGACCGTGCCCGTGATCGAGGCCGTCTTCCCGTCCTTTCCCGACCTCCGCATCCTCCAGCTCGACGCCCATCCCGACACCCGTGACGAGTTCCTCGGCGAGCCGTTCAACTACGCCTCGGCGATGGCGCGGGTCATGGACGTCGTGGGCAAGGAGCGCGTCTGGCAGGTCGGCATCCGGACGGGATCACGCGAGGAGTGGGAGGGCGAGCGGCCGCACGTCTTCCCTGCCCACGCGATCCATCCGTACGACGCCGTCCGCCGGCTTCTGCCGGAGCTCGGCCGGCATCCGCTCTACGTCACGATCGATGTGGACGTGTTGGATCCGTCGGAGGCGCCCGGCACCGGCTCACCCGAGCCCGGCGGCCTGCGCGTTCCGGAGCTGGTCGAGATCGTCCGCCTGCTCAGCCAGTGTCGTGTCATCGGCGGTGACCTCGTCGAAGTAGCTCAGGCCTGGGACCCGAGCGGTCGCACCGGCATCGCGGCATCCTGCGTGATCCGCGAAGCCATGCTGACCTGGTGGGGGGACATTCGCTGAGACAATACTCGGCCCCGCGGCTGTACGAGATCGCGTTCGACATGAATCGCAAACGGGAGGTGGACTTCCTCGTCCACGCCTTCCGCCACTTCGCCCGACGCCGCGTGCGCCGGGTCCTCGACATCGCGTGCGGAACCGGGCCACACCTGATCCGCCTGGCCGATCGCGGCTACCAGATGGCCGGCCTCGATCTCTCGCAGAAGAACATCGCGTTCCTCACGGAGCGGATCGCCGACAAGGGCCACACGGCCGACCTGGTCGTAGGCGACATGACGAACTTCCGTCTCCGCCGACCCGTGGACGCGGCGATCTGCATGCAGGACTCTCAGGGCCACCTGCTCACGAACGAACAGCTCCTCTCCCACCTCAAGTGCGTGGCGAGGGCGGTTCGGCCCGGCGGCCTCTACGTCTTCGACCGCTACATGGCGTCCTCCTGGACGGACCCGGCGCGGAGCTGGTCGTGGTCGCGCCGGCGCGGCGGCCTCGCCGTCCGCGCGTCGTTCTCCGCCCTGCACGATGTCAATCCGGTCAGCCAGGTCTTCCGGGAGCGGATGTTCATCGAGGCGGTCGAGAACGGCACGCGACAGGTCTATCGTCAGACCCACCTGAGCCGCATGGTGTTTCCGCAGGAGCTGAGAGCCCTGGTCGACCTGGCCGGGGGGTTCGAGTTCGTTCAGTGGTTCTTCGGCTTCAAGCCTCACCAGATCCTCGAGCGGTCCAAGCACCCTCTACTCATGGTCGTCGTGCTCCGACGACGCTAGCCCGGAGCGCGGGAAAGGGGCCGGATGTTTCTGGTCAAGACGCGGATAGGGCCGAGCAAGATTCACGGGATTGGCGTCTTTGCCGAGGAACGGATCCCCAAGGGCCAGATGATCTGGGTGTTCGACGCCCGTATCGACGTTCGAGTGCCCATCTCGGATCTGCCGACCTTTCCGCCTCCCATGCGGGCTTTCCTGCGCAAGTACGGCTACGAGGAGATGCACGAGGACCGGCGGACGATCGTGCTCTGCGGAGACCACGCGAGGCACGTGAATCACTCGAACGACCCGAATGTGACCGACGGCGAGGCCGACCTCGCGGCACGCGACATCGAGCGCGGCGAAGAGCTCACGTGCAACTACTACGCGTTCGACCTCGACGCGGAGCGAAAGCTGTCGCAGGGTCGCAGCACCCGGGCGGCGCGGAAGTCGAGGTCCGTGCTGGTCTAACCCTCCCCGAGGCCAGTAAGCTTGCCGCGTGAAGCCTCCGGTCCTCCGGCTCAAGCGCGGCCGAGACCCCCGTGTCCGCGTCCACCCCTGGATCTTCAAAGGGGACGTGGCGGACGTCAGCGACGTCGAGCCGGGCGCGGTCGTGACCATCGTCGACGTTGCCGGCCGCTTCGTTGGCCGTGGCCTCTACAACCCCCGCCCCGCGCTCTGCTGTCGGGTGGTGACGTGGCGGGATGAGGCCGTGGGCGATGCGCTGTTGCGCCGGCGCATCGCGGTGGCTGTTGCCCGTCGCACGGAACACGGAGCGCTGCCAACACTCGGCCGGCTCGTCTGGAGTGAGGCCGACGGCCTGCCCGGGCTCGTCGTGGACCGCTACGGCCCGGTCGCCGTCGTTCAATGCCTCACGCTGGGGATGGCGCGGCGCCGCCGTGACCTCGTCAGCGCCCTTCGGGAGGCCATCGGCGACGTTCCCGTGTTCTCGGCCGACGAACCCGGCCAGGCCACCCTCGAAGGCTTCGATCCCGCACGTACCTGGCTCGACGAGCACGGCCCCGACCACGTGATCGTGGAAGAAGGCGCGGTGAAGATCGGCGTCACGTTCGGGCAGGGCCACAAGACCGGCCTCTATCTCGACCAGCGCGAGAACCGATTGAGGGTCGCCGCCCATGCCGCCGGGTGCGACGTCCTCGATGCGTTCTCCTACACCGCCGGCTTCGCCTGCCACGCCCTCGTCGCCGGCGCGCGCCGAGCCGTATGCCTGGAGTCGTCGCCGGAAGCCATCTCCGGGGCGCACGAGAACTTCAAGCTGAACGACGTCGCCGATCGGGCCCGGATCGTGGCTGGCAACGCGTTCGACGAGTTGCGGCGCCTGGACCGCTCAGGCGAGCGTTTCGGTCTGGTGGTCCTGGACCCCCCGCCGTTCGCCCGCGGGCGGGACGCGCTCGACGCCGCGGCGCGCGGCTACAAGGAGGTCAATCTGCGTGCGATGAGGCTGCTGGCTCCGGGCGGCGTTCTGGCGACGTTCTCCTGCTCGCACCACGTGTCGGCGGAAATGTTCGAGGCGATTTGCCGCGAGGCCGCCGGTGACGCCGGTGTGTCGCTCCGCGTCCTCGACCGCCTGACGCAGTCCGCCGATCATCCCGAAGCTCTCACGATCCCGGAGACGCGTTATCTGAAAGGCGTGCTGCTGCACGCCGTCTGAAACGCGGCGAGGCGCACGTCGGGCCCGCCGACGCGGGCGGTCGGTGCGGCGTTGTGAAACCCGTTTCCCGCCGCGGCAGGCAGGCGCTCAGAGTAGATGGAAAATCGTCGGCCGACCAACGGCGCGAGCACGTGGTCGCACAATGCCGCGCCGGCCGCCCCGCCGCTCGCCTCGGCCGGCGCACGGCCTGCGGCTCGCACTTTTCGATCATTTCACCGCTCGCCTCGGCCGGCGGCGGCCTTAGCTCGCACTACCACGCTCGCCTCGGCCGGCGCACGGCCTGCGGCTCGCACGCCCCTCGAGCCATTTCACCGCTCGCCTCGGCCGGCGGCCGGCCTCAGCTCGCACTACCATCTCCGCGTCTCGCCGTGCTTGAAGATCCACACACGGTCCGCGCCCAGGCCGCGCCGCTGGGCTTCCGCCACGAGGCGCTTGGGCGGCTCGGCCAGAGGCTCGTCGGCGAGGTCGAACGTCCCCCAGTGGATCGGCACGAACGCCTTGGCCGCCACGTCCTCGAAGGCCTGGAGCGCTTCCTCGGGCGTGGTGTGGCTGAGGCGCATGATCTCCGGGGGCAAGTACGCGCCGATCGGGATCGCGGCCAGATCGAACGGCCCAAGGCGAGCGCCGATGTCCTTGAAGACGCCGTAATACGCGGTGTCGCCGGCGAAGTAGAGGCGCCTGGAGCCCGCGATCGTCCAGCCACTCCAGAGCCGCCGGTTGCGATCCCACAGCGTCCGTCCGGAGAAGTGCTGGGCGGGCACGCAGGTGAACGTCAGGCCACGCAGGCTCGCGGCCTGCCACCAGTCGAGCTCCTCCACGTCGTCGATACCGAGGCCGGCGAACCACGCCTTCAGGCCGAGCGGCACCAGGAAGCGCGGACGGTGGGTCGCGGCCAGACGTTTGACGGTCTCGACGTCGAGGTGGTCGTAATGATCGTGCGAGATGACCACCACGTGGATCGCCGGCAGGTCGTCGAAACGCAGACCGGGTGGCGTCACCCGACCCGGCCCGCCGAACGACACCGGGCTGGCCCGCGGCGACCAGTGCGGATCGGTGAGGACGTTGACGCCATCGAGCTGGACGAGCAGCGTCGAATGCCCGACCCACGTCACCGTCGCCGCGGCCTGATTGTCGCGCAGCCGAGCCCCGTCGTTGACGGCGACCGGGAGCGAGACCTTGCGCGGGTTGAACGTGGTGGACCAGATGCGAGCGACGAAGAACCGCGTTCGGAACCAGCCACCCGCCGGAGGATGGCTCGGATTGACGTTCGCGAAGCCCTGCTCGCGGTGATGGGCTGGCGCGCCGGGAACCGGGTTACCGACGCGGGCGCACGCCACACAGACGAACGCCAGCGCGATGAGGGTGAGACGGAGCAGCCGCAGGATCAGCTGGTGGTCTTTCCGACCGGAAGCTCGACGATGAAGGCGGCGCCGCCGTCCGGCCGGTTCTCGCCCCACAGGCGTCCCGAGTGCTCCGAGATGATGCCGTAAGAGACCGACAGCCCGAGGCCACTGCCGTCGCCCGGCGGCTTCGTCGTGAAGAACGGATCGAAAATCTTCGGCAGCACGTCGGGCGGGATGCCGGGGCCGGTGTCGAGCACCTCGATGCGGCCGCCGCCGTCCACGGGCCCGACGCGCACGGTCAGGATGTGGGGCGGCGCCTGCCGGGCCATCGCCTGATGGGCGTTCTGGACCAGGTTCAGCAGCACCTGCTGGATCTGGTTCTCGTCGGCGTAGACGGGTGGGCACGGCGTGAACTCCGTCCGGATCTCGACGTCGTCCTGGCGGAGCTGGTACGCCTTGAGCTCGAGCACGCGGCGCACCTGATCGGCCAGCGAGCACGGCCGCCGCTCCGGCGTGTAGTGCCTCGCGAACATCAGGAGGTTCTGGACGATGCGGGCGGCCCGCGAGGTCTCCTCGGCGATGATGTTGAGCCGATCGCGTGCGCCTTCCTTGATGTCGCCGCTCGCCAGCAACAGATGCGACTGGCCGAGGATCGTCGTCAGCGGATTGTTGATCTCGTGGGCGACGCCCGAGGCCAGCTCGCCGACGGCCGAGAGCTTCTCGGCGCGGATGAGCTGGGCCTGGGTGAGCTTCAGCTCCTCGATCTGCCGCTGGCTCTCCGAATAGAGCTTGGCGTTGTCGAGGGCGATCCCGATCTGGTGGCCGGTGGCTTCGAGCAGCGCCACCTCCAGCTCGTTGAAGCGATCGCTGGTCTGGCGGCCGAGCGAGAGCGTGCCGAGCACGCGGCCGCGGCTGCGGATGGGTACGCACACGAAGCCGCGGATGTCATCGGTCTTCACCGCGCGCTTGGCCGGCGGGAACAGGTGGGGATCGTCGGCGGCGGAATCGAGCAGGACCGTCTCGCCGGTGGCGGCGACCTTGCCGATGAGGCCGGCGCCCACTGGCAGCGTCTCGTTCACCTCGCGCAGGTGCGCGGACATGCCGCGCTCGCTGCGCAGGCGCAACCGGGTGCCGTCCTCCGACAGTACGTGCAGGCTGGCGATCTCGTGGCCGGTGACCTGGGTCAGCGAGTCGAGCGCCGTTTTCAGAACTTGCTCAACGTCGAGACTGCGGCTGACCGTCTCGGCGACCGAGTGGAGGATCTGAAGGTAGTGCTCGACGCCGCCGCGGTCAGACGTGGGAGAGGGCCTTTCGTACGCTGGCGAGCGCGCTCTCGAGGGCGGATTGGACGGCTGCAGTCAGATCGCCGAGGTCGGCAGCGATCGCGGTCAGCATCTCGATCTCGGCCAGCGCGGCGACCGCCGTCATCGGCCGCCCGGCGCTCGCCTCACGGGTCAACTCGAGCACGGCGCTCTCGAGCCGCGTCCCAACCGACTCGCGCGCGACCGGGGCCATGCCACGAGTGGCGCGAAACACCTGAAGCGCCAGGCCCTGGAACCAGTCCGGGGTGGCCTCGGTGGTTCCGACCGGCGCGAGGCCGCCGCTGTGCACGATGGCGGCCGACACGGCCCGGTCGAGATGTCCAAAATCGAACGGCTTGGAGACGTAGTCGAATGCGCCGATCTTGAGTGTCTCCCGCGCCAGCGCCGAGTCCTCGTTGGCGGTCACCATGATCACGGCGAGGTCCGGATCGAGCTCGCGGAGCTTCTTGAGGACCTCGACGCCGTCCATCCCCGGCATGCGGATGTCGAGGAGTACCAGATCGGGCCGGTAGTGCTGCGCGACCGTCAGGGCATCGGCGCCCGTGCTGGCGGTTTCCACCGCGTATCCCTGCGAGCTGAAGTACTCGTTGAGGACCTCGAGCACCGGCGCCTCGTCGTCTACGAGCAAGAGGCGTCCCAGACTCTCCGTCATGGCATTCTCCATCGCGTCGGCAACGAGAGTACGAACTCGGCCCCCGGTCCGCCGCTCGCCATGAGCCGCACGCTGCCGCCGTGAGCCTCGGCGATGGTCTGGGCCACGCACAGCCCGAGACCTGTCCCCGACGGCTTGGTGGTGAAGAACGGATCGAAGATCCGGGCTGCATCGTGGGTCGCGATGCCGCCGCCGGTGTCCCCCACGATCACCTCGACGCTGCCGTCGCGAGCACGGGCGTGGATCCGCAGCCGGCCACCGTCGGGCATGGCCTGCAGCGCGTTGAGCGTGAGCTGTCTGAGCGCGGTCGTGAGCTGACCGCTGTCGGCGACCACCGTCATGGCCTCGGGCGCGACGTCGACCTCGGTGGTGACGATACGGTCCTCGGAGCTCTCGGCTCGGAGGTCCGACAGGACGTGCCCGATGATCTGGCCGAGATCGACGGACTCGAGCACGGGCACGCGCGGGCGGGCAAAAATCGAGAGACTCTCGATGATCTTCGACGCGCGCACGGCCTGTTCTCCCACCGTGCGCAGGGTCGTCTCGAGCTTGCCGGGCGGCAGAGGCTTGCCCCCCTTCATGGCGAGCTCGAGGAGCTGGACTCGGGCAAGGATGACGGCGAGGGGATTCCGAAGCTCGTGGGCAATACCGGCGGCCAGGCGGGCCAGCGTCGCGGTCTTGTCCGCCAGCAACCGGGCAGCGAGGGCCGTTGATTCGTTGCTGGCCGAGGCGCTGCTCGGCACCGCCCCGACACTCATAAAAACTATTCTAGCCGCTCACCCCCCAACCCGGCCGACGAACTCGTAAACGATCTGGAGGGCCTGATCGACGCGGCCAAGCTCCTTTGTGCCAGCCTGAGCCAGCTCGGGACGACCTCCGCCACTGCCGCCGGCGGCCTTCGCCACCTCCTGGATCAGTCGTCCGGCATGGAAGCGCGGGATCAGGTCCTTGCTCACGGCCGCCACCAGGTTGGCCCTCCCGTCCTGGACGCTCGCGACGCAGATGATGCCCGAGCCGAGCCGCTCTCGCAGACGGTCCACCACCGTGCGCAGGCCCTCGGCGTCGAGCCCGTCCACACGGCCGGCGATGACGGCCACGCCGTTGACCTGGCGGGCCCCGTCCACGAGCTCGTCGGCGCGCGACCGCGCCAGCCGGGCCTCCATCTCCTGGAGCTGCTTCTCCAGCGCGCGCTGCTCGTCGACGAGCTTGCGCAGCCGCTGCGGGACCTCGCCGGGCGAGATCTTCAAGATGTCGGCGGCCTCCTTGAGGGCTCGCTCCTGCCGCGCGACCGCGGCCAGCGCGGCCGGCCCGGCCACAGCCTCCACGCGCCGGACGCCGGAGGCGACGGCGCCCTCGCTAGCCACCTTGAGGAGGCCGATCTGGCCGGTCTGGTCCAGATGCGTGCCGCCACAGAGCTCCACGGAAAAGTCGCCGATCCGGATGACCGCGACGCGCTGGCCGTACTTCTCGCCGAAGAGCGCGAGCGCGCCCGAGCGCAGCGCTTCGTCGAGGTCCATCTCCTGGCGCGTGACCTGGACGTTGGCCTGGACCTGCTCGTTGACGAGGTCCTCGATCTGCTCCACCTCGCGGTCCTTGACGGCCGCGCCGTGGGAGAAGTCGAAGCGCAGGTGATCGGGCGCCACCAGCGAGCCGGCCTGCGCGACGTGCGAGCCGAGCACCTTGCGGAGCGCGGCGTGGAGCAGATGCGTCCCGGTGTGGTGCTGGCGCAGGCCCTGGCGGCGCGGCGACTCCACGCTGACCGCCACGTCTTCGCCCTCGCGGAAGCCGCCGCTGCTCACGCGCACGCGGTGGACGAGAAGCTTCGGGCCGCGGTAGTACGTGTCGACGATCTCGCCACGGCCGTTGCGCCCGACGAGCGCGCCGGTGTCACCCATCTGACCGCCCGACTCGGCGTAGGCCGGGGTGCGATCGAGGATCACCTCGACCTCGGCGCCCTCCGCCACTTCGGTCACACGCCGCAGCCCATCCGTGCCGTCGACGAGGGCCAGGATCCGTGCCGGCGACGTGAGCGTCTCGTAGCCGACGAACTGCACCGGCGTGATGTCGGCGGCGAGCCGATGATAGAGCCCCGACCCGTCGCCACCTTCCTCGGCCGCAAACGCCGCGCCGGCCCGGGCCCGCTCACGCTGGGCGTCCATCTCGCGCTTCCACGTGACCTCGGTCGCGTCGGTCACGCGCCAGCCGGCGTCCTGGAGGACTTCCTCGGCGAGGTCGCGCGGGAAGCCGTACGTGTCGTAGAGCGTGAACAGGAACTTCCCGTCGATGGCCCGTCCCTGCCCCTGCCGCCCCTGCGCGGTGAAGAACTCCTCGATCTTCTCCATCCCGACGTCGAGCGTCTGCGCGAAGCGCTCTTCCTCCTGGCGGACGACCTCCTGGATGCGAGCGCGCTCGGGCATCAGCTCCGGATAGGCCGACTTCATCACGGCGGCGACCCAATCGATCGACTTGTAGAGGAACGGCTCCCGGAGTCCGAGCCGGCGGCCGTGGCGCATGGCCCGGCGCATGATCCGGCGCAGGACATAACCCCGCCACTCGTTGGACGGTGTCACACCGTCGCCGATCAGGAACGTCGTCGCCCGCGCGTGGTCGGCGATGACGCGCATGGAGACGTCGTCCTCGGAATCGGCGCCGCCGTACGGCTTGCCCGACAGCGTGGCGACGCGATCGACCAGCGGGCGCAGCAGGTCGGTGTCGTAGTTCGAGAGCTTGCCCTGCATGACCGCGGCGATGCGCTCGAGCCCCATGCCGGTGTCGATCGACGGCCGCGGCAGGGGCGTCCGGGTTCCGGTCGTGTCGCAGTAGAACTGCATGAACACGAGATTCCAGATCTCGAGCCAGCGGTCACACTCGCAGGCCGGGCCGAGACACTTCCGGCCGGCCGCCTCCTCCGCGCACGGCAGGTGATCGCCTTGATGAAAGTGGACTTCCGAGCACGGGCCGCAGGGACCGTGATCGCCCATGGCCCAGAAGTTGTCCTTCTCGCCGAGGCGCAGGATGCGATCGTTGCCGAAGCCGGCGACCTTCTTCCAGAGCGCGAACGCGTCGTCGTCGTCGGTGAAGACCGTGGCCATCAGCCGTTTTCGGTCGAGGCCGAGATCACGCGTCAGGAACTCCCAGGCATAGCCGATGGCGTCGGCCTTGAAGTAGTCTCCGAACGAGAAGTTGCCGAGCATCTCGAAGAACGTGTGATGGCGGGCGGTCCGTCCGACGTTCTCGAGGTCGTTGTGCTTCCCGCCGGCGCGGACGCACTTCTGGCACGAGGTGGCGCGCCTGTACTCCCGCTGCTCCTCGCCCGTGAAGACACGCTTGAACTGCACCATGCCGGCATTGGTGAAGAGCAGCGTGGGATCGTCGCCCGGCACGAGCGACGACGAGCGCACACGGCGGTGGCCGCGGTCCTCGAAATAGCGGAGAAATTCTTCACGCAAGCGGTCGCCGGTCATCGTGGCTCATTGTAGCAGGCGGGTCGACGAACCGCGCCGACCGCTGCGCGGACTCAGGACGCAGTGGAGCGGAGGAGATCGCGTCAACGACCACGCATCGCGTATCGACGCGCGCGCCGCCGGTTCGTATCTCGACGCGGCTCGTTCGCGGTCGAAGTCTCTCAGGAGACCGCGACGCCGACCCCGCCGAGTCGTTGCGATTTCAGTCCGAAGAGCGGGCGCCGTTCGCGTGGGGCACGGTGCACGACGAACGGCGCCGCTCCTCCTTCAGAGAACATCCACAACGAAGAGACATCACAGGCGCCCACACCGACTCATGCAAGCGGCGCACCCGAGAAGAAACTCACGCGTTGACGCAGGTGACGGCATCCGTGCGTCTCGTCATCCCTCGAATCCGTCAGGTTCCACGCCCCTTCGATTCGTTGAGTCGCGGATATAGAACTTTACAGTGGTGACGGCGCGAGGCGTGCGGTCGTCGTTCCAGATCGCTGCGAAATCCGCATCTTTTGCCGCGGCCTCATCCAGACGATAGAGTCTTGCCGGCTTCCAGTTCGTTGGTTTCACGAAGATTAGGTCTCCTTCATTCCGAGGTTTAGGAGTTTGGCGCGACTTGTGCCTCGGCGCTCTCTCCCTGGTTGTGCAGCACAACATTGTTTTGAGGAGGATCACGATGAACGTTTCACGGTTGGCTCTCTCGTTGGCTCTCGTCGGACTCGCTGTCGCGCCGTGGCTCACGCTGGTTCCGCAGGCCGACGCCGCCGATGCCAAGGCGAAGTGTCGGGTGGGAGCGAATCCCGCTCGCGTGCAGATCGCCGTTGGCGCGAACGGGTTGGCCGCGGGCACTGCGCAATTCCAGGTGACGGCGGGCGGAAATGCTTCGAGCGTCCTCACCAATGCGGTCGACGCACTGGGCGACGCTGCGGCGGAGTGGGACAGCGCGATCGCCGTTGGTGACATCGCCGAAGGTACACGGGGAACGATCGACGCGGCGTTCGTCGCGGCTGGCGGAATCGTGACGGCGACGGTGAGCCAGGGCGGGGCTGTCGTCGCCACCGCCTCGGCAAAGTGCAGCGCGAAGTAAAGGCGAGAAGGCTCGTCACGCCGGTCGCCCCTGCTCGGGGGGCTCCGGCGGACCGTCGAGTGCCCATGGCACCGAGAAAGCCGAGGCAGACTGAATGAAGGCTCGCAGGGTCGGCCCCGTGGTCGCGTGCTTGCTCCTCCACGTCGCCTGGGCGTACGCCGGCGCCAACGATGAAGCCGATGGAGTCGTTCGCGCAAACCAGCACGACGTGATTCAGGTCACGGGCGGCTTGCTGACGGTCAGTGTTGACCGATCGCCGCTCTTCATCGTCCTGGACGTCATCGCGCGTCAGAGCGGCGTCAGCATCCGATGCGATGCGCCCATCGCAGAGACGGTGACCGCGAACCTTCGCGATATCGCTCTCGACGAGGGTCTGACGCGAATCGTCGGAGCCCGAAGCGCCGTTTTCGTGTACTCCGATAACGCCGCGGCCGGTCACCGTCCAAGACTGGTGGAAGTCCGTGTCTACGCGGATCAAGCGCCCCCACCGGGCTCTCCTGCGGCTGCTTCGGCTGATCAGCAATGGCGCGTCGAATCGGCCGAGGACGTCGCCAGTACCGGCGGAGCCAGCGGGACGTTCGCCCGTTCTTCGAGCAGTACCGAGGATCAATCGGATACCGGACGATCGGCGCCGGCCCTCCGGCAGTTGACTCGAGCCCTGTCGGAGGAGCACGAGCCGTCGGCGCGGGCGCGCGCGGCCATCGCGCTCGGGAGAATCGGCGGGGCCGAAGCAATCGTCCACCTGGCCGCGTCCATTGCGACGGATCCGGCGACCGCCGTTCGGGAAGCCGCTGCGGCCGCTCTGGGAAGGACCTGGAGCGAGCACGCCGTCGCGCCGCTGATCCAGGCGTTGCTCGAGGATCAGGGCTCCTTCGTTCGCGAGGCCGCGGCCCACGCGCTCGGAGAGCTCTGGAGCGAAACCGCCGTGGAGGCGCTCGCGCGAGCCCTTTCGGTGGATCCGAGACACTCCGTCCGCGAGGCGGCCGCCGAAGCGCTTGGCAAGATCGGAACTCCCGCGACCATGGACGTCCTGGTCGGAGCACTCGGCGACGCCCATTCCACGGTCCGAGAGAGTGCGGCGGCAGCGCTCGGCGAGACCGGGCGCCCGGACGCCCTCGGCGCGCTGACCCAGACCGCCCGGACAGACGCCGATCCCTGGGTACGACAAAATGCGGCAGGCGCCGTCGCGAAGCTCACTCGTGACGAGGCGGGTCGGAAACACCATCGCAGACGACATCACACGACAGCGGACGAGAGGTGAGACGGGCGAGCCGGTGCCTGACATGTCGATCAAGAATGTATCGTCTCGGCTTCGAGGTGAAGGACGACGGGACGACGGTCTTCCATTATGAGTGCGCGAGATACGGGCACGTGTGGACAAAGACGTTGACGCGAGTCGAAACGTCTACGCGATCGCAGTCTCCGGAGGAGCCTTCACGATAGGCTGGGACGTCACGGATCGTTCTCCTTCCTTGCTTCGCTTCGGAACGGCTTCACCAGCAGTCGGGCCTGACGCACGATGCCGCGACGCATTCGAAGCCACTCTGCATCGCGGTAGAACAGCCCATCGAAGCAGCCGACGAAGACGTCGAGGATGTCGAGATGCACGGAGGCGAGGAACATGAGCGCGCCGTCGACCCCGCGTCGCGATGTTTCGGCGTTCGCGAAGCGCACGACGGCTGGACGGGGGTACGCGGGGTTCGGCTGCCGCTCGATGCGCCACCGTTGCATCGAAAGAAACTCCGGCATGAAGTGGATGCCGGAGTCCGACATGACTCCGAGCTTCGCTCGAAGTGATTCGACCAGCTGACTCCCGGGATAGATCACGTTCTTGCTCGGCTGTTTCGGCTTCACACCCGTCCGCCGATCGGCCCAGCGCGCCAGTCGCCGCTCGGCGTCGATCCACCGGTCGCGATTTTCCGGATCGTCCTTGATGGCGACCGCCAAACAGGCGGCCTCGATCCCACGCCGGATGACTCCAAGCGCATCCGCTGGCAACCCTCGGCTGATCGTCGCCGCCGCGGAGAGGAGCGTCTGCTGGCAGGCCACGAGGAGCTGGAAGAGGTCCGGGGATGGATTCGGTCCGAGCACGTGGACCGAGCGATCGTAGAGGGCGCCGATCGCTTCGATCAGTGCAAATTCCGGTCGTTGCCTCAATTCCTGGAGGGCGTGTTCCTGAGCGGCCAGGTAACCGTCAAACCCGTTCGCCTCGGTCACGGCGTCGGGCCCTGGCGCTCCGGCCTGGCGGCTTCGGGAGGGATCACGACGGCGGTGAACGGCAGGGCAGGGAGCGATCGGCAGAGCATGCACCCACGATGACGAAGACCGCTGGAACGAGGTTTACATCCCGGCTTTCGGTTCGGAGGGGCCGGCTAGCGTCCCGGGCTGTCGCAGGCGTAGACGTACGAGTCGCGCCACCGGCCCTTCATGAACCGATGAGCGCGCAGGAAGCGTTCTCGCCTGAGCCCGGCCTTCTCCAGCACGCGCGCCGAGGCGGGATTGGCCGGCTCGCAGACCGCCCACACGCGCCGCGCACCGAGGCGCGTGAACGCGAACTCGACGAGCGCCCGGGCCGCCTCCGAGGCGAGGCCCTGGCCCCAGTAGCCCCGCGCGAGGGCGTAGCCGAGGTCGGCCTCCCCGGCGATCTCATCGGTGACGTGGAGCCGGCAGCCGCCGACGAGCCGCGGCTCGCGCCTCAGCACGATCGCGAGGTCCCACTGTCGCCGCGGGCGCGCCGCACGCCCCGCCATGACGGCGGACAGGAAGCGACGCGTGTCGTCCTCGGTGTTCGGGCCCCACGGCAGAAACTCTACGACGGCGGGGTCGGACGCGTAGGCCTGGATCGCCTCCAGGTCCGCATCGGTCAGCTCGCGCAAGACCAGCCGCGCCGTCTCGGCGACTACCTGGATGAGGTCACCTGACCACCGCGTCGGCGGTGACGGCGATGCGTGTGAGCTGGCGCACGACATGGACCACGACGCCGGGCGCGTAACCCCGCCGCAGCAAATAGTCGCGCAGCCGCTTGGCCACGCGCTCGGGCCGCCCGCGGGCGATCACCGGCAGCCGCCGGCGCGCGAGAGCCAGGGCGCGGGCGAGCGTGGCGTCCGGTGCCAGGGCACCGACGGCGGCGTCGATCACCGCCGAGTCGACGCCGCGGGCCCGAAGCTCGGCGCGCAGCCGGGCAGCGCCGTAGCCGCGCGCGCTCCGGCTCTCCACCCACTGGCGCGCGAACGCGGCGTCGTCCAGATATCCACGAGCGGTGAGATCGGCAACGACCGCATCGGCGACCTCGGCGGGGGCGCCGCGGCGGACCAAGCGCCGCGCCAGGTCGGCCTGGGTCCACGGACGCCGCGTGAGCAGATCGGCCGCGACCAATCGTGCCGCGCGCTCGTCGAGCTGGCGAAGCGAACCTCGCCGACTCTCGCCGGGCTCCGCGGCCGCGGCGCGATCACGACGAGCTCGTCGCCGAGCGGTTATGGCCTCCTGAAGAACGGGCTGGATGTGGGCGGCTTGGCCGCCGCCTCTTCCTGCTTCTTCTTCTCGACCTCGAACGTGAGCTCGCCGGTCGAGAAGATGCCCCGGACCTTGAGGTCGAAGTCATCCGGGTTGGTGGCCGCCTCGCGAGCGGTCTCGTACGACACCACGCTGTCCCGATAGAGCTTGAGCAGGCACTGGTCGAACGTCTGCATCCCGTACTGCGTGGTGCCCTGGGTGATGATGGCCGGGATCTCGGGCGTTCGCTTCGCCTCGCGGATGCAGTCGCGAATGAGCGCGGTGCCGATCATGATCTCGACCGCCGGTACGCGGCCTTCGCCGGCCAGCTTCGGCACCAGGCGCTGAGAGATGACGCCCTGGATGACCGCGGCGAGCTGATCGCGGATCTGCTGCTCCTGATGCGGCGGGAACGTGCCGAGGATGCGGTTGACGGTTTCCGCGGCGTTCAGGGTGTGGAGGGTCGAGAACACGAGGTGGCCGGTTTCCGCCGCGTGGAGCGCCACCGCCATGGTCTCCGGGTCGCGCATCTCGCCGACCAGGATGACGTCGGGGTCCTCGCGGAGCGCGGCCCGCAACGCGCTGGCGAAGTTCGACGAATCGTGGCCGATCTCACGCTGGCTCACGACGCAGTTGATGTCCTCGTGTGAGAACTCGATCGGGTCCTCGATCGTGATGATGTGATCGTTCCGGCTGCGATTGATGAAGTCGATCATCGCCGCCAGCGTCGTGGACTTGCCCGAGCCGGTGATGCCGGTGACGAGCACCATGCCCCGGCGCTCCATGGCCAGCTTCTCGAGCACCTGGGGCAGGCCGAGCTCCTCGAACTTCGGCTTCTTCGACGGGATGGCCCGCATCACCGCGCGGATGTGGCCGGTCGCGAGGAAGAGGTTGACGCGGAAGCGGCCGTGGTCGCGCACGGCGTAGGCCACGTCGACCTCCCGGCCGTCCTTGAGCTGGCCGTAGGTGCGCTCGCTCAGGATGTGGCGGGCCATGTCCTCCATCTCGCCGATACTGACCACGCCGAGATCGGGCTGGGGCACCAGCCGGCCATGGATGCGGAGGACGGGTGGCGAGTTGGGCTTGAGGTGCAGATCGGACGCCCCCCGCTCGACGCTTCTGATGAGCAGCTTGTCGAGGTCCATCTACTTGATCGGCGCCGGCGTCCGGAGCCCGAGCGCCTCGCGCAGCTTGGCTTCGAGATCGTCGAGCACGACGGGATTTTCCTGGAGGTACTTCTTGGCGTTCTCGCGTCCCTGTCCGATGCGCTCGTTCTTCAGCGAGTACCAGGTGCCCGACTTCTCGACGATGCCCTGGTCGACGGCGGCATCGAGCAGCGTGCCCGCCTTGGAGATGCCCTCGCCGTAGATGACGTCGAACTCGGCGTCGCGGAATGGTGGCGCCAGCTTGTTCTTCACCACCTTGGCGCGCGTGCGGACGCCCACCGACTCCGTGCCCTGCTTGATGGTCTCGATGCGACGCACGTCGATGCGCACCGACGCGTAGAACTTCAGCGCGCGCCCGCCCGGGGTGGTCTCCGGGTTGCCGAACATGACCCCGATCTTCTCGCGGATCTGGTTGATGAAGATCACGACGGTGCCCGAGCGCGAGATGGCGGCCGTGAGCTTGCGGAGGGCTTGCGACATCAGCCGGGCCTGCAGGCCGGGCAGCGAGTCGCCCATGTCGCCGTCCAGCTCGGCCTTGGGCACCAGCGCCGCGACGGAGTCGGTCACGATGACGTCCACCGCGTTCGAGCGCACCAGCGTCTCGGCGATCTCGAGCGCCTGCTCCCCGGTGTCGGGTTGGGAGATCAGCATCTCGTCGATGTTGACGCCGAGCTTCCGGGCGTACCCGGGGTCGAGCGCGTGCTCGGCGTCGATGAACGCGGCGATGCCGCCAAGGCGTTGCGCTTCGGCGACGACGTGCAGCGCCAGCGTCGTCTTGCCGGAGGATTCCGGCCCGTAGATCTCACTCACGCGTCCGCGCGGCAGGCCGCCGATGCCGAGCGCGGCATCGAGGCTGAGCGCGCCCGTGGGAATGACGGCGATCTCCTCGAGCGGGCCGCCGGCACCGAGCCGCATGACGGCGCCCTTCCCGAACTGCCGCTCGATCTGGGCGATCGCGAGGTCGAGAGCTTGCCGCCGGTCGCTCTTGCCTTCCGCCATCGGGTTCTCCCTTCGGAGAATGTCTTGCGGGCATTCTAGGAGTGCCCGCCCGACGGCGTCAATGTCTGAAGCGCGAGACGGTGCTCCGGCGGAGGGTCAGCGGGTCGGCAGAGACGTCACGAGCAGGCGCGGAAGGATGTTCGGCGCCACCAGAGTGGACGCCTTGGGCGGCGTGTTCGGCGTCGGCGCGGCGCCGGCCGCTGACGGGGCGACGCTGGCCGACACGGAACCGGCGCAGCACGTGATCGCGAGCCCCGCAGCGACGATCACGACGAGTGCATGAGCCATGGTCGGCCTCAATTGTTCGCTGCCCGAGCCTTCACGTCGGTCGGATCGGCGCGCTCTTCGAGCTTGATGCGCAGCCGCTTGATGAGCTCGGGATAGTTCCCGGTCTGGAGGATCTTGTTGAACTGGCTGCGGTAGTTCGCCACCAGGCTCACGCCTTCGATCGTCACGTCGTAGGCCTGCCACCGCGTGCCGTGAGCCAGCATCCGGTAGTCCATCGGGATCTCGGTGCCCTGCCTGGTCACGATGCGGGTGCGGACGACGGCCTGATCGGTCTCCACGCTCTCCCCGACGTACGCGATCTTCTCGCCACTGTACACCTCGATCCGCGATACGTAGGTGCGTTCGAGCAGATCGCCGAAGAGGCTCACCAGCTCCTCACGCTCGGCGGCCGTGCGCTGCTGCCAGTGGTGGCCGATGGAGCGCTTGGTGATCTCGGCGAAGTCGAAGAGCTCGTGGGCCACCTTGCGGATGGCCACGCGACGTTCGGCCTGCCGCATCTCGCCGCGGAGCTCCGGGTCATCGAGGATGCGAAGCACCCGTTGGATCGCGCCGCGGACCTGCTCCGTCGGCGTGGGTGCGGCCCAGGCCGCCAGGGCGATCGGCACGGTGAGGATCATGGTCGCGGCGGAGACGAAGAGACGGCGGCCGTGATTCATCGGCTGTTCCCCCGCGAGCGAACCGCGACCGGACGGCGCCAGATCTTGGCGGTTACCGACTCCAGCAGTGGCGCGATAGCAGCGATGGTCATCGTGAGTCCGAGGCACAGCAGCAGCGTGTCGATCAGTCCGATCAGGCGGTCGCTCATCAGCGTCATCTCCATCCCATCAATCGGTTTCATCGGCCCCCCTGGTGCCCGGCTTGTGATCGCTCGACGATGGGGTAATCGCAAACGGTTTGCCAAGGCTGGGTGCCGGTGATCTTGCTGCGCAAGTGCCCGGAAATTCGTCGCCAATGGGACGAACGCCGAGGACTGGCGCAATGGCACACGCCCGGGCCCGCGGAGATTCTCCTGGGAGCCCTTTCTGAACTACCGGGCGACGGCCGTCGTGGTTCCCTGGCTGGGAGCCGCTAACAGCGGCCAGGCGGAGATGATCGAGTAACGGGCGCCGCGAGGCGAGAGCTCACTCCGCATGAGCGCGAGCCGATCGACGGCGAGCCGTCCGAACTGATGGCGGGCGCCGGCGGCCAGCGCGGCAGCGAGACGCTCATCGCGGCCGGGTTGTCGCACACGGCCGAGTGTGACGTGGCCCGAGAACGGCCGGTCTTCCCGTGCAAAGCCGTGAGCGGCGAGCGCTCCATCGATCGATCGGGCGAGCGTGGCGGCAGCGTCGGCGCCACTCGTGAGCCCGGCCCACAGCACGCGGGGCCGCGTCGGTGACGGAAAGGCGCCGAGCCCGGCGATGGCGAGCTCGAAGCCCGCGACAGTGGCAGCCACGCGGGCGAGCGCCGACACGGCGAGGTCCAGTCGCTCGGGCTCGACGTGGCCGAGGAATTTGAGCGTCACGTGAATGTTGTCGCGCGCGACCCACGAGACGTCGCGGCCGACCGGTCTCAGCTGCTCGATCTCCGCGTCCAGCGCGGATCGGACGTCGTCGGGGAGCAGGATGGCGACGAACGACCGGATGCCGGCTATCGAGCTTCCTCCCACATCCGGAGCAAGTCCTGGAGCGCGGCACGACGGCCGGGATCGATTTCGAGAGCCAGCGCTGACTTGAGGTCGGCCAGCGCGCCCGTGTGGTCGCCCGCCAGCTCCCGATCGAGAGCCCGACGGGCCAGCTCACGGCCAGCGCCGGAATCGGCGGCCGGCGCGCCGGGATCGGATGCCGGTGCGCCGGCCTCGCGCCCGAGCGCTTCCGCGCGACGCTCCATCGCTGCGCGCACCTCGGGGTTCTTGGCCAGCTTGATCGCCTCGTTCCAGTCGGCGCGGGCGCCCAGCGCGTCACCGGATCGATGCCGGGCGATACCGCGATTGAAGACGGCGAGGGCGAAGGTCGGCCGGAGCTCGGCCGCGCGCGTGAAGTCCGCGATGGCGCCTTTGGGATCACGTGCGACGAGCCGCGCATTGCCGCGGTTGAACAGGATCTCGGAGTCGTTGGGCGCGAGCTGCAGCGCGCTCGTGAAATCAGCGATCCCGCCGGCCGTGTCGCCGAGGCGGATGCGTGTCGTGCCACGGTTGGCATAGGCCGCGGCGCTCGGCTGCTCGCGCACGGCCTCGTCGAACGTGGCCAGCGCACGACGGTAGCGGCCCTGTTCGTAGAGCATCAGGCCGCGCTCGAGCGCCGGTGGCTTGGCGCAGCCACTAACCAGCACGACGGCGAGCACGACCAGGGCGAGTCGGGTGCTCATCGGGAGGCGAGCAGGGCTCGCCGCAACAGGTCGAGCGCCGCCTGCGCTGACTGCCATTTCACCGCCGCGCGATCACCGTCGAACAAAAAGTGATGAGCGGCCGCCTGACTATTGACGGCGACACCGACCCACACGGTACCGACGGGCTTGGTCGGCGTTCCGCCGTCGGGCCCGGCGATCCCGGTGACCGCCAGCCCGCAGGCGCTGCCGCCGAGCCGGCAGACGCCGCGCACCATCGCCTCGGCGCACTGGCCACTCACCGCACCGTGGGCCCGCAACACCTCTTCGGGCACGCCGAGCAGCTCATGCTTGGCGCGGTTCGTGTAGACCATCACGCCGCGCTCGAAGTAGGCCGACGAGCCGGGGATACTCGTGATCCTGTGCCCGACGAGGCCGCCCGTGCACGACTCAGCGACGGACACCATCAAGCTGCGCTGAGCGAGCATGCGGCCGACGACACGCTCGAGCGTCTCGCCGTCACGGCCGAAGTAGTCGTCGCCGAGACGCTCGACCACCTTGGCTTCGACCAACGCCAGCGCGTCCTGGGCTGCGCTCGGAGTCACTGCGTGAGCGCGGAGCCTCACCCACACCTCGCCAGACGCGGGAAGCGTGGTGACGTCGACGTCGCCGCCAGCGCCGCGCGGCTTGAGCCACTCGCCGAGCCGCGCATCGATGTCCGCGAGGTCCACGCCCGCCGTTCTGAGCGTCCTCACCGCGACCGCGGGGTGCCCCGTCGTGAGCGAGCGCTCCGTGAGCGAGCGAGCATAGGGCACGAGATGCTGCTCGATCATCCGCGACAGCCGCGCGCCCGGGATCAGCACGACGAAGGCGCGGCCCTGACTCTCGATCAGCCATCCGGGCTCGGCGCCGTCGGTCGTCCACACGGTCGCGCCCTGGGGGACGAGCGTGGCGCGCTCGGTCAGGCGCGGGAGGGGCCGGCCGCGGCTCAGCGCCGCCTGCTCGAGCCCCGCCCGGATCTTCTCGCTCGGCATGAGACGGGCGCCGGTCACGTCGGCGAGAGCGCGGCGCACGACGTCAGCCGCCGGAGTGGCGAGCGCGGCAGCGGTGCCTGGCACCGCCAGGATGATCGTGAGATCGCTCGGCGCCGCCAGCGCTTCTTCGAGGGCCACGTCGTCGTCTTCGACGATGACCCGCGCGGTGACGGGCGCACCGGCGGCGGCCAGCGCCGTCGTCACGGCGGCGACCGCATCGTCATCGGCATCGAGCGCCGCGCCGGCGACCACGAGTCGAGCCGTCACGGCCACCGGAACACTCCGCGCAGGACGCCGACGACGGCCAGGGCATAGAGGCCCGCGATCAGGTCGTCCACCATGACACCGACGCCGCCCCGGAGCGATTGGCTCCCGCGCGCCGGTGGCGGCTTCACGACATCGAAAACACGAAAGAGCACGAACGCGACCGCTAGCACCGCCGGTGTCAGCGGCAGGGCGAGGACGGAGAGCGTCATGCCGGCCACCTCGTCGACGACGATGGCCCCTGGATCTTTGCCTCCCAGGAGCGCCTCGGCGCGGTGGGCCGCCCACGTGCCGACCAGTGTCACGACGATGAAATAGACGATCAGCTCGAGGCGTGAGAAGGGCACCAGCCAGAGAACGGCGACGGCGACCAGGCTTCCCGCGGTGCCAGGCGCCACCGGGGAATAGCCCGCGCCACCGACGGTGGCGACGGCGAGCGCCACACGGTCCGTGATGGACCGCGCGGGCACGGCGCCGGTCGGCTCAGACGCCGGCGACGCTGAGCGCCCGCTCGCCGACCAGCTCGTAACCCTCGACCTCGACGACGCGAATGCGGGCGAAGCGTCCAGGCTCGAACGGGCCCCGGAGATACACGATGCCATCGATCTCGGGAGCCTGGCCGGCGGTGCGGCCCTCCCACGTGAACGCGGGATCCTCGCTGCGGCCATCGACGAGGACGTCGTGCTCGGTGCCGATGAGCGCCCGGTGGCGCTCCCAGACGACGCCATCCTGGAGCTCCTGCACGGCGGCCGCGCGCTCGGCAGCCACCTCCGGATCGACCTGGTCAGCGTACGTGACGGACGGCGTGCCCTCCTCGGGCGAGTAGGTGAAGACACCGAGACGGTCGAAGCCGACGTCGGTCACGAACTCGAGGAGATTCCCAAACGCCGCCTCGGTCTCGCCGGGGAAGCCGACGAGCACCGTCGTGCGCACGGCGAGGCCCGGAATCGCCGCGCGAAAATCGCGGACGACGTCCTTCATCCGCCGGGCCGTTACCGCGCGCCGCATGGCACGCAGCACGCCGTCGTCACCGTGCTGCACCGGCATGTCGAGGTACGGCACGATGCGGGCCCGCTGCCACTTGGCGATCAGGCGATCGTTGACGTGGGCGGGATGCAGGTACATCGGCCGGATCCACGGCATGCGCGTCTCGCCCAGCGCAATGAGCAGGTCGCCGATGTCACCGTTGCCCGCGAGGTCCTTGCCGTAGGCAAGCGTGTCCTGGGAGACGAGGATCGCCTCCTGCACGCCGCGCGCGGCCAGCCCTTCGACCTCGTTCACGATGTCGGCGAGCGGACGGCTGCGGTGTTTGCCGCGGAACTGAGGGATCGCGCAGAAGGTGCAGCCCATGTCGCAGCCCTCGGCGATCTTCACGTACGCGTAGGGCACGCGGGCGGTGAGCAGTCGCGGCGTCTTCGCGTCGTAGAGATAGCCGGGCGGCGCCGACGTCGCCCAGTCGCGCCGGTTGTCGGCCTGGCGCACGAGATCGACGATGCGCTCGAGCCCCGACGTGCCCAGGATGGCGTCGATCTCCGGCATCTCGCGCTTGATCTCGAGGCCGTAGCGCTGCGTGAGACAGCCGGTGACGATCAGCGACGTGCAGCGTCCGCGCTCCTTGAGCCTGGCCAGCTCCAGGATCGCGTTGACCGATTCCTCGCGCGCGCGGTCGATGAACGCGCACGTGTTGACGATGAGGCAGTCGGCATCCTCGGCGCGCTCGACGAGCGGGAAGCCGGCCTCGGTCAGCATCCCGAGCATCAGCTCGGAATCCACCTGGTTCTTGGGACACCCGAGCGTGGTGAGGTGGACCTTCATCACGTGCTGCGGTAGTTCGTGAACTGGAGCGCGATGCCGAAGTCCTTGTCCTTGACGAGCGCGATGATCTTCTGCAGGTCGTCACGGTTCTTGCCGGCGACGCGCACCTGGCTCTCCTGGATCGACGCCTGGACCCTGACCTTGCTGTCCTTGATGAGGCGGACGATCTCCTTGGCCTTCTCGGTGGGAATCCCCTGCTGGAGCGTGATCTTCTGACGCTTGATGCCACCCGCTCCGTCTTCCACCGCTCCCCACGTCAACGCTTTGAGCGGCACGCCGCGCCGGTGAAGCTTCGACTGCAGGATGTCGGCGACGGCCTTGAGCTTCATGTCGTCGGCGGACGTGATCGTGATGTCGGTCTTCTCGAGCGTGATTTCGTTCTTACTGCCCTTGAGGTCGTAGCGCGTCTCGATCTCCCGCCGCGCCTGGTCGAGCGCGTTGGTGACCTCCTGCATGTCGACCTTGCAGACGATGTCGAACGAGTTCTCGGCGGCCATGGCTCCCTAGTCTACCGCAGGGGGACGGTGGCCACGCCGGCCGGCGGCACGAACGTGAAGAGCTGGTCGGGCAGGCCGGAGTTCACCGCCAGCCGGGTGAAGCGCATGCTGACCGTGTTCTCGAACTGGTCGTGGATGGTGGCCTTGCGCACCTCCCACGTCTTGGCGTCGAGCGCGAGGATCAGACGCGACATGGTAGGGAGCGGCTGCTTGGGCGTGAGGTCGAGGACCACGTTGCCGTCGGCGTCGGTGGGCTGCGCCGGGTTGAGGAAGCGCACGGTGAAGTGCTCGTGGACCTTGCCGAGGCCGGCCAGGAACGATCCGGCCGGTCCGGCCAGGGCCTCCGGCGCGTCGCCGACGTTGACCTGGTTGAGCTGGGGCGTGTAGACCCAGAGCTTCTTTCCGTCGGACACGATCTCCTGCTTCGTCGGCTCGCTGTACTCCCAGCGCAGCTTGCCACCCTTCTTCAAATAGACCGCGCCCTGCGCCGGAATCGTGGAGTTGAGGCTCTTGTTGAACGACGTCTGGTTGAAATCGGCCTTCAGGTCGATCATCCGGCCGTAGGCGGACTCGACGCCGCGGACCACGTCGTCCAGCGACGGCCCGGCGAGCGTCGGGCCCGCCACGGTCAGCGCGACCAGGGCGACGGCCGCCAGAGGGTACACCAGCACGCGGGGCATGCGGACACTGTACAACATGGTCATCGATAAGACGGCGCAGGGCCGACGGACATTTCCTCCAGGCGCTCAGCGAGGACGGACGCGGCGGCCGGACGCGATGCAGCGGATGACCTCTCCTGCGGAGCGCCGAATGGTGCCGGAGACGTCGCGAAGGAACCGCACCGGCCACGACGCGCCAGACACGCCATCATCCGGACGCGCCCGCGGGACGCTCAACCTCGAAGTCGGGGCACCGGCCGCGGCACCGTCGCCGTTTGACCCGGCGGCGCACGTGGCGTGTACACGATCGCCGCTCACGGTAGCGCCAGGCGCTCCATCGTTCGGGTGTCCACACACGGCGCACACGAGCCCGGTCACGCGCTCCGTCTGCCAGGCCTCGAAGCAGGCTGCGTGGAACAGGTACGTCCGCGGCTCACCGGGAAACTCGGCCTCGCATTCGAGCTCGCGAATCGCGACGGGTTGCCCGCACGCGGCGCACGACGTATCGCCCTGGGCAAAGCCGAACCACGTCCGCGATGGCCTCTGGGTCGGCAGGAGACCGTCCCTGATGCCCTGACGTATTTTCGGGCCAAGCGTGTGTTTATCCATGACCGTGAATCCCACCCACGTCTGCCCCTGCAACCGAGTGAACATATAGCAAGCCAAGTGCCAGGCAGTTCCCGCCCCCGGCGTGCCCTCGGTTACTTCGCGAGCGTCATCTCCGAGACGATGAGACGGTAGTCGGGTCGGGGCTTGAAGCTCACGCGCTTAGACACGCCATAGATGACGACTTCCTGGAACAGCTCGAGCCAGGGCTTTTCTTCGTGGATGATCTTCGTGGCCTCGGTGTAGAGCTCCTTTCGTTTCCTGGAATCGAGCGTGTAGCGAGCCTGCTCCATCAGATCGTGGAAGCGCTGGCCGGGCTGGTTGCCGATCCAGTACTTGCCGCCGAAGCCATTGGGATGGAACAGGCGCCACAGGCTCCCATCGGCATCGAGCAGCGTCGATTGCGGATTGATCAGCATCACGCCGTTCGGCGGCAACAAGCGCTCGTTGTTCACCTTCTGGCGCGCCGCCATCTCCATCATCTCGATGCGCGCGCGGATGCCGACCTTCGACCACATGTCGGCGATGGCCTCCAGGAGCTGCTTGTCGTTGACGATCGTCCCGATGCCGGCCGACAGCGTCACGTCGATGCCGTTGGGATAGCCGGCGTCGGCGAGCAGCTTCTTCGCCAGCGCAGGGTCGTACGGGTACGGCTTGAGCGCAGGGTTGTAACCGAAGTCGGTATCGGCCAGCCCGCCCGAGAACGGCTTGCCCTGCCCGGCGTAGAGGTCCTTCACGATCGAGCTCACGTCCATCGCGTAGTGCATGGCCTGGCGGACGCGCTTGTCCTGCGTGGGCGGCTGGGTCGTGTTGATCCAGAAGGTCAGCGTGCGTGTGGACGACACCGTCAGCGTCCGCACGATCTTCATCTGATCGGGCGGCACATTGGTGATCACGTCCACCTCGCCCCGCTGGAGCGCCGACAGGCGGGCGAAGTCGTCGGGGATGGGCTTCCAGATCACGCGGTCGACCGCCGGAGGCTTGCCGTTCCAGCCCCACCAGTCGCGGTTGGCCTCCATGACGAGCTGGTCGTCCTTGGTCCACGACACGAACTTGTAGGCGCCGCTGCCGATGGGCTTGCGGGCCAGCTCGCGCGCGCCCTCGTCGCTCGTGAATCGCGCGGGATAGATGGAGCCGCCCATCTGGGCCATGCGCACGGGCACCAGCGGATCGGGCTTTCTGGTGACGATACGGAGCGTGGTCGGGTTCACGGCCTGGACGCTCTCCAGCGTTGCAAATCCCGACTGCACGACCGTCTTGCCCGGCACCATGTTGCGCTCGTACACGGCCTTGACGTCCTCGGCCGTCAGCGGCGAGCCGTCGTGGAACTTCACGTCGGGCCGCAGCCTCACCTCCCACGTCGTGTCGTTGATGGCTTTCCATGACGTCGCCAGCCCGGGGTGGAGCTTGAGCGCGGCATCCCAGCGCGTGAGCGTGTCGTAGAGGTTGAAGAAGTAGTTGACGGTGAGGACCTGGGTCGAGCGCCCGGGGTCCATCGTGGTCGCGTCGGCCGGCTGCGAGATGACGATCTGGGTCGAGCGCTGGGCCGCTGCCGGCCCCACGGCCAGCGCGACGAAACCGAGAATGATGCCAATTCGCCCGCGCATGGTCCCCTCCTTATATATGCACCGGCCAGCCACTATGTCCCGGCCAGCTTCAAGGCCTGCGTTTTCAGGGCCTGCTTTCCAGGGTCTGCGCCGTCAGGCCCGGGCCCGGGACTGGGTCCGCGGATCGAGCGCGTCGCGCAGCGCATCGCCGACCAGGTTGACGCCGAGCACGACCACCATGATGGCCAACCCGGGGAAGACCGACGTCCACCACGCCTGCCGAACGTACGCCGCGGCGTCGCGCAGGTCCGAGCCCCACGACGGCGTGGGCGGCTGCACGCCCAGCCCGAGGAAGGACAGCGTGGATTCGAGGATGATAATCCGCCCGACGTCGAAGGTCGCCAGGATCAGGATGACGGACAGGATCTCGGGAAGCAGATGACGGAAGAGGATGCGGGGCGTGTCGGCGCCCAGCGCTCGCGCCGCCTGCACGTAGTCGCGCTCGCGCAGGCTCAGGACGAGGCCGCGGATGATGCGCGCGTGGCCAACCCAGGAGCCGATGGCCAGCACGATGACGAGAACGGGAATGCTGGCGCCGGCGACCGCGATCACCGCGATGGCCAGCAGCACGAACGGAAACGCGAGCTGGACGTCGATCAGCTTCGTCACGACGCGATCGATGCGGCCGCGGTAGTAGCCGCTGACGAGGCCGATCAGCGAGCCCACGACGGCGCCCAGCGCGGTGGCGGCGAGCGCGATCAGCAACGAGATGCGCGCGCCCCAGATGAGACGCGAAAGCAGGTCCCGCCCGAGCAGATCGGTGCCGAGAAGACGCGTGCCGCTGCCGCCCGAGATCCACGCCGGCGGCCTGAGCCGCGCCGCCAGGTTGCCGGACGTCGGCGAGGCCGGCGCCACCCAGGGCGCCAGCAACGCAGCGGCGACGGCGACGATCACGGGCAGCGCCGGGAGCAGCAGAGGCCAGCGCAGTCGCCTCACGCCGTGTCCTCGGTGCGGATGCGGGGATCGAGGACGCCGTAGAGCAGATCGACGAGCAGGTTGATGCCCACGAACGAGAGCGCCAGGACGAAGACCCCGGCCTGGACGACCGGATAGTCGCGCACGAAGATCGACTGCACGGCGAGCCGGCCGACGCCCGGCCAGGCGAAGATCGTCTCGGTCACGACGGCGCCGCCCAGCAGCGTGCCGAACTGCAGGCCGATCAGCGTGATCACCGGCACCGACGCGTTCTTCAGGGCGTGGGCCAGGATCACCGTGCGCTCGGGCAAGCCCTTGGCGCGCGCCGTCGTCACGTAGTTCTGGCCGAGGACCTCGAGCATCGCCGTGCGCGTGAGCCGGGCCAGCGAGGCGGCGAAGTGAGTGCCGAGCGTGATCGCCGGCAGGATCAGGTGAGCCCACGTTCCCCGCCCGGATGTCGGCAGCCAGCCCAGCTCCACGGACACGACGAGGATGAGCATGATGCCCATCCAGAAGTAGGGCGTGGCTTGACCGACGACGGCGAACGCCATGGCCAGGACGTCGGCGAGACGTCCGCGGTTGAGCGCCGCGATGATTCCGAGCGGGACGGCCACGACGACGGCCAGCACCAGCGCGGCGAAGGCCAGCTCGAGCGTCGCCGGCAGGCGGTCGATCACGAGCCCGAGCGCCGGCTGCTGGTGACGGAACGAGATCCCGAAATCGCCGGTGACCGCGCTGGCGAGGAAGCTCACGTACTGGACCGGGATCGGCCGGTCGAGGCCGAGCGTCTTGCGCAGCGCCACCAGCTCGTCGACCGAGGCGTCGCCCGGCAGCATGGTCGCCGCGGGATCGCCCGACAGTCGTAGCGCGGCGAAGACGAGCGTGACGACACCGAGCGCGACGAGGAGGGTGTGAGCGAGCTTTCGAACGCCGTACTGGAGCATCGCGCGGCGCGCGGAGTATAGCACTCGCGTCCGATCGCCGACGGCGGCGGTTGCTCCAGCCAGGGCCTCCAGCTAGAGTGAGCGCCCCAGGAGGTGTCGCCATGCGTCGTGCCCGTTTCGTACGCGTCGCCCTGCTCGCCGCGCTGACCGGAGTGCTCTGCCTGCCGATGACGGCGCCGGCTCAGAAGCGGGGCGGGACGCTGGTCATGCTCGTGCAGCCCGAGCCGCCGACCCTCGCGTCCTACATCAGCACGTCGGGCCCGATCGGCCAGGTCGCCACGAAGGTCTACGAGGGGTTGCTCGAATACGACTTCAACCTCAAGCCCATCCCCTCGCTGGCCGAGTCGTGGAAGGTGAGCGCCGACGGCAAGACCATCACGTTCGTCCTCCAGAAGGGCGTGCGCTTCCACGACGGCAAGCCGTTCACCAGCGCCGACGTGAAGTTCTCGGTGCTCGAGGTGCTGAAGAAGGTCCATCCGCGCGGTGCCGCCACGTTTCGTGAAGTGACCGAGATCGACACGCCGGACGAGCACACGGTGGTGTTCAAGCTGACCACGCCGGCGCCGTACTTGATGATGGCGCTGTCCGGCTACGAGTCGCCGATGCTGCCGAAGCACCTCTTCGAGGGCTCCGACATCAAGACCAGCAAGTACGCCAACGCGCCGGTCGGCACCGGGCCGTTCAAGTTCGTGGAGTGGCAGCGCGGCCAGTTCATGCGCTTCGACCGGAATCCGGATTACTGGCGAAAGGGCCGGCCGTACCTCGATCGCATCGTCGCCCGCTTCATCGCCGACTCGGCCACGCGCACGGCCGCCATGGAGAAGGGCGAGGCCCACATGGGCGGCTTCGCCGCCATCCCGTGGAGCGACGTGAAGGCGCTGGCCAAGCTGCCGCAGTTCGAGACGACGACCCGGGGCTACGAGATGTCCTCGCCGATCGTCCAGCTCGACTTCAACACGCGGCGGCCGCCCTTCGACAACCTGAAGGTCCGCCAGGCGGTGGCCTACGCCATCAACCGGAAGTTCGTCATCGACAACGTGTGGTTCGGCTGGGGCAAGCCGGCCACGGGGCCCATCAGCTCGAACTTCGCCCCGCTCGGCTTCTATACCAACGAGGTGAAGAGCTACAACGTGCCCAATGGCGTCGAGGTCGCCAACAAGCTGCTCGACGAGGCCGGGCTCAAGCGCGGCCCCGACGGCGTGCGCGCCGAGATCGTCCACGACCAGACGCCGTACGGCGAGGAGTGGCAGCGTTACGGCGAGTACGTGCAGCAGGCGCTCGCCGAGATCGGGATCAAGGCGACGCTCCGCTACGAGGACGTCCCCACGTGGCTGAAGCGGCTCTACACCGACTACGACTTCCAGCTCTCGTCCAACTGGATCCAGGGGCTGGCCGACCCCGTCATCGGTGTGCACCGGCTCTATCACAGCAAGCAGATCAGGCAGGGCACCGTCTTCGTGAACGAGACGGGCTGGTCGTCGCCGAAGGCCGACGAGCTGATGGATCAGGCGACGGTGGAGGTCAACCCGCGCAAGCGCGCCGCCCTCTACAAGGAGCTCCAGAAAATCGTCGTGGACGGCTCGCCGCTGGTGTGGGTCCACGAGCTGCAGTTCGTCACCGTCTACAACAAGCAGTTCAAGGACGTGATCGTGAGCCCGCTCGGGCTCTACGCGTCGTTCGACCGGGCCCATTCAGACAAGTAGACTCACCTACGCGCTGAGGCGAGCGGCGCAGGCGATCCCGGTCGTCTGCGCCATCCTCGTCCTGAACTTCCTCCTGCTGCGCCTGGCCCCGGGCGACGCGGCGTCGGTGCTCGCCGGCGAGGCCGGCTCGGCCACGCCCGAGTACATGGCGCAGCTCCGCCAGCGCTTCGGCCTCGACCAGCCCGTGCTCGTGCAGCTCGCGCTCTACATGAAGAACATGGTCGCCCTCGATCTCGGCTTCTCGTTCCGCTACAACATGCCGGTCCTCACGCTGATCTTGAATCGGCTGGGGCCGACGCTGCTCCTCATGGGTGTGACGCTCGTCCTCTCCGTCGGCGCCGGCGTGACGCTCGGCATCCTCGCGGCCAGCCGTGCCGGGAGCTGGCGGGACACGCTCATCTCGATCCTCGCCCTCGTCTCCTACGCAACCCCGCTCTTCTGGATCGGCCTCATGCTCGTCGTGGTCTTCTCGCTCAAGCTCGACTGGCTGCCGACCAGCGGCATGGAGACCGTCGCCGCCTTCCATGAAGGCTGGAGCCGTGTCCTCGACATCGCCCGTCACCTGATCCTGCCCGCGGTGACGCTGTCACTCTTCTACATGGCGCTCTACACCCGCCTCATGCGCGCGGCGATGCTCGAGCAGGCCGGGATGGACTACGTCACGACGGCGCGCGCCAAGGGGCTCAGCGAGGGCCGCATCACGCTCGCCCACGTCGTGCGCAACGCCGTCCTGCCGGTGGTGACGGTGGCCGGGGTTCAGCTCGGTGGCCTGCTCGGAGGCTCGATCGTCGTGGAATCGGTCTTCGCCTGGCCGGGGCTGGGCTTCCTCGCCTTCCAGGCGCTCTTCGCGCGCGACTTCAACCTGCTCCTCGGGATCTTCTTCCTCTCGGCCTCGCTGGTCATCGTGGTGAATCTCGGCGTGGATCTGCTCTACACGTTCCTCGACCCGCGCATCCAGGTGTAGGCGCCATGCCCGACTTCTGGCGACGGCTCCTCGGCAATCGTTCGGCGCTCATCGGCCTCGTCATTCTCGCGGTCGTCGGCGTCACCGCGGCGGCGGCGCCGGTCCTGTTCCCGGGAAGTCCGTTCCGGCGCGTGGACCGTCCCTTCCAGCCACCCTTCGGCGCCCACCTCTTCGGCACGGACGTGCTCGGGCGGAACGTGGCGGCGGGGCTCGCCCACGGCGCGCGCACATCCCTGATGATCGGAATCCTGGCCACGACCGTCGCCGTGCTGGTCGGCACGCTGATCGGTGCCACCGCCGGCTACTACGGGGGCCGCCTCGACGACGTCCTGATGCGCACCACCGAGTTCTTCCAGACGATTCCCACGTTCCTGTTCGCCATCATCCTGGTGGCGATCCTCGCGCCCTCGATTCGCAGCATCGTCCTCGCCATCGCGGTGGTGAGCTGGCCGGGCGTGGCCCGGCTCGTCCGCGGCGAGTTCCTGGCCATGCGCCAGCGCGAGTTCGTGCACGCGTGCATCGGCCTCGGCATGAGCGACCGGCGCGTCATCTTCCGCCACGTCCTGCCCAACTGCCTGTCGCCGATCATCGTGACGGGGTCGCTGACGGTGGCGACGGCGATCCTCATCGAGTCGGCGCTGTCCTTTCTCGGCCTCGGCGATCCCAACGTCATGAGCTGGGGCTTCATGATCGGGGCGGGGCGCACGTTCCTGCGCACGGCGTGGTGGCTGTGTACCATTCCGGGGATGGCGATCCTCGTGACGGTGCTGGCGATCAATCTGCTCGGCGAAGGCCTCAACGACACCCTGAACCCGCGGCTCCGGAATTCCTGAGCGACCCGGGGAGGACACGGACATGCCGACCTTCCGCAGCGACGTCGTGGGCAGCCTCCTCCGCCCGGATTCCTTGAAGGAGGCGCGAGCGGCGCTCGAAGCCGGCCGGATGACGCCCGCGGCGTTCAAGCAGGCGGAGGACCGCGCCGTGGACGAGGCGATCGCGTTGCAGGAGAACGCCGGGCTCAGCGTGGTCACCGACGGCGAGCTGAGGCGCTACGCCTTCTTCGGCCATCTCGTCGAGGCGCTCGAAGGGTTCGACAAGTTCGGCGGCTGGGCCATCCCCTTCCACAACGAGCAGGGCGAGCAGATCGTCTTCAAGCGCCCGGTCGTCGTCGAGAAGCTGCGCTGGCGGCACAGCATGTGCGCCGAGGAGTGGGTCTACCTGCGCGCTCGCACCAAGAAGGCCGGCAAGGTGACGCTGATCAGCGCCCAGCAGGCCGCCGCCTACTACGATCCCGACAAGTCGAAGGCCGCCTATCCCACGCGCGACGCCTATCTGGCCGACGTGGTCGACCTCACCCGGCGCGAGGTCGAGGAGCTGATCCGCCTGGGCTGCACCTACATCCAGATCGACGCTCCCCAGTACGCGGCCTTGCTCGATCCGGAGATGCGCGAAGGCTACAAGAAGCGCGGGAGCGACCCGGACCGCATGATCGACACGACGATCGAGATGGACAACGCCGTGATCGGCCAGCACCCGGGCGTGACGTTCGGCCTGCACATCTGCCGGGGCAACAACCAGTCGATGTTCTACGCGAGCGGCGGCTACGAGCCGATCGCTGAGCGCGTCTTCCGCCGCGCGCGCTTCCAGCGCTTCCTGCTCGAGTACGACGACGAGCGCTCGGGCACGTTCGAGCCGCCGCGCGTGGTGCCCGGCGATCGCGTGGTGGTCCTGGGCCTGGTGACCAGCAAGAGCCCGCGCGTCGAGACGGTGGCCGAGCTCACCGGCCGGGTCCAGGCGGCCGCCGAGGTCGTTCCGCTCGAACGGCTGGCGCTCTCGCCCCAGTGCGGCTTCGCGTCCACCATGGAGGGCAACCGGATCTCACGCGACGAGCAGAAGCGGAAGCTGGAGGTCGTCGCCGCGACCGCGAGCGCCGTGTGGGGCGGGTAGAATCGCGAAGCCCTAAGACTGTCGGAACGCAATAATCCGTAGGATGACTCATCCTCAACGCGGCGCGACACCTTCCCGCCAACTCGCAGATCAGATCCAGTCAGTGGCCTGAACGACACTCGGGCCGAGCTCGCCGGGCGCGATCTTCAACGGGGACCCACCGTGATAGCTCAGTTGTCTCCAAATGCCGACATAGACGTCAACGAACTGTAGAAGAACGGCATCGATTAAGGGTCTCAAACGGTGCCCGAAATTGACCAGCGAATCGAAAGAGAACCTTGCCGGAAACTTCGATGAGTGCCTCGCATCAGGTTGCCAGAACAGCACGGGCCGATTCAAAGAGGGTTCGGTTACTGGCGCGGTGAGGAGCTCTGCAAAACGAATCGTCGCCTGTCGCCGCCGCGGGCAAACCGCGATCTTGGTTGCATCATGATCGATCACTACTTCGAATTCTTTGGTCGGATTCAAGGTCACTGACATGGCTATCCGGAACTGACCGGCATGCTCGCTCAACTGCGCGGCTCATGGCACGATCAGGAACCGGCATCACGTGTGGGCGTGCCTCATTCGTTTGAATTGCCGCGACAACCAAGCGAATCAAACTCTCAAGGTCGGCTAATGGTAGGTGCGTCCAACGTGTTTTTATCCGCGCTGACTCGGGCCACAACTCTCGGAGGTGCAGTCGGGGAGGAGGTTCATTACGAGGCCAAAATGCCGGTATGTGCTTGCGAATTTTAAGCAATTGCTCCAAATACCACATCGTCTTCGTGATGGCCTCCCACGGACCGAAGGGTAGCGCACCATAGACGAACGTCTCGGTCTTCTCGTCATACGTTTCATCCAACATAAGCAGAGGCCGCTCAGCGACGGCGGCTGGGTCTGTCCACGGCGCTCCTGCCCAAATCCGTTGTCCTCTCGCCCACACATGGCCCCAAGCGTCCAATTGACTATCGGCAAGAACTTCACGGAATTCTCTTTCGTGCTGATTCCATTCCGCCGCCGGCGGAATGGCGCCTCCGACCGTCCCGAAGAAGCTTTGCACGCTTGAAGGCATCTCCAGCCCGACCCGTGATGTCGAACTTACCTCAAGCCTGGCTAGACGTCGAAGCGCTCTTCCTCCACCGGCTTGCGCTCCGTCATGTTGAATCGTCCGTCATAGACCGGACGGCCACCGGTCGTCGGGCCCGGATACTGCACGAACAGCATGAGCCCGCCCGTCTCGGTGCGGAGCGGCTCCTCGAAATGCGGGTCGGGATAGAACATCATTGTGCCCGGACCGTACACACGGTCGCCGATGGCGAACTCGCCCTCGAGGATGTACCAGACCTGGGCGAAGTCGTGGCGATGCCAGGGATGGTGCGATCCGGGGTCATAGCGCACGAGCCCGGCGTTCGGCTCCGTTGGTCGCTCGGGCCGCGGATGGAACAGCATCTTGCTCCACTGGCCGGGCCAGCGCAGCGTTTCCCACGGGCGCTCGTCGATGTGGATGGCGTCGCACGGCTGGTCGGCGGTCTTGCTGGTCATGGTCGTATGCCCACCTCGGTTGTTTTGCCCCGGGGCTCAAGTGGCAAAATCATATCGGATCTGAAACCCGCAGTGGACGCTAAGCCGTCGGTTTTCCGACAGAGCGAGCGTCGGAATCCCGATCGACTCGACACGCGCTCGGTTCCCTCGCCTCGCCAACGGGCCGCCAAACGGCTTCCTGGGCCTTGGATCGATTCTTGCTCATCCACGGGCCGTGATGAGTTGTGCCGCCCTTCCCCGTCGACGGGTCGCCATGCCGTATCACTGCTCGTCCACGTGTCGGACGCGCACCCGCCGTGCCGAGCGCCGGCGGTTCGCTCGTTATGACGTCAATCTGCTGGTCCTCCTGACCGGGGGCGTCGGACGGACGGCCAACCTCAGCGAGACGGGCGTCCTGATGGAGACCGACCAGACGTTCCAGCCGATGGAGACGATCGAGTTCGATCTCGTCCTGGAGGAGCTCGATCCCGAGCGCCCCTACTGGATGCGCTGCCAGGGCACGATCGTCCGCATCGAGCCGGCGCCGGACGGCTGGCGGATCGCCGTCGAGATCGATCGCTACACGCTGCCCGCCCCGCGCGACTGATCGACCCACCGCGATTGTTCCGCCGGCGCCAGGCGGGCGCCGACGGCACTGACGTAGCGAGACTCCACCGGATCGGGTACGATGCGCCCACTTCGCTTCCAAACCGGGAGGCTCGCGCATGACCTCGCCCTGGCCCAACGGCGCTCGCGTGGCCGTCATGTTGACCTTCGACTTCGACGCCGAGAGCGGTTGGCTCTCTCGCGATCCGTCGCACAAGGACCGACCCGGCGTCATCTCTCAGGGCCGGTATGGTCCGAACGTCGGCGTCCCGCGCCTCCTCGATCTGTTGCGCGTCGAGCAGGTGCCGGCGACGTTCTTCATCCCCGGGTGGGTGGCCGAGCAGTACCCGGACAAGGCGAAGAAGATCCGCGACGCCGGCTACGAGATCGGCCACCACGGCTATCTCCACGAGCGGGCTCAGCCCGACGATCCCGAGAGTGAGAAGCGCGGCTTCGCGCGTGGCATGGGGGCGCTCGACCGCGTGCTGGGCCTGAAGCCCGCAGGGTACCGCGCGCCGAGCTGGGATCTCACGCCGCTCACGCTCTCGCTCGTGAAGCAGCACGGGATGTTCTACTCGTCGAACCTGATGGACAACGTGTTCCCCTACGTGCACCCCGGCACGTCCATCGTCGAGCTGCCCGTGCAGTGGACGCTCGACGACGCGCCGTTCTTCATGTTCCACCCCACGTTCCTCAACCGGCCGATGAACAGCCCCGAGATCGTGTACGGGATCTGGCGCGACGAGTTCCTCGGGCTGTACGAGTGGGGCGGCCTCTTCAACCTCACGTGTCACCCGCACACGATCGGCCACCCTTCGCGGCTCCTGATGCTGCGCAAGCTGATCCGCTTCATCAAAGGCCACGAGGGCGTGTGGTTCGCCACCGGACGCGAGGTGGCCCAGCACTGGCTCAAGGTCGCTCGATGACGACGCCGACGCCGTTCCGGATCCACGTGCCCGATACCGTGCTCGCCGACCTGCGGGCCCGGCTCGAGCGCGTGCGATGGCCGGACGAGGCGCCGGGCGAGCGCTGGCGTTACGGGAGCGACCTCGCCTACATGAAGGAGCTCGTCGCGTACTGGCGCGACAAGTACGACTGGCGAGCCCACGAGACGGCCCTGAACCGCAACCGTCAGTTCACGGTCCCGGTCGGCGGCATCGGCGTTCACTTCATCCACGAGCTGGGCGTCGGACCCGATCCGATGCCGTTGCTGCTGTCGCACGGCTGGCCCGGATCGATCGTGGAGTTCCAGCGCATCATCCCGATGCTCACCGACCCCGCGCGGTTCGGCGGCGATCCCGCGGACGCCTTCACGGTCGTCGCGCCCTCGCTGCCCGGCTACACGTTCTCGTTCGCGCCCAATCAGCCACGCTTCGGCATCGTCGAGATCGCCGACGTCTTCGCGACGCTGATGACCGACGTCCTCGGCTACCGGCGCTTCGCGGCGCAGGGCGGCGACTGGGGCGCGTTCGTCACGTCGGTGCTCGGCGCGTCGCATCCGGACCGCCTGGCCGGCATTCACGTGAACCTGCTCGCCATCCGCCGCGATCTGACCGCGACGAAGCCGCCCACGCCCGAGGAACAGGCCTACCTCGTGGAGATCAAGAACTGGATGAGCGAGGAGACGGGCTACCAGGGGATCCAGGGCACCAAGCCTCAAACGCTCGCGTACGGCCTCACCGACTCGCCGGTCGGCCTGGCCGCGTGGATCGTCGAGAAGTTCCGGACGTGGAGCGACTGCGGCGGCGACGTGGACCGGCGGTTCGGCAAGGACGTCCTGCTGACGAACGTGATGCTCTACTGGGTGACCGGCGCCATCAACTCGTCGTTCTGGCCGTACTACGCGCGCAATCACAGCCCGTGGCCGATCACGGAGGACAAGCCGATCCGTGTCCCCACGGCCTACGCGTCGTTCCCGCGCGAGATCCTGCATCCGCCGCGAGCGTGGGCCGAGCGCGTCTACAACATCCAGCGCTGGACGCCGATGACGGCCGGCGGGCACTTCGCCGCACTGGAAGAGCCGGAAGCCCTGGCCGCGGACGTCCGCGCCTTCTTCCGGCACCTCAGATGACCAGGGTGACGCTGGGCACCGCCACACCGGGCGGTGGCTTTCCTGTGTACGGCCAGGCCGTGACCGAGACCATCCACGAGATCGACCCCACGCTCGAGATCGAGCCCCGCAACACCAAGGGGAGCACCGAAAACGTGCCGCTGCTCGAGAAGGGCGAGGTCGACATCGCCCTCGTCCAGGGTGAGGTGGCCATCGAATCGATCGGCACGCTGCCCATCCTGACCGCGATGTACGCGACCGCCGGGATGTTCGTCGTCCGGGCCGACTCGCGCTATCGGACGATCGACGACCTGCGCGGCCAGCCGATCGCCTTCGGCGCGCGCGGCTCGGGCCTGGTGATCCTGGCCCGTTACGTGCTCGACGGCCTCGGCCTCGATCAGCAGCGCGATTTCCAGGCGGTGTACCTCGACCGCGCGGGCGACGGCCCGGTCATGGTCCAGGACGGGCGTGTGGCGGCGCTCTGGGGCGGCGGACTCGGCTGGCCCGGATTCATGACGGTGGCCAAGTCGCCGGGCGGCGCTCGCTTCATCGTGCCCGACGCGGATGGGATAAAACGCATCCAGGCCAAGCACCCCTTCCTCAAGACGCTCACGGTCCCGGCCGGTGCCTACCCCGGGATCGAGGCCCCACTGACCTCCGTCGGCTCGTGGAGCTTCGTCATGACGCGGCCGACTCTGCCCGAAGACGTAGCCTACCGCCTCGCGCATGCTCTCCACCGGGGTGAGGCCGCGCTGGCCAAGCGATTGCCCCAGGCGGCGGAGACGACGGCCCGGAACACGATCGACGCGGCGCCACGCGCAGATGCGATCCATCCCGGCGTGCGTCGCTATCTCAGAGAGGTCGGCCTCGGTCGCTGACGCGGTCCGAACGCGACGCGCGCGCTGTTCTCCGTCCGCCGCAGAACACCCGCAACGTCAGCGTGACGGTGGAAGAGTCGGCCCCTCTATCGTCCTGCTTAGGTTGCCGCAGCAGTGCCCGCGTGGGTTCCGGGTGCGTTCCTCCTGCATTCAAGAATTTAGGAGGCATACTGAGAAAAGTTCTTCACAGCCGGTGGCGGCAATCGAGCAGTTCCTCCCGTTCGCTGCGTTGGCACAACGGATGCTGCCGTGAAGGAGCATGACACTCGAGATCTTTCTGGTGGGCCTCATCTCCGTCGGCATCGCGCTCTGGGGCAAGTTCGAAGAGCGCCGTGAACAGCGGCAGGTGCGAGCCCACGTCCACCGGCCGAAGCGTAGAGCTTAGCCGGCCGCTCGCCGTCCAGTATCGGAGTCCTCCGGCATCATGGAGGACTGGCCGATCTTCGTGACCGTTCCCGATCCCTGTTGCCGTCGAGAGTGTAGGATAGGGCCCGCCAGCTCAAAGTCGAGGAGGGCCGCATGCCGAACGTTACGATCCAGTGGTACGCAGGCCGCACCGACCAGCAGAAGCGCGAGATCGTGCAGGCGATCACCGACGCGATGGTGCGCATCGGCAAGACGACGCCCGATCAGGTCCACATCGTGTTCCAGGACGTGGAGAAAACGAACTGGGGAAATAAAGGAAGGCTTGCCAGCGATACGTAGCGGGTTGTAAAAGAGAATGTAGACAGCGCGGGTCCGGGGCGCAGGCCCTCCTGATCTAATCCTTCGGCATAGATCAAGGGGATAGCGACGTGGCTACTTTTCTGCGCCCAGCAAAGCCGGACACGCGGCTGACCGCGCTCGCCAACGAGCGACGCAGCGTCCCCGACATCGTCGATTCGATCCTCGACCAGGCCCTCGCCCGCCGCGCCAGCGACATTCATCTCGAGCCGGGCGCCGAAGGCATGATGGTGCGCTTTCGCGTCGACGGCCTGCTCCAGCAAACCGCCGCCATCCCCGTCAGCGATCGCGCCGCCGTCGTCTCGCGCATCAAGATCATGGCGAACCTCGACATCGCCGAGCATCGCCTGCCCCACGACGGTCGCATCCGTCTGGTGCGAAAGGGACGCGCGCTCGATCTTCGCGTGTCGACCGTGCCGTCGCTCCACGGCGAAAAAGTCGTCCTGCGGCTGCTCGATCTCGACAGCGTGGCGATCCCGCTCGCCGGCTGCGGCCTCGCGCCCGATCATCTGCTGGCGCTTCAAGGACTGACGCGCCGGCCGCAGGGCACGATCCTCGTGACCGGCCCGACGGGCAGCGGCAAGACGTCCACGATCTACGCGTGCCTGAGCGACATCAAGTCCGAGACGACCAACATCGTGACGATCGAGGACCCGATCGAATACGAGATGGACGGCATCACGCAGATCGCCGTCCACGAGAAGATTGGTCTAACGTTTGCCCACTGCTTGCGCTCCGTCCTGCGCCAGGACCCCGACATCATTCTCGTCGGCGAGGTACGCGACCTGGAAACGGCGCGCATCGCCATGCAGGCGTCGCTCACGGGCCACCTCGTGTTCGCGACGCT
>QHTB01000043.1 GCA_003220615.1 Candidatus Rokuibacteriota bacterium
ACCTCCAGAGCCGACTCCGCCTCCGCCGGCGCCAGCGCCGCCTCCGCCGCCGTCGACGGGGCCGCGCGTGCAGGTGTGTCCGTACAAGCACTATCCTGACGCAACCCCGTGGTCGTATGGACCCGCGTGCGACACGGTGCCGTATCCGGCGCCCCGGCCGACGTCGGTTCCCTGGGTAACCAGGAACTCGCCCTCATGGGCAGGTTCGGTGACTGGGCGTGACTGGAATCAGTGGTTCATCGAGCCGGTCGAGCACCAGGCGCACGATCTCTACGAAGAGCTGCCGATGTTCGTGCGGCGGGCCGACGGCTCGGTCGCAGTCGGCTGGAAGTACGATCAGGTCTCCTCGAACGTCGCCGACTCGGTGGACGGTGTCACGCGACACGTCAACTACGACGGGCCACGCAACGACGCCCTCGTGAGCCCGTATTCGACCTACGCCCAGAAACCGGGAACGAACGACTGGTACGGCATCGACATCGCCGGCCGTCTCGTCCTGCTCGAGGCCAACGGCACCGTCACGACGCTGGCCGGGCCGGTCACACGACGTGACGTCGTGCCGCTTCAGGATCCGCTCAGCCCGACGGGGGTGGGTTCGACGACGGTGTCGACCGCGCAGATCGTGGCCGCCAACAAGGTCACGATCGGCAGCTTCGAGGGCGGGCTGCTCTTCAACGGTCCGAGCGATCTCGCCGTCGATCCGACGAACGCGAGCATCCTTTACGTGGCCGACAGCCTGAACCATCGCATCGCGAAGGTGGATCTCTCGACGACGCCCGTCTCGGTGACCACGTACGCGGGGACACCGCACGTGGCGGGGCAGGTCGATGGCCCGCGCCTGCAAGCGCGGTTCAACATGCCGACGAGCGTGGCCTTCGGCGCGACCGGCGACCTCTATGTGACCGACAACGGTCGTCCGGGTGCCGTGCGCGAGATCGAGCCCGACACGGGGCTCGTGAGCACGCTCCCCGCGTCACCCGCGGTGAACCAGCCGCTCGTGGTGCGCGTCGATCCGCAAGGCGATTTCGTGATCGCGCAAAGCTCGACGAAGACCGTGCACCGGCTCAGCAAGACGACGGGCGCATACACCCAGCTCGGGCCCTCGTTCGGTGCGACGCTCGACTCCTGGATCTGGCTCGACGTCGACCGCGCCGGCACGATGGGCCCGGTCGGTGACATCCTGGTCGCGTTCTCCGTAGGCCAGGGCCGCGCCGAGATCTGGCGACTGTCAGCGGACGGGACGACGGTGCGCCAGCACGCCGGTGGCACGGGGCCGCTGTACCAGGGGCCGCTCTCGATCGTCGTCGACGCCGGTGGCCACTACTCCTGGGCGATCGCTGTGTCATCCACCGAGGCGCGGATGATCACGTCCGGCTTCGGATCGCTCGGCGTCAGCGTGTGGCGCCGGCTCCTGCCCGGCGATCCGACGTACCGGAGCTTCTTGAACAACGACTACTCGTTCTGGCTCAACGGACAGAACATCTACACGCGGGGCACGATCGCCGGCGGTCCGACGCGGCCGAGCTTCGTGCTGCTCCGAGGCCTGAATGGCCTGGGAGCGCTCGGGCTGCCGAACTTCGACGAGATGGCGTACTGGAGCGACGCGCAGCTGGCCGACTATATCCACGCGGGGATGGGCGGCGAGGTGTCGCGCCCCGAGATCACGGGCGGCAACCTCTGCGATCTGATTTTCTACATTCGTATGACGTCGATCCGCGCCATGCGCGAGGAGCTGTCCCGGGGAGCGTGCACGCTGCCGTAAGAAAACGCCTTTAGACTTGCGCCCTTCGTCCGATCTCGCCACAATAGGCAGAATATGGCGAGTGATCGGATCGTCATCCGTGGTGCTCGGGAGCACAACCTCAAGAACATCGACCTCGAAATTCCCCGTGATCAGCTGGTCGTCATCACGGGACTCTCCGGATCCGGCAAGTCCTCACTGGCCTTCGACACGATCTACGCCGAGGGCCAGCGTCGCTATGTCGAATCGCTGTCGGCGTATGCCCGACAGTTCCTCGAGCAGATGGAGAAGCCGGAGGTCGACTCGATCGAAGGCCTGTCGCCGGCCATCTCCATCGAGCAGAAGACGACCTCGCGCAATCCGCGGTCCACCGTCGGCACGGTCACCGAGATCTACGACTATTTCCGCGTGCTCTTCGCCCGCATCGGGATCCCGCACTGTCCGTCCTGCGGGCGGGTCATCTCCGCCCAGACGGTCCAGCAGATGGTCGATCGCGTGATGTCCCAGCCGGTGGGGACGCGGCTGCTCGTGCTGGCGCCGGTCATTCGCGGCCGCAAGGGCGAGTACAAGAAGCTGTTCTTCGATCTGCGCCGTCAGGGGTACTCGCGCGTGCGGGTGAACGGCGTACTCCGAGAGCTGACCGACGAGATCGACCTCGACAAGAACCGCAAGCACACGATCGAAGTTCTCGTCGACCGGCTCGTCGTCCGGGAAACCGTGGGCAGCCGGCTCGCCGACTCGCTGGAAACCGCGCTGCGCCTCGCCGACGGCGTCGTCTTGGTGGAGCCTCTGGGCGACGGCGACGGCAGTAGCAGCACAGCGCAGATGGGGGGGTCCGGGGGGAGCGGTACGCGCCCCCCGGTCAAAGAATCGAGCAGTATGGTCCCCCCAGTTAAACAGTCAAGGCCATCAGTCAAATCGCCGACCTCGGAAAACGCAGAGCCCATGCTCTTCTCCGAGCGGTTGGCCTGCGCCGAGTGCGGCGTCTCGCTCCCGGAAGTGTCGCCGCGCATGTTCTCGTTCAACAGCCCGTACGGCGCGTGCGAGACGTGCTCGGGCCTGGGCAGCCGCTGGGAAGTCGATCCCGAGCGCGTGGTGCCGAACGCCGAGCGCACGCTCAAGCAAGGCGCGCTCGCGCCGTGGGCCGGCCACGAGTCACCGTACTTCAAGCAGACGCTGGCCGTCCTGGCCAAGCGGTACAAGTTCACGCTCGACACGCCCTGGAAGTCGCTGAAGAAATCGGTGCGGGACGTCATCCTCCACGGCGATGCGGATGGCGGCTTCGAGGGTGTCGTGGCCGTGCTCGAGCGGCGGTACCGCGAGACGGAGTCGGAGGACATCCGGCGCGAGATCGAGCCGTTCATGGCCGAGCGGCCGTGCCCGGCCTGCAAAGGGTCGCGCCTGCGCCCGGAGTCGCTGGGTCTCAAGATCGGCGGCCGGTCGATCGCGGAGGTCGTCGGCTTCACGATCAAGGAGGCGGCAGCGTTCTTCGCCGACATCACCCTCTCCGAGCGCGAAACGCTGATCGCGCGCCGCGTGCTGAAGGAGATCCGCGAGCGGCTCGGCTTCCTGCGCGACGTCGGCCTCGACTACCTGACGCTGGACCGGCCGGCGGGGACGCTGTCGGGTGGGGAAGGTCAGCGCATCCGGCTGGCCACCCAGATCGGGTCCAGCCTGGTCGGCGTCCTGTATATCTTGGACGAGCCTTCCATCGGACTGCACCAGCGGGACAACCGCCGGCTGCTGGAGACGCTCAAGCGTCTGCGCGACCTCGGGAACACCGTGCTCGTGGTCGAGCACGACGAGGAAACGATCCGCGCCGCCGATTTCGTGGTCGACCTCGGGCCGGGCGCCGGCGAGCTCGGCGGCCATCTCGTCGCGCTCGGTACGCCGGACGAGATCATGGCCAACCCGGCCTCGCTGACCGGGCGCTATCTGTCGGGCGCGCTGTCCATCCCGGTCCCGGACGAGCGACGCAAGGGCCACGGCCACGCGCTGACGATCCACAACCCGCGCGAGCACAATCTGAAGGGCATGCCGGTGAAGATCCCGCTGGGAACGTTCACGTGCGTGACCGGCGTGTCGGGCTCGGGCAAGTCGACGCTGGTGAACGACATCCTGTATCGCGGCCTCGCCCAGATGCTGCATCGCGCGCAGGGGCGCCCGGGAGCCCACGAACGGATCGAGGGCGCGCAACATCTCGACAAGGTCATCGACATCGACCAGTCGCCGATCGGACGGACACCCCGGTCGAATCCGGCGACCTACACGGGCGTCTTCACGTTCATCCGCACGCTGTTCGCGCGCACGCCGGAGGCCCGGATGCGCGGCTACCAGCCCGGCCGCTTCTCCTTCAACGTCAAGGGCGGCCGCTGCGAGGCCTGCCAGGGCGACGGGCTCGTGAAGATCGAGATGCACTTCCTGCCCGACGTCTACGTGACGTGCGACGTCTGCAAGGCCAAGCGCTACAACCGCGAGACGCTGGACGTCCGGTACAAGGGCAAGTCCATCGCCGAGGTCCTCGACATGACCGTACGGGAGGCGCGCGAGTTCTTCGACGCGGTGCCCGTGATCAAATCGAAGCTCCAGACGCTCGACGACGTTGGTCTCGATTACATCCGGCTCGGGCAAGCGGCGACCACGTTGTCGGGCGGTGAGGCCCAGCGCGTGAAGCTCGCCACCGAGCTGAGTCGTCGCGCCACCGGCCGCACGCTCTACATCCTTGACGAGCCGACTACGGGGTTGCACTTCGCCGACATCCAGAAGCTGCTGGAGGTGCTGAACCGGCTCGTCGAGCAGGGCAATACCGTGGTGATCATCGAGCACAACCTGGACGTGATCAAAACCGCCGATTGGGTCATCGATCTCGGTCCCGAGGGGGGCGAGGAGGGCGGCCGCGTGCTCGCCACCGGCACGCCGGAATCGGTGGCGCGTCAGTCCGTGAAATCGTACACGGGACAATTCCTGGAGTCCGCGTTGAAGCCTCGAGCACTCACCTCGGCGCCGTCGTGACGCCTGGCTCGGTCGTTTCAGGGACCGCGTTGGCACTCCGGGCGAACCGGGGAGGAATTGGAGGGGGCGCCGCGCCCCTTCCAATGTAAAGGACAGAAGGATGCGTCGCACCAAGATCGTCTGCACCATCGGGCCCGCCAGCAGCGGCGCCGCGCTCCTCGATCGGCTGGTCGCCGCCGGCATGGACGTGGCCCGCGTAAACTTTTCCCACGGCACGCATGCCGAGCACGCCGAGACGATCCGCCAGATCCGAATCGGTGAGGAGCGCTGGGGCCGTCCCATCGCCATCCTTCAAGACCTGCAGGGCCCCAAGATCCGCCTCGGCACCTTCGGCCCCGCCGGGGGAGGACGCGTCGATCTCGAGCCCGACCGGATGTTCACGCTGTCCGCCCGCCCGATCGTGGGCACGGTCGACGGCGCCAGCGTCACCCATCCCGAGTATCTGTCCGAGCTGAAGCCGGGTGACGAGGTCTGGATGGATGACGGGATGATCCAGCTCCGCGTGGAGGAGACGACCGCGGATGCCGTGCGCTGCCGGATCGTCGCCGGCGGGCGCATCAGCGACCACAAGGGCATTTCGTTCCCGCGCGTGCCGCTGCCCGTCTCGTGTCTGGCCGAGAAGGACCGCGAGGATCTCCGCTTCGGCATCAGTCAGGGCATCGATTTCGTCGCCGTCTCGTTCGTTCGCTCCGCGGCCGACATCGGCGAGGTGAGGAAATTCCTGCGCGACCAGGGCGCCGATTTGCCGATCGTCGCCAAGCTCGAGCGCCAGGAGATCGTCGCCAATCTTCCCGGCATCCTCACGATGGTCGATGCGGTCATGGTGGCCCGTGGCGACCTCGGCCTCGACGTGCCCCTCGAGGAAGTGCCGCACATCCAGAAGGAAGTGATCCGGCAGGCGCGGGCCGCCAAGGTGCCGGTCATCGTCGCGACCCAGATGCTCGAATCGATGGTCACGCACTTGAGGCCGACGCGCGCCGAGGTCACAGACGTCTCGACGGCGATCTTCGACGGCGCCGACGCGATCATGCTGTCGGCCGAGACCGCCACCGGCCGGTATCCGGTCGAGGCGGTCGTCGTGATGGCCCGCATCGCCGAGCGTGCCGAGCAGGCGGCTCTGAAGTCGGAGATCCGGTGGCGGCGGCAGGAACGCGTGGGCGTGGGCTTTCCCGAAGCCGTCTCCGACGCTGCGGCGTCGGCCGCCCGCGTGCTCGGGGTCCGCGCGATCGTTGCATTCACGCAGTCCGGGTTCTCGGCGCGGCTCATCTCGCAGGAGCGGCCCGACGTGGCGATCATCGCGCTGACGCCATTCGTCGAGGTCCAGCGGCGCCTCGCGCTGTCGTGGGGGGTGTCGTCGCGACTGATTCGCAAGGTGGAGACCACCGACGAGATGATCGAAGAGGTCGAGGCGACCTTGCTCGGTGATGGCTCGGTTCGAATGAACGACGTGCTGGTGATCATCTCGGGCTCGCCGATGTGGGTCACCGGGACGACCAACCTCCTCAAACTGCATCGGGTCGGGGAACGCCGCTGACGGGTCGACGGCGTGTGGGGCCCGTGGCACGGCTCGGGCTCGCTCTCGCCGTCCTCGCCGGCCTGTGGGTCCTCGCCGGCGTCACGCTGCTCGAACAGACGCAGGCGCGCCACGAGATGCGCCTGGCCGATGCGATCGCCGCCACCCGCGCCCTCCTCGGCGAGACGCAGCAAGCCCTGCTCCGCGAAGCTCGCCTGCTCGCCAGCGATCCGGCCGTGGTCGAGGGCGTCGTCAAGGGTGATTGGGCGACGCTGGCTCGCGGTGCCTCGCCGCGGATCCTCTCGGTGACCAGCGACCGCATCGGTGATCTGCTCGTCATCACCGACGCGTCGGGGGCCCCGCTCGTCCAGGTGCCGGCGCTGCCGCGTCTGAAGACCGTGGAGGTGGTGCCGCCGCCCGTGGCGACGACGCTGGTCCGCGCGATAGGCGGCCAGCTCTACGTGCTCGCGGCGGCGCCGATCAGCCGCGCGGGGGTGGCGATCGTCGGCCGGCGCTTCGAGCGCCTGGAGCAGATCGCAGCCTCCGTACCCTCGCATCCCGTCGTCGTCGCGGTGGCCGGTGACCGTCTGCTCGCGACCACGCGCGGGGACCTTCCCGCGACCGGCTGGGTGTCGGCCACGCTGCGCGGCGCGCTGCAGGTCAACGGGGAGGACTGGATCGCGCGACCGCTGAGCGAGCGGGAGGGACTGTGGACGCTCGTGTCATCCGGGGACCTCCACGCCGAGCGCCGGCGTCTGCTGTCCTGGCTCGTCGGATCGTGGGCCGTGGTGGCGTTGGTCGTGGTCGGCGTCGGGCTGATGTCTTCGCGCGCCCAGGCCTGGGGAAGAGCGCACTCACGGATCGGCCAGGAGTGGGCTCGCGACCGTGAGGCGTTTCGCGCCCTCACCCGCGCGATGGACGGTGCGACGGATCTGTCGACCGGGCTTGGGGGAGCGCTCGAGGCCGTCCGCGGGCTCATGGGCGTCACGGCCACGGTCGTCTACCGACTCGAGGCGCGCGGCGGACGGCTCGCGCTCGTTGCCCAGCGCGGCGTGCCGGACGAGCGCATCGAGGCCTTTTCGTCGCGGCCGGTCGACGGGACCGGCCTCGGCGACGCCCTTCGCAGTGGCCGGATCATCACCATCCGGGCCGAGGACTCGGCCTTCGGCTATCGCACCCAGATCGCGGTGCCCGTCCACATCCGCGAGGCGCCCTGGGGCGTGCTGCTCCTGCTCTCGACCGACGATCGCGCTCTCGCCGGGGACGCGGACCGCAGGCTCGAAACGGTCTCCCTGCTGTTCGACGCCGCCGTCGCTCAGGCCGCGCTGCGCACCGAGACCGAACAGAAGAGTCGACAACTCGAGAGCCTGACGCGGCTGGCCCAGACCCTCACGGGGACGCTGGCGCTCGAAGAGGTGCTCCAGCGCGTCGTCGACGCCGGCGTGTGG
>QHTB01000044.1 GCA_003220615.1 Candidatus Rokuibacteriota bacterium
CGTCGCGTATGGAATCAGGGGCGCTGCTTCTCGCCTGGCTCAGCTTTGCGCTGATGCTTGTCGTACAGCCGCGCGCCGCTTCGGCGTTATCGATCGACATCAATCAGTTCAGCCTGTTCCTGTGGTCTCCGGCGGTCAACACCGCGATCAACGGGACTTCGGCGCTGCAGCAGGACATCATCATCGGACCGAACAATCTGAGCGGGGGTCCGTTTTCGGACTTCATCACTCAGGGCTTCAGTGTCTCGGTCACGAACAATCTCAACGCAAGCAACCTGGGCACGGTCAGCATCACCGTCACCAACCCGACCGCTACCACCTTCGCCCCCGCGAACCTCATCGCGCTGCTCGATGCTGACATCGTGACGACTCCCGGCGGGACGGACAACAACCTGGACAGTGCTGGTCTCGGGACGAACCTCGGCTCCGCTACGGGGTTCCAAATCGACACTCCGTTCGGAAGTCTCCTCGGCAACATTCTCGGAGGCACGCTGGACAACACCGACCACATCGGCGCGGGCCCGAATGACGTCGCGCTCGCCCTGCTCTACTCCCTCGGTAGTCTGGGCCCCAACCAGCAGATCAACGCACTGTTCTCCTTCAGCAATTTGGACAACGGCGGCCTCCACCAGTTCCGCGACGCCACCGACCTCTTCTTCAACGGAGCGGCGCTCACGACCAACGTCGCGCCGCCGGATGCAGCTACGCCGGAGCCTGCAACGCTCCTGCTTCTTGGCACCGGTGTGGGCCTCACGGGAATCGCGAGATTGCGCCGGCGGCTTCGCCGCACCGCGCAGGCTTCCGCCGCATAGCAACGAGCAGTTGAGCACTGTAACTTTCCGGCGGGGGGCTAGGACGAACGTCCTAGCCCCCCTCGTTGCTGTCGGTTTGGGTTTCGGCGCGAACACGCGCGGTCCAATGTCTCAAGGTTTCCAAGGGGGTTCAGAGCAGGCACAGTCCTTGCCCAAAGCAGGGCGGCCACACCAGGGCCAATAAACGACATGCTCCTTAATTACGTTCCGAATCGATCGATAGGAGGTCGAGTACAGTGAAAGGACTGTTCATATGCCTACTGGCAGCGAGCCTGGCGGCTTTTGCGCTCCCGAATGACGCGGCGGCAGCGGACTGCACGGACAGGACGAGCCTGCCCGCTACTCCCGACGGGGAGGCGGTCGCCGCTGTCGGGTTTGCGTACATTCGATCAATTGACCAGGGCTCGCAACAGACATTCGTGGTGCAGGTGGCCGTCGACGTTCCAGATGGGACGCAGCTCCTGGTCTTCGCCAACGGCGGCGACCCAGCGGGCACGATCACCATAGCCCTCGGAACTGGGACGCTAATGCTAAGCTCGCCGCTTCCGGCCGGATTGGCTGAGGTGTGCGAGATCGGTCGCATCTGGGTGACGGACGTCGAAGAGACGACCACCCTGATCGACGGCAGCTTTTAGCGGATTCCTATTTTCAAGTCATGACAACTCTCACAACATGGAGATAAGCGGATGAAGCCTCGAGCTTCGAAATTGAAGTGGTGCATTTCTCTGGCAGTCGTCGCATGCGTGATCTTTGCCGCCGGCGGGGCCTTCGCCCAGAACGCCCAAGGCCTGGCCGCGGTCGGAGCCATCGACCCGGCCAACGGGTATCCCAGATGGTATCTGGACAAGAACGGCCTGCAGCTCGGCCAATGCCTCGACGCGGCGAACCCTGCAGATCCGTGCGTCCTGGCGGGAACGTTTCCGAATCCCGGGCAGCCGATCTCGTTTCCCAACAACTTCCCCGACGAATTTTTCTACTGGCGCACAACGACGACCATCAACAACATTGGCAATGTCGGAGGCCGGGCGCTCCTGGTGATGAGCACTCAGGGCGGCTTCGGCGGGGCCACGGGTACGGCCGCAGATGGCGCGGGCGCGCAGATCGTGTTCGCGCGCTACCGCGTCAGGGTCCTTCCCAACGGCCTCGTTCCCGGCGCGACGTACGTCGTGACCGGTCCGTTCGGGGTCCAGTCGTTTGTTGCTACGGCGACAGGGACGATCAATTTCACCGTCGACCAGGGATGTCCCCTGGGCACACCGCTTCCCTGTAACTTCACCAGCGTCCTTCCCACGACCAACGCTGGGCCGTTCCTCACGTGGGACCCGGCCACGCCCCCAGCGCCGACGGCCGGGTTCATCGGCGATGGCCTCCTGACTCACACCATCTCGGCGGGCCTGGCGTCAACGTCGTCGAGACGAATCTCTTCGTCAATGTGATTGGAAAGATCTACGTCCGTCCGGCGACCTCGACAACCCTCAATTCCACCCCGAATCCCTCGGTGTTCGGTCAGGCCGTGACGCTGACGGCGACCGTGGCCCCGGTGCTCACGGATCCGCTGGTTCCGACTGGCTCCGTGACGTTCAAGGACGGCGCGACCACGCTCGGCACGGTGGCGCTCGTCAATGGCAGCGCGTCGCTCGTCACCTCCACACTGGCTGCTGGGAGTCATTCGCTCACGGCGTCGTATGGCGGAAGCCTCGAGTTCGCGGTCAGCACCTCGGCGGTGCGGACCCAGACGGTGAACCCGGGTCAGACCACCACGACGCTGACGTCCACGCCGAATCCCTCGCTGGCCGGGCAGACGGTGACGCTCAGCACGACGGTGACTGCAGTAGCGCCGGCCGTGGGCGTGCCGACTGGCACCGTGACGTTCCGCGACGGCGCAGCGGCATTGGGCACGGTGACGCTCGTCAACGGCAACGCCTCGCTCAACGTCTCCACCCTGACGGTCGGATCTCATTCGCTCACCGCGGTCTACAACGCAAGCCCGAATTTCCTCGGCAGCACGTCACCGACCGTGACCCAGGTCGTCAACTCACCGACGACAACGAGCCTGAGCTCGACCCCCAACCCGTCCGTGATCGGACAGGCCGTGACGCTGACGGCAACCGTCAGCCCCGTGCCACCGGCTGTCGGAACCCCGACTGGAACGGTCACATTCAACGACGGCACGACCTCGCTGGGCGTGGTGACCCTGGTCAACGGCAGCGCCTCGCTCACCGTCTCGACGTTCGCCGTCGGGAGTCACTCTCTGACCGCAGCCTATAGCGGCGGCGGGAACTTCCAGGCCAGCACGTCTGCAACCGTGACACAGACCGTGAACCAGGGGAGTACGAGCACGAGCCTGACCTCGACTCCGAACCCCTCGAACGTCGGGCAGGCCGTGACGTTGACGGCGACAGTGTCTGCAGTTTCGCCGGCTGCTGGCGTGCCGACGGGCACCGTCACCTTCAGAGATGGTGCGACCTCTCTCGGCGTGGTGACGCTCGTCAACGGTAGCGCCTCGCTCACGGTATCCACCCTGGCGACCGGAAATCATTCGCTCACTGTGGTCTACGGTGGCAGCCCGAGCTTCCTGGGCAGCACCTCTCCAGTGGTGACTCAGGCCGTGAACCTGCTGAACACGAGCACGAGCCTGACCTCCACTCCGAACCCCTCCACGACGGGGCAAGCCGTGACGTTGACGGCGACGGTGAGTCCAGTCCCACCGGCCACCGGCGTCCCGACGGGAACGGTGACGTTCAGGGACGGCGCCAACTCACTCAGCACGGTGACGCTGGTCAACGGCAGCGCCTCGCTTACCATCTCCACGTTGGCCCTCGGAAGTCATTCGCTGACCGCCGTCTACAGCGGCAGCGCAACCTTCGGGGCCAGCACGTCTCCAGTCGTGAACCAGGTGGTCAATGCCCCCGCGGCGGCGGCCACTTCCACGACCATCAACAGCACTCCCAACCCGTCCTCGCTCGGCCAGACCGTGACGCTGAGTGCGACGGTCACGTCAGGCGCGGGGGTACCGACCGGCACCGTGACGTTCAGGGACGGCGCCACTGCGCTGGGCACGGTGACGCTGGTCAACGGCAGCGCCTCGCTCAATGTGACGACCCTGGCAGTTGGTAGCCACTCCCTGACCGCAGCGTTCAACGGGAACGCGACGTTCGCGGCCAGCACGTCTGCCGTCCGCACACAGACGGTGAACGCCGGAAACTCCAGCACGAGCCTGACCTCTTCACCGAACCCCTCGACGGTCGGCCAGACGGTGACCTTGAGCTCTACGGTCAGCGCGGTGGCCCCGGCCACCGGGGTACCGACCGGAACCGTGACGTTCAGGGACGGGGCAACCTCACTCGGCGTCGTGACGCTGGTGAATGGAAGCGCCTCGCTCAGCATCTCCACGCTGGCCGCGGGCAGCCATTCGCTCACTGCCGTCTACAGCGGTGATGCGAGCTTCGCAGCCAGCACCTCGGCGACGGTGACCCAGATCGTGAACGCCGCGGCCGCCGCGGCGACCTCTACCAGCCTGACTTCCACTCCTAACCCCTCGACGGTCGGCCAGACGGTGACGCTGAGCTCGACTGTGACGTCGGGGGCCGGCGTGCCGACCGGAACGGTGACGTTCAGGGACGGCGCTGCCACACTCGGCACTGTGACGCTCGTCAATGGAAGCGCCTCGCTCAGCATCTCCACGCTGGCAGCCGGAAATCATTCGCTTGTCGCCGTCTACAACGGGACTGCTAGCTTCGCACCCAGCACTTCGCCGACAGTGACCCAGCTCGTCAACAATGCCAACACGGCAGGGACCACGACCAGCCTCACGTCGTCTGCGTCCACGATCAAGTCGGCGAGCTTCATCACGTTCACGGCAACGGTGAGCCCAGTGCCTGCGGTAGGGACGCCGACCGGGAGCGTGTCGTTCTTCGACGGGACTACGCTGCTTGCAACCGCCCCTCTGAACGCCGCGGGTCAGGCCAGCCTCGTTACGAGACGGCTCCAGACCGTGGGTTCACACTCGATCACGGCGGTCTACAACGGAGACGCTAACTTCACCGGCAGCACCTCGCCGGCCTTTATCGTGACCGTAACGCCATGAAGTAAGCTTCAGATAAGCGCCGCGCCGCGGGATTCCTCCGCGGCGCGGCGCTCGCTCCCTCCGCCGGCGGCGCTCCTCATCGGCACGGCCGCCGTCGGTGCCGCCGATGGCAAATCGATGTTCCGAACCAACCATTACCAATCTCGGGCCGACCACCGTCTGCCTGAAGTCCGCGGGCGGTGGCGCGTCGACGCGTCGTCATCGGACCATTGCGCGCACTGTGGTGGGTGGACGCACCGGGTACGATCTCCCCTCACGAACGAAGATGGGGGGCACCGGCCGTTCAGCTACCGCACCTCAGACGCCGCTCGAGCTACCTCGCTGACATATTGATCGGCGTCGGGTCTTGCTCACAGGCCTCGCGGCCTTCAAAATCGAAATCTTCCTCGTCAACGTATGCCCTTCGGGAGTGTTGATAGGCCTGCCTTTATTTCCAAGACTCACCATCCGGTGCAGTATTCCTTCGTATTTACAAACCTGGCCCAAAAACTGCCAATACCTCTATCAACGGTCAGGCCCCGGCAAACGTGGGGCGATCGGCGGTGATCGATCACCTGAGCGGCGATCGATCGCCTAAAAGAGTTGGTGGTGCCGCGCGATTTCCAGGGACGGACCCGGATAAGTTCGTGCCTCCGGGCTCCGCGTCTCGTTTGGCGTGACCAGTTCGCGCAGACGCGCGTCGTCGACGGCATCGGAGAGCTGACGTGCTCGGGGTTGCTGTGCATGCATGACACCTATAGGTATGGAGATGCTTCGATGCAGACAGGAACCACATTGTCTTGGTTTCGCAGGCTTCGCGTAGCAAGCTTCGCTCTGATCACGGCGATCGGCGCGGTCGGCCTGTTGTCAGCGAGCGCCCGTGTCGCCACGGGCGAGGGTAACGACGTGGAGCTAGGGCCGCTCTCGAGCGTTGCCGTTCCGATGCCGATCGGCGGTGACATCGTCGACCAGGCGGCGGCCGTCCGTCTGGGCAAGGCATTGTTCTGGGACATTCAGCTGGGTGGCGACGGCCAGACCGCGTGCGCTACGTGTCACTTTCACGGCGGCGCGGACAACCGCCCCGCGATCAACCCGGGCCTCGATAAACTCTTTGGGACTGCCGACGACGTCCACGGCTCGATGGGACTGACCGTGGCCCAGGGCACCTTCAAGAATATCGATCCAAATCCGGACAACGCGGCCGACATCTGCACAACCGGTGCGCTCAATCTCTTCGGAGTCGCGCCGCAGGTGACCACCCGCAATGCGCCGACCACCGTCAATGGCGTGGCGTTCTTCCGCCAGATGTTCTGGGACGGTCGGGGGAATGACAACTTCAACGGCGCCAGTCCGTTCGGCCAGACCGCGAACAACACGGCGGCTCAGAAGGCCAGTGCGGCATTTTCGACGGCTGGAATCGGAAACAGCGCGCTGGCCTCGCAGGCGGTGGGTCCCGCCAACAAATTCCCCGAGGTGTCCTGCAATGGCCGGACGTTCGGCAATCTCTACGACAAGCTCATGGCGCGCAAGGCGCTCCAGCACCAGTTCGTGCATCAGCAGGACAGCGCTCTGGGTGCGATGTCGGCCTGGCCGGCGAAGGGCCTGAAGTGCGGCACCGACGGGCACGCCTGCGGGTACGGCGAGCTGATCGCCGCCGCGTTCGGCCCCTCGCTGGCCGTGAAGGGCCAGTTCTCTCGCGTGTTCGGTCAGGCCGTTCAGGCCTACGAATCCACCCTCATACCCGATCAGACGCCTCTGGATCGGTTGATGGCCGGAAACTCGAAGGCCATGACGGACCTGCAGAAGAAGGGACTCAGCGTCTTCCGTGGCAAGGGCGGATGCACCAAGTGCCATGCCGGACCGGAGTTGACGGACGCGTCGGTCACCTTCGCCGGTGTCTTCGGTTTGATCAACGAGGACGGCGGAGACCAGGGCTTCCACAACATCGGCGTCCGTCCGACGATCGAGGACCTTGGCCGAGCCGGGACCGGCGGCGCCAACGTGGCGCCGTTCTCGGTGAGCGGTTCTATCATGGACCATGGCGCCTTCAAAACGCCGGCGCTGCGGAACGTCGGACTGACGGCTCCGTACTTTCACACCGGCGGTAAGGCGACGCTGGCCGACGTCGTTGACTTTTACAGCCGCGGCGGCGACTTCCCCAACACGGAGAAGGCGCGTCGCATCCGGCCGCTGGGCCTCTCGGCCGCGGACAAAGCCGCGCTCGTCGAGTTCCTGGCGAACGGGCTGACTGACTGCCGGACCGCCAAGGACGAGGCGCCATTCGACCATCCCTCGCTCACGGTTCCCAACGGCGGGCCAGATCTTCCGGCCACCGGCGGCGGTACTTCCTGCCAGTAACCCGAGGACGACAGTAGCAAGAAGTCGCGGCGGGGCCGCCGATCATATGATCGGCGGCCCTGCAGTGACGACCGGAGACGCAGCCAGACGTCATTTCAGCCGGCTCCACGTCACCCATGGCCTGCCCTGCCCCTAGTCTAGTCGTCGGGCGTGTGCAGCGCTCACCACGCCGCCTCCTGCACCCACCAGGCGTCGACCACCGGGATCACCTGACCGACCCACGGGTACAGCACGTCTCTCCGATGGAGGATGTCGCTTGCCAGCCCTGCGCGTCGCTCACGAGGCTCAGGTCGAACGATGAGCCCGATCCCCCCGCCAGGAGTCCGGTAGCGAGTGTACGGGGGCGAGGTCGGCCGTACGCCGCTTCACGAGGAGGGCCGCCAACGCGGCATAGGTACCTGCTTGACCGGATAATCGGCGTGACGGCCGCGCCAATGGACAAGCTCGTTCGAGTCCGTCATCGCTTTGATCACGGTAGGGTGCCGATGCAGTTGGCGTAAGGGCCATGGAGGTGGCGGGCCGAGCACTCCAGAGAACCGGATATGTGGACGGCGCTTGGTCTCGCATTGAGCGAACCTCATCAGCATTGGGCACGCGAATAGCCGGACCGTCACGCCGGTCTGCCAACGTCGCCCGACGAGGCACCCCCGCCCAGCTGTCGGAAGCATGGCGAGAGGCCAGGACGCGATGTCCTGGCCTCTCGCGGCTCCAGGGAACGACTTACTGGCAGCTGCTCGGTGCAGGCACCGGCGCGCCTGGCCAGGGCGAAAGCTGGCCGACGACGGGTCCGGCACCATGGAAGGGGCCGGAGCCTTTGGCGAGGAACGGGAAATCGCCGAAGTTGTTCGGAATCAGAGGCAAGCCGGGCGAAAGCGTGCCCGGGAGGAGATAGGTCCCAAGGGGCGCGCGGTACTGCCCCGCGATCAGGCCATTCGCGGCGGGCATCGTTCCTTGGCGCATCTTGACAAGGATCTCTCGCATCACGGGCAAGAAGTTGCCCACGACCGGTTCGAACTTGTAACGCTGGGGGATAGGAGCCGGGAACCCGGTACCCAGGAGCCGCAGCGTTTCACGACCCGAGCAGGCGTCGACGTCGACCGCATACACATCGACCGGCCGAGTGGGATCCGTGGTGAGTCCCTCGATCAGGATCCCGAGCTTGAAGTCGGCCGCGATACCGGGAAACACCGGGCCGGACCCAACGCCGATCTGCGAAACCTCTTGGGTGACATAGGCCGGCAGCGTCCCGGGCGCGGTCGAGATCCCGACCCACGCGTTGATGTGGCTGACGGAAAGATAGGGACCCCGCGCATCGGTCCCCTGAATGCCGGAGTAGGTGATGAAGTCACCAACCATCAAGGGCGCTTGCTTCATCGGGTTGGTCAGCGCGCCCGGGGTTCCAGGAGCCGCCATCGTGAACTTCTTGAGCGGGGCACCCGTGACAGGATCGAGCGGCCGATTGGCCTTCGGGCACTCCGGGTCATCCTGTGTCGCGGGGTTCGTCCGCGGCACGCACATCGGGTAGCCGGTCTGCGCGTGAATCGTCGGATTATCCGTGTCGGCGGTGAAACGGGCGTCAGCCGAGATCATGCGCCCGAAACGTCCGACGGGGTCATTGAGCTGGATTCTCCAGCGCATCGGCCTGCCTGTGGTCCCGGACACCCACAGGTCTCCGGTCGCATAGTCGATCGCGGTAATCGTGCCCGCCAGGGCCTGCCCGAAGGACTGGGCAATTTGCACCAGGCCGGCGATGTACGTTCCGTTCACGATGTTCCCGATGACGGTGATCTCGTAGGGGGTCTGCGGCGGCAGCGAGTCGCTCGTAGCGAGGCCGGACTGCGTCGCGCCATTGAAGAGTTCGCCCAGGCTGAGGAACGTCCCCGGCATGGTGATGATCGTATTGCGCGGGATGACGACGGTGATGTTGTTCACGACGACCGTGCCGCCGGAGAGCACGTCAGCGGGATTGTTCAACGTCAAACTCTGGATCCTGCCAATGATCTCGAAGCCTGTTCCGCCCGACGTCTGCGACCACGCCGTCGCGACGGGAAGCAACGTACCGAGAACCATAAGCGCGAGCGCCAAAGGCGCCCAAGCGCGAGATAACTTCCGGAGCCGGTGACCCGAGAAAACCCTCTTCATAACGCCCCCTAAAAATCAGTTTGGTACTGCGGACGACGGCTCTCGCAACTTGTGTGCCTATGTCGAAAGTTAGTGAAAAGTCTGCCGATACTTTTTGGCGGGATTCTGGACTGTCTCTTCGACCGACACCTTCTCGTTAGGGGCCGTAGATCTGGCGTCGGAGTGGTTGCAGAGCTTTTCAATCGCCCGGCTCGCCCTCGGATCTCGGCAGTCGGAAAGCCTGACGGAACGTCGACACTCGAGCGGCACCGGGCAGCGCAACCGCGATGGAGCGCCTGATATCAAGCCGACTTCCGGGTGCGGCAGACGTCTTGCACCCATTCGCCGCGCGAAGCACGTGGGACTCAGGCCCGACGCGCTTGAAAGCGTGTTCGGAGCCGAAAAATTAAGGGGCCGATCTATGCTGAGCCGACGCCGTATCCGTTGGATACCGGGGCGCTTACTCGTCGTGAACTCGATGCTGGCCGCGCTGTCGGTATTCCTTACCGCTTACATAGTTTGGGAGGTGCAGCGGCCGTTCCCGGAGCATGTACCATCCCGGGCTGGCCAACCGCCGGCCTCCGCACCGGTGGAGGCGAGTCTGTCGCCCACGGTCATCTCCGCACCGATCATTGCGCATCGGAATCTCTTCAGCCCGAGTCGGACGGAATTGCCGGTGACGCAAGCAGATGCCGCCGTCACGCTGCCGAACCCCAGCCTCCACGGTGTGGTCCTCGGCACCGCCAACAATCCCGTCGCGTACCTCCAAGATCCGGCAACGAAGCGCGTGGCCGGCTATCAGATCGGGGATCCAGTCGCGGGTGGCATCGTACGGGCCATTGACGCCGACCGAGTCGTCATAGAGCGATACGGCAATCGTGTGGATATTCGTCTCCGTGACCCCTTGCGACCTCGGGCAGCCGTCGCCGTGGCAGCGGACAGTTCGGATGTACGTGAGGCAGCAGTTGCCTCCGTCGAGGCGCCACCGCAGGGCCTGACGCCACAACCTTCCGCGTTTGTGCCGAGAACGTTGATGCCCCCATCTCGAAATTACCGGTCGCCGTTCCAGAGGCTGGTGCCCGCGGGCGGTCTCCCCGCAATAGCGCCCCGGGAGCCCACGGTTCCCGCTCGAGCAGCGACTGCCGGCTGATTGATTCGGATCAGGAGGGTGTCGGCCCAGATTACGAATGCGAAGAGGTGCTGTCTTCGCGCCTAATGATTCTGGGCAGTTGAGACGAGGCACAGGACTTGCCGCAGTCCCGGTTCGGTCTTGATTCGCCGGATGTCGCAGTCCGCCGGTTCTCGGTTCCCGAGCGCCGGGAGCCCGGGCCGCGGCATCCGGTGAAACATCTCGGCCGCAAAGGGGGCGAGCATGAAGTCACTCACTGGCGTCTTCGGTTTACTGATGCTCGGTTCGATTCTGTCTCCTGTTTTCGTAAGCGCGGAAGTCTCGCGTGCGCAAAACGGTTCGGCCCAGCCGCTGGCCGCGGCTGTACGCGCCGCCTTCCACAAAGGGAGCGCTTCGTACCTCCACGGTGCGATGGCCTCCGCGCTCGGCATGAACCCCGGAGTTGGCGACGGCATCAGCGTATATCAGCGGGAGACTAATGCTGGTGATGACAGTGGCCGGCTGATGGCGGTGACCCTCCTCGAGACAGACGGACGACACCAGGTCATTTTCGCCTGGTGGACCAAGACTGAAATTCGCGCTTACTTGACGTCCGAAACAGGCGTACTGAAAAAAGCTGTCCGAGGAACTAAGGAACGCGGCTGGGAGCCGGTGCCGGCGGGCGCAGCGCAAACGGGATTTACCACAGAGAAGAACTACTGGGTTAACGCGGCGCCTCTGGCTCCCCAGCCCGGATCGCCGATACCTCCGGCCAATTAAAGGGACCAAAGGACCGGCCTGACATGGAAGGACCGGCCATTACACACGTGGCGCTCGGCTGAACTGCCGTCTTGACGCCGGGTTTTCCATATCAACGCAGGAAGGCGCGCAGCCCGGTGAGCGAGATGAGGTCCCGGTAGCGACCTCGGAAGTGCTCCCAGAACCGGTGCATGCTCTTGTACTCCTGCAGCCGGTCGAAGAGCAGCAGGTCGATGGCGGCCGAGTCGATCCAGTCCACGTCCTTGCGGTAGCCCACGACCATCGACACCCGGGTGGCGGCGATGAAGCGCGAGATCCGCACCTGCTCGATGTTGAGCGTGGCGCACGATCCGAAGTGAACGACCCAGGTCGCGAAGCCGTCCCCCATGAACTGTCCGAGCTTCTCGATCTCGACCGTGTCCTTGTCGAAGACCAGCTCGCCGGGCCGGCCGTGGCAGGACAGGTACAGGATGCCGTAGCCGCGGCGGTTCCGCAGCTTGCCGAGGTTGTACCGGAGCTCTTCCTCGGTGTTGCAGGTGAGGTAGGCCCAGCCCACGTCCTTGACCCGCTCGGTCAGCTCCAGCATCGGCACCACGCTGAGACGATGCTCGATGTTGCCGTCCCACAGCGACTCGATGCAGGCGATCTTCTTCTTGTGGCTGTTGGCCCTTCCCATCAGCCCCGTCGCGGAGCGACGGCCACCCCGATCTCGTCGAGACTCGCCGCGAAGGCATCCACGACCGCCTTCATGTCCAGCGGCGTCAGCGTCCCCATGTTCGACACGCGAAACGCGGACGTGCGGATGTCGCCCTGGCCGGCGTAGATGATGTAACCGCGGCGCTTCATGGCGTCGTGCAGGGCGTCGTAGGTCACGCCGGCCGTTAAGCGGAACGTGGTCAGGATGTTGGAGCGCGCACCCGCGGGCACCAGGATCTCGAAGCCAAGCTCCGCCATGCCGTCGCGCAGCACCCGGCACGCCTCCGCGTATCGGGCCACGCGGTTGGCCACGCCCTCCGTCTCGAGCTCGCGCAAGGCCTGCTCCATCGCGTGCAGCACTTGCACGGCCGGGGTGAACGGCGTGTTGTCGGCCTCCTGCTGGACGTAGTGGTTGTAGAGGTCGAGGTAGACGCTGCGCGGGGCCCGACCTCTCAGGGCCTCGACGGCGCTCCGCCGGGCGATCACGAACGACACGCCCGGGATTCCCTGCAGGCACTTGTTCGCGCTCGCCATCACGAAATCGATGCCTTCCCGGGTGACGTCCAGAGGCTCGCCGTAGAGCGAGCTCATCGCGTCGACCACGACCCGCCGGCCTTCCGCCGCGGCGACGTCCGCGACCTCGGCGACCGGGTTCAGCACTCCCGTCGTCGTCTCGTGGTGGACCACCGCCACGTGGGTCAGCCTCCGGTGCTCCCGGAGGACTCGCGCCATCTCGGCCGGAGCGACCGGCGTGACGTTGTCATAGGAAATCGCGTGATGACGAATGTTGTGCGCACGGCAGATCCTGATCATCCGATCGCCGTACACCCCGTTGTTGAGGACGAGGACCCCACCGTCGGGCGGCACCACCGAGGCGAGCGCCGCCTCCACGGCGGCCGTGCCCGAGCCCGTGAAGAGCACGGCCGTCCAGTCCGACGAGCCTCCGGCCAGCCGGACCAGCCGCTCGCGGCACGACCTCATGATCTGAAAGAATTCGGGCTCGCGATGACAGAGATCAGGCATGACCAGCGCCCGGCGCACCGTCGGCGTCGTGTTGGCCGGCCCAGGGTTCAGCAGGATCCACTCAGCGTCTGCCATCGTCATTCCTTGCGAAGTTCGCTCGTTATCATACGCTTGGCACCGTGGTTGCTCGACGTATTCAGTCAGTGACACCCCTGCCTGTCGGTCGCCGCGCCGTGTCGAAGTCTGCGGACCCCTGGGGGATCGCGCCTGGCTATGTGAGCGCCCTCGGCGATTGGCGCAAAACATCGGCGGAGACTCGTCGAGCGCTGCTCGAGGCGATGGGCGCCGATGCTTCCGAATCCGGGCCACCCACGGCTCCCGTCCGGGTGCTCCGCGCGGGCTCGCGCGCCAGGCTGGGGCTCGAGGGTGAGTTGCAGCTCGAGGACGGGCGTGTAAAACCGGTCCGCGGCACGCTGCCCGCCGGCGTCCCGCCTGGCTACCACACGCTCCGGACTCGCACGGGTGAGACCAGCGTGATCGTCACGCCGGCGGCGTGCCCGCAGCCACCGGGGCGCACCTGGGGCTGGGCCGCCCAGCTCTACGCGACGCGATCGGCGGCGAGCTGGGGCATCGGTGACCTGGGAGATCTTCGCCGGCTCGGCGCGTGGTCGTTCAGACTGGGTGCTCGCATCCTTCTGGTGAACCCGCTCTCGGCGCCGATTCCGGGCGTGCCACAGCAGCCGAGTCCCTACTACCCGTCGAGCCGGCGCTTCCGCAACCCTCTGTACCTGAACATCGCGGACATGCCGGGCGCACGCGAGGCAGGGCTCGACCTGGAGCCGCTCGCGCGGGCCGGCCAGGATCTGAACGTTGGCCGGCGCATCGACCGTGACGCGGTGTTTCGACTCAAATCTCGGGCGCTCGATCTCCTGTGGTCCCGCTTCGCCGGCGATGCGGAGCTCGACGAGTACCGCCGACGCGAGGGCCGCGCTCTCGAGGAGTACGCGACGTTCTGCGTGCTGGCCGAGCATCACGGTGGTGGCTTCACGCGGTGGCCCGCCGAGTACCGCCGCCCGGACTCACCGGCGGTCGCCGAGTTCCGACGCGCTCAGCGCCAGCGCGTGGACTTTCACGCGTGGCTCCAGTGGCAGCTCGACCGACAGGTCGCCGGCGCCGCCGCGGCGTGCCCGCTGATGCAGGACCTGCCGATCGGCGTCGATCCGGAAGGAGCGGACGCCTGGGCCTGGCAGGACACGCTCGCGCTGGGCGCGACGGTTGGCGCGCCTCCGGATCGCTACGTGGCCGCAGGGCAGAACTGGCTCCTGCCCCCGTTCGCCCCGCATCGCCTGCGTGCGGCCGGGTATCGACCGTTCATCGAGACGATCCGAGCTGCGCTCCGCCACGCCCGAGGGCTCCGCATCGACCACGTCATGGGTCTGTTCCGGCTCTTCTGGATCCCGAGCGGGCTCGCCCCGGCCGCCGGTGGGTACGTCCGCTATCCCGCCGACGACCTGCTCGGCATCGTGGCGCTCGAATGCATGCGGGCCGGCGCCTTCGTCGTCGGCGAGGACCTGGGCACCGTCGAAGACGGCGTGCGGGAGACGCTGGCGCAACGGCGCGTCCTCTCGTACCGCTGTCTCTGGTTCGAAGCCGGATTGCCGAAGGCGTTCCCGCGGCTGTCGCTGGGCGCCATCACCACGCACGACCTCCCGACGATCGCCGGACTGTGGAACGGCAGCGACCTCGACGCCCAGCGCAAGCTCGGGCTCAACCCGAACGAGGAGGCGCTGGGCGATATACGCCATCGGCTGCGACGGATGACGCGTGTCCGCGCCGACGCGCCGGCCGAGCGCGTCATCGAGCGCGCCCACGACCTGTTGGCCGATGCGAGATCCGTCGTGGTGACCGCGACCCTCGACGATGCGCTCGCCGTGAGCGAGCGCCCCAACATGCCCGGGACAGTGAACGAGTGGCCGAACTGGGCGCTCGCCCTGCCCGTACCACTCGAAGACCTCGAGCGCCGACCGCTGGCGCTGTCCATTGCCCGACGGCTCGCGGCCCGTCGTCCCGCCCGCGCCGTCAAGAAGGAGTCATCGTCATGACGCCGCCCCGCTTGCGACCCGGCCACTCGTATCCGCTCGGCGCCACCTGGGATGGCGCGGGCGTGAACTTCGCGCTGTTCTCGGAGAACGCGACCGGCGTCGAGCTCTGTCTCTTCGACGAGCAATGTCGCGAGATGCGCATTCCGATCCGCGAGCAGACCGAGCACGTCTGGCACATCTACCTGCCAGAGGCGCGCCCCGGAATCCGGTATGGCTATCGAGTCAAGGGGCCGTGGGAG
>QHTB01000178.1 GCA_003220615.1 Candidatus Rokuibacteriota bacterium
GCGAGGCCCAGGATGATCCAGTGGATCTCGCCGCTGGGCTCGGTGTCGCGATAGTGGAGCAGCCCCACGACGATCAGGCCGCAGCCGATGATGGCCGCGACGGTGCGCGCGGATTGCACGAAGCGCAGCCAGGCCGGGCGCGAGCCGCCCGCCATGAGCCCGAAGGCGAGCACGGTGAGCGAGGCGACGACACTGGCCGCGACGGTGACCCACACCGTCCAGACCAGCGCCATCTCGGTCGCGTCCTTGACCGGTCCCAGATAGAACACGTGCGCGATGACCCAGACCAGGACGAGGCCGACCGCGAAGACGCCGACCGCGCGCATCATGAGGTGAGGAAGGCGCGAAGCACGTCGAGGAACTGCGCGGGTTGATCGCCCGGCACGGTGTGACCGGCGTCGGGGATCTCGACCAGTCGCGCCCGTGGTCGGGCGTCGACCATCTGCTTGGCCGTCTCGGGCGACAGCACGTCGGACTCGGCGCCGCGCACGATGACGGTGGGGCAGGCGACCGACGCCCACAGCGGCCAGACGTCGAGGTCTTCGCGCCAGCGTCCGTTCCTGACGGCGTCGCGGATGGCCCGGTCGTACTTCCAGGTATAGCCGCCGTCGGGGAGAGGCCGCAAGGCGTGCGCGACGCGCTCGCGCAGCAGCGCGTCGGCGTAGCGCGGATTGGACGCGCGCGCCTGGGCGATGGCGTCCTCCACGCTGGCGAAGCGCTCCGGCGAGCGCGCCATCATCGTGCCGACGCGCGTCTGCCCGGCCGCCGCGATGTCCGGCCCGATGTCGACGATCATCAATCGCTCCACGCGCTCGGGATGGAGCGCCGCGTAGACGATGGCGACGCGTCCGCCCAGTGAGAGCCCGACGAGGCTCACGCGCGCGAGCCCGAGCGCGTCCACGACGGCGGCGATGTCGCCGGTCAGGGCCGTGAGCGTGTAGTCGCCGTCGGGGGCAGGATCGGAGTCGCCGTGGCCCCGCTGGTCGAGCGCGATGATCCGGAAGCGGCCGGCGAGCGCGGCTGCCTCGTGATCCCAGGTGCGCGCGTGGCCCGTGACACCGTGGAGGAAGAGAACCGTCGGAGCATCGGCGGGGCCCCAGTCGGTCAGGTGAAAGCGCTGGCCGTGCACCGTCAGGGACCGATCGGCGAACGTCACGTTCCCCGGCATCCGTCTCGAATTTTACAGGAACTTGATACGATCCGCTCCATGGCGCACGTCCACCGAGAGACCGCGGCGCACCGTTCGCGGCGGCATTTGCTGGTCGTGCTCGTGCTCACGGGCAGCTTTCTGGTCGTCGAGGTCCTGGGTGCGATGTGGACGGGCAGCCTGGCCCTCGCCGCCGACGCCGGCCACATGCTCACCGACGTGGCGGGCGTCGGCCTGGCGCTGTTCGCCATCTGGATTGCCTCCCGGCCGCCCACGCCCGAGAAGACGTTCGGCTACTACCGCGTCGAGATCCTGGCCACCGTCGTCAACGCGCTGCTGCTCCTGGCCGTGGCCCTCGTGATCCTGATCGAGGCCTACCAGCGCGTGCTGGCGCCTCCCGAGGTGCTCGGCGGGCCGATGATGGCCATCGCCGCGGCGGGCCTCGGCGTGAACCTGGTCTCGGCGTGGCTGCTCCACGGTGGCGCCGCGGCCAGTCTCAACGTCCGCGCCGCCTATCTGGAAGTGCTGAGCGACGCGCTCACCTCGTGCGGCGTGCTCCTCGCCGCCGCCACGGTGACGTTCACGGGCTGGACCACCATCGATCCGCTGGTGAGCGCGGCCATCGCGCTCTTCATCGTCCCGCGCACGTGGCGGCTCCTCCGCCAGGCCGTCAACATCCTGCTCGAAGGGACGCCCGCTCACCTCGAGCTGGGCAGGGTCGAGGCGGCGATGCTCGAGGTCGCCGGCGTCCTGCGTGTCCACGACCTGCACGTGTGGACGCTCACGTCGGGCCGCGAGGCGATGAGCGCTCACGTCGTCGTGGCCGATCCGTCCGACAGCGAGCGGCTCCTCGACGAGCTGCACGCCGTGCTCCACGCGCGCTTCGGCATCGATCACACGACGATCCAGCTCGATCGCGCCCCGGCCGTCGTCGTGCGGCTGAAATCTCCTCCCGGGCCGCCCGGGGTATAGTGAGGGGCACCATGGCCACCTATCCACTCACGGACCGCGCGGTCCTGCTGAAGCCCGAGGACGATGTCGCCATCGCCAAGAAGGAGCTGACCGCCGGCACCGTGCTCGAGGATGGGCCGACGCGCATCACCGTGCGCGTCGACATCAAGCCCGGTCACAAGGTGGCGCGCCGGGCCGTGTCCGCCCGCCACCCGGTCCGTCGCTACGGCCAGGTCATCGGCTTCGCGACGCGGGACATTGAGGTCGGCGACCACGTGCACAGCCACAACCTCGACATCGGCGAGCTGTCGGCCGATCGCTACGAGGTCGGCGTCGACGTCAGGCCGGTGACCTTCTACTCGCGGGAGCAGATGCGCTACTTCGACGGCTTCAAGCGCGAGGACGGCCGCGTGGGTACGCGCAATTATGTCGCCATCGTCTCGACGGTGAACTGCTCAGCAAGTGTCAGTCAATTCGTCAAAGAGAAATTCCGGGACGTCACCGTCACGTATCCCAACATCGACGGCGTCATCGCGGTCACCCACAAGTCCGGCTGCGGCACCAAGCTCTTCGGCGAAGACCACCTCGCGTTGCATCGCGTGCTGGCCGGCTACGCCAAGCACCCGAACGTGGCGGCCTACATCCTGATCGGTCTCGGCTGCGAGGTGAACCAGGCCGCCGTCCTCGTCGAGCGCCAGCGCATGGCCGCGCCGGGTCATCCCGAGCGGAAGCCCACGCTCCTGACCATCCAGGAAACCGGCGGCATCCGGAAGACCGTCGAGCGCGCCGTGGCCGAGGTGGCCAAGATCCTGCCCCAGGCCAACGACGTGAAGCGCACGAAGCAACCGGTCTCCGAGCTGGTCCTGGCCACGAATTGCGGCGGCTCCGACGGCAACTCCGGGATCACGGCCAATCCCGCGCTCGGCTGGGCGGTCGACGAGCTGGTCCGCTACGGCGGGACCGGCGTGCTCGCCGAGACGCCCGAGATCTACGGTGCCGAGCATCTGCTGATCCGGCGCGCCATCAACGAGGGCGTGGCCAAGAAGCTCATCGATCGCTACAAGTGGTGGGAGTGGTACTGCCGCGGCATCGAGGCGATGGACAACAACCCGGCGCCCGGCAACAAGGCGGGCGGGATCACGACCGTGTTCGAGAAGTCGCTGGGCGGAGTGACCAAGGGCGGCACGACGCCGATGATGGACGTCTTCAACTACGGCGAGCCCATCACCACGCGCGGCTTCGTCTTCATGGACACGCCCGGCCACGACCCCGTGTCGATCACCGGACTGGTGGCCGGTGGTTGCAATCTCATCTGCTTCACGACGGGCCGCGGCTCGGTGTTCGGATGCAAGCCGGTGCCCTCCATCAAGCTCGCCACGAACTCGCTCATGTACCGCCACATGACGGACGACATGGACATCAACTGCGGCGTGATCCTCGAAGGGACGCCGCTCGACGTCGTCGGCCGCCAGATCTTCGAGGAGATCGTCGCGGTCGCCTCCGGCAAACAGAGCAAGAGTGAGCTGAGCGGGGTGGGCGAGGAGGAATTCGCGCCGTGGATCATCGGTCCGGTGATGTGAGGGTGCGATGACCTTTCCCTTCGGCAAGTACTTCGGCGAGATCAGACTCCTGGCCGACCTGCAGTTCCAGGACGGGGCCAAGCCGTTCGAGGATCGGCCGCCCGACGATCCCGAGGCCAAGGACCTGCTCCTCTACCTCGGCTGCAACGTCCTGCGCACCGCCCACCTCGTCTCGACGGTCACCGCGGTGCTGAAGGCGATGGGGTTCGACTTCAACGCGGTCGGTGGTCCGGCGTACTGCTGCGGGATCATCCACCACATGAACGGGGCGCGTGAAGCCTCGCGCGGCTACACGGCGGGCAGCCTCCGTCACTTCGCCGCCTATCGGCCGCAGAAGGTGCTCATGTGGTGCCCGTCCTGCAACGAGCACTACGACGACGTGGTCAAGCAGGAGCACGACGTCACGTTTCCCTACGAGCACGTGACCGCGTTCATCGCGCGTCACCTGGACCGTGTGCCGTTCGTGACGCCGATCGAGCGCAGGGTGGCCCTCCACTATCACACGGGCCACCCGCAGCAGGACCTCGACTGGACGAGCACGCGAACGATCCTCCGCGCGATCCCCGGGCTCGAGTACGTGGAGATCGACAACCCCGCCGCGCTCGGCCGTCACTGCAGCTCGAGGTACATCAACGCGCTGGGGCGGCCGGCGTGGCAGGAGCACGTCGCGCGCGTGGCCGAGGCGGCCGCCGCGGCCGGTGTCGACGTGCTGGCGACCGTGTATCACTCCTGCCAGCGCGAGATCTGCGACCTGGAGGGCCGTTCGCCGTTCGCCGTCATCAATTACGTGACGCTGCTGGCCGAGGCGATGGGACTGCCCGCGGAAGAGGACTGGTTCAAGCGCCAGCGGCTGGCCGGTGATCCCACCGCCACCTTTGCCGAGATCCAGCCCTGGGTGGAAGCTCGTGGTCTCGACGCCGAGCGCGTGAAGGACGTGCTGGCGAAGTCGTTCGCGCCGGCCTGCGAGTCGCGGCCGGCGAATCCGTCCTAGCCTAGCGGCGCTGCTGCGCTCGCGCCGCTTCCGCCGCCGCGTGCCGCGAGATCGTGCACGAGCCGGCGCAGCCGCTCGCGCTCCGGCGCCGCCAGCTCGGTGAAGACGAGCCCGGCCCCGCCGGCGCGGATCGAGTGGACCACGGCCGCCGGCACCGTGATCGGCCGCGCGTTCGGTCCCGGCTCGAGCCTCACTTCCACCTGGGCACCGTTGGCGAGCATGACGTCGGTGTCGACCGTGCACCCGTTGATCGACAGCTCGATGGCGCGACCGCGCGCCGATCCCGGCAGGCCCGACAGGCGCACGATGATGTCGGTGGGGATGCGCTCGTACTCGCGTCGCTCGGGCGTCTGCTTGAGGTCGCCGCGGCCCGGTCGCCACGCCCGGAAGCGATGACCGCAGTACTGGCAACGGAAGGGGAAGACATAGACGAGGCTCAGAAACAGCTCGGCCGTGCCGCTCCGGTGTGAACGGCGCACGAAGCGCCGGCGGCACTGCGGGCAGGTCACTCCGAGGACTGGCTCGATGGGCGTTCCTCTCCGCCGGCGGTCAGGACTGGACGACCGTCACCACGAGACCGATCGACGCCAGGATGTTGCCGACGCGAACGCACTCCGCCTCGGCCGCGATCTTCACCACCGCCTTGCCCGTGTTGTGGACCTGCCACGCGATGTCCCAGCCCTCGGCCTCGCTACACGCGATGGCTTTCTGGAGCTGCTTCACGACCTGCTCGAACGTGTGACAGTCGCAGTTGTGAAGGATGGTCATCCACGGCGGCGCAACCTCTGCCCCGGTGGTCTCTTCGACTTCGGTCTCGGGGACCGCCCGTTCCGTCATGAGCGTTGGGGCATGTCATTATCCCACCGCTCCGCCTTGAGAGCACCGGCCAGCGATCGCCGGCCGGCGCTCTCCAGCGCCTGGTCACACCAGGTGGCTAATCACCGTCGCGATCGTCTGGCCCCGGCAGGCGGAGCCGCGCGACCGTCCACAGCGTCACGTCTTCCTCGGGCTCGTCCCCGACCGCCGCGGTCAGCGGGATGGCGAGGTTGGTCACGAACATGTCGTTGCCGACGATGACGGGACTCGCCGGGAAGAGCAACCCCCGCGGCGTTCCGTCGTTGTTGATCCCCTGAAAGTCACCGAGCTTCACGATCACGCGCCCGTGCGCGTTGAGGGCCACGACCTCGTCGGCCTGGTTCGCGCAGACCCAGAGCCGTCCCGAGCCGTCCATGACGAGCCCATCGGCACCGTTGATGCTCTCGGTGAAGACCGAAACTTTGTTGGTGGCCATGTCCAGGGCCAGGACGCGGTCGTCGCCGGTGTTGGCGATGAAGAGCGTCTTCTCGTCACTGGTGAAGGCGAGGCCGTTGGCGCCGAACGGCGGGAAGCCGGCGGTGGCCAGGAACGGGTCGTGGGACACCGTGATGACGGAGCACGGCGTGGGGCAGTTGACGGCGTTGTTGATCCTGAAGATGGCGCCCTGGAACGAATCCGAGACGAAGAGGTCGCCGTTCTTCTTGAAGGCCAGCGCGTTCGGGGCCGGGACGCTGTTGCTCCCGAAGATGATGGTGTCGGAGCTGCCGTCGGGATTGCCCTCGGTTCGCGCGGCCGGCGCTCCGATCTTCGGGAGCGTGGCCACGTCCTCGACCGGCGTCGACGCCGTGAAGTCGGCTCGGATCCGCTGGATTTTGGACGCGCCGAAGTTGCAGATGTAGACCTTGCCGTCCGTTCCATTGAACTCGAGCCCGAGGAGCGGCATGGCCCCGAAATCCTTCGACGCCTGCAGCTTGCCACGCCGGTCGAAGCGCAGGAGCTTGTTGGGATGCTGCGGGTCCCCATTCGGATCGAACGTCCCGACGAACACGTCGCCGTTCTTCGGGTTGGCGGCGATGCCCTCGGGGAATCGCACACCAGCGGGCAGCACGGCGAACTGTTCGGCGGCATCGCGCTTGACGATGATGCCCCGTCCATTGCCCTTGCCGGAATCAGCATCTGACGTCGGGGGCGTGATCAACGGCGTCACGAACAGCAGCACGAGCAGAGTCAGCAGATATCGCTTCGGCATAAGCGCGAGTCTCCTATCACTGTTGGTTACCGTCCCCGAGCGTGGGCGACACTTACCACACCTCGATCGCCTTGTCGCGACTCGTGGACGTCGAGCACGGTCGATTCCGAATAGAGCGTGTCGCCGTTGAACGTCGGCGCGTGGTGCACGATCTTCTCGATCTCGAGATTGGCGATGGCCCGCCCCGACACGTCGGCCACGGTGAGGCCGATGCCGATGGAGAAGACGAGCGGGCCGAGGACGACCCGCTGACCGTGCTGGGTCTGGGCAGCGTAGTGGGCGTCGCTGTGCAGGGGATGCTGATTGTTGGTCAGCAGCGCGAACCACGTGTTGTCGGTTTCGGTGATCGTGCGGCCCGGCCAGTGTTTGATGATCTGGCCGACGGTGAACTCCTCGAGGTAGCGCCCGTAGCCCACGGGCCGACTCACATCACGAGACGCGCCGCGAGCGCGGTGCGATCGGCCTCGGGGCCACCGAGCGCGAGGAGCAGGCGCGGCGCATCGCGGTAGTAGCGTTCGACGGGGAACTCCGTCGTGTAGCCGTAGCCGCCGTGGATTCGCATGGCGGTGAGTGTGACCGTGCAGGCCGTCTCGGTCGCGAAGAGCCGGGCCAGGCCGGGAGCGACGTCGTCGCCGTCGGCGTCGAGCCGCGTCGCGGCGTCGTAGGTCAGCAAGCGCGCGGCCGTGATCGACGTCGCCATGTCGGCGAGCGCGAGCTGCACGGCCTGGTGCTGGCAGATCGGCTTGCCGAAGGTGCTCCGCTGCTGCGAGTAGCGCAGGGCGGCTTCGAAGGCGGCTTGAGCCACGCCGACCGCGCTCGCGGCGAGCCACAGCCGGGCCAGCGCGCCGCTCGCCGTGGCCGCGACGTCTTCTCGCCCGTCGCCCGCGCCGAGCACGGACGTGAGCGGCACGCGCACGCCGTCCAGGTGGAGCACGGCGGCCTCGGCGCCGCGCGCGCCGAGCGCGTCCTCAGCCTGGCCGATGCGGAGGCCGGGCGCGCGTTGCGGGACGGCCACCACGACGTGATGGGCCTCGGTCGTTGCGCGAACCAGGACGACGTCGGCGCGCGCGGCGTGGTCGGCGAGCGTCGTCATTCCCGTGAGGACGCACTCGGTCCGCTCGCGACGAGCCGTGACGGTGCCGGCCAGCGCCGCGCTGGCCACCGTCTCGGCGCGGGTCAGGCGCGCGAGCGCGGAGCGTTGCGCGTCGTCCCCGAAGCGCGCGAAGGCCCACGCGGCCGTCAGATGCGCGGCGACCACGCCCGCGACGGTGGCGGAGCCACGCGCGATCTCCTCGACGATCATCGCGCAGGTGAGGAGATCGAGGCCGAGGCCCCCGTGCTCGACCGGAACGACCGCGCCGAAAATGCCGAGATCGACCAGGCCCTCGAGCATCGCGAGCGACTCCGGGCGCGGCGCGATCTCTTTCTCGACGAACTGGCGTACGGCCAGCAGCATCTGCCGGCGCTCGACGGGCTCGCTCTCCAGCGCCAGCAGCCCGCCGATCCGCTCGCCGTAACGCTCCAGGAGCTGGCGCGCGATCAGCGTGCGCTGGATCTCGTTGGTGCCCTCGCCGATGATCATCAGCGGCGCGTCGCGGTAGTGGCGCTCGACGTCGAGCGTCGCCGATAGCCCGGCCTCGCCGTGCACGCGCAAGGCGTCGAGGGCGAGCGACTGCGCCGTCTCCGACGCGAGCAGCTTGGCCATTCCGGCCTCGAGATCGCAGCGCTCGGCGCGGTCCTTCATGCCGGCCGCCCAGTAGGTGACGAGCCGGGCGCCCGAAAGCCGCGCGGCCATGTCGGCGATGGCCGGCGGAGCGCTGCCGAGCGCGCGACAGCGGGCGACGGAACGCTCCATGGCCGCCTGGCCGACGCCGACGGCACGCGCCGCGATGTTGATGCGTCCGGTCTCGAGGCCGCTCATGACGTGCTTGAAGCCGCGTCCCTCCACGGCCCCGACGAGGCTCGCCGCCGGCACGACGAAATCCTCGAAGACGAGCTCGGCGGTGTCCACGCCCTTGTAGCCGAGCTTGCCGATCGACTTCACCACGCGGAACCCACGGGCCGCGGGATCCGCGCCCTTCTCGACGATGAAGCAGGACATCCCGCGGTGGCGCGGAGTCGCCGCCGGATCGGTGAGCGCGAGCAGCGCGAACGTGTTGCCCTCGCGGCCGTTGGTGACGAACATCTTCGTCCCGGTCAGCACGTAGTCGTCGCCCCGGCGGCGCGCGACGGTGCGGATGGCCTGGACGTCGGAGCCCGCCTGGGGCTCGGTGAGGCAGAGGCCGCCGCGCGCCTCGCCGCGGGCGAAGCGCGGCAGGAAGCGGTCGCGCTGCGCCTCGGTGCCGTGCTGGAGCACGATGAGGGCCGCCATGGTGTGGCTGTTGATCACGCCGGCCAGCGACATGAAGCCCCGGCACAGCTCCTCGATGATCCGCGCGTACGTCGTCACGTCGAGCCCGAGTCCGCCCCAGGCCCGCGGCACCAGCGCGCCGAACAGCCCGAGCTCGCGCAGGCGCGACACGAGGTCGTGGGGGTAGCGGTCGGCGTGTTCGAGCTCCGACGCGACCGGCACGACCTCCACGTCCACGAACCGTCGTACGGCACCGACGATGGGAGGGAGCGAGACGTTGGGCGTGATCACGTGGCCCGGAGTTTACAATAGAGGCGCATGTCGCTCGACGAGCTGGTCCTTCTCATTCAGCGCCTGCTCGACCGCGCGATCCGACGCTTGCGTCTGGGACGCGCGCCCTTGCCGGGTGGACGTCGCTTCCTGATCGTCCAGATCGACGGACTGTCGCAGTCCGTCTTCGAGCAGGGGCTCGCCGAGGGCCGCCTGCCGTTCGTGCGACGACTCCTCACCCGTCACGGGTACCGGATGGAGCCGATGGCGGTGGGATTGCCGTCGTCGACGCCGGCGTTCCAGCTCAGCGCGATGTACGGTGTGCGTCCCGACATCCCGGGATTTCACTATCACGACAAGCGCCGGCGCTCCGACGTGTACTTTCCGCGGGGCGGCGACGCGGCGTGGGTCGAGCACACGCAGGCCGACGGCCGCCGCGGCATCCTCGAGGGCGGCAGCGCCTACGGCTGCGTGTTCACGGGCGGCGCCGTCAACAACCTCTGGAGCTTCGCCATGCTCAAACGCCCCACCGCTCAGGGCGTGGTGCGGGCGTTCTCCGCCGTCGTCGTCCTCGCCTGGGTGGTCGTGAAGGCCAGTATGCTGACCATCATCGAGCTCGCACGGGCCGTGCTCCGGGTGGTCGCCAATCCCGTCGGAGAAACGCGGCGGGGGTGGAAGTGGCTCGCCATCAAGGTCGGCGTCTCGGTGTGGGTGCGACAGCTCTTCACGCTCGCCGTCGCCCGCGACCTGTACGCCGGCGTGCCCGCGATCTACGTCAACTATCTCGACTACGACGTCTTCGCCCACGCCTACGGGCCCCGCCACCGGCGAGCGCTCCGGTCGCTGCGCCGCGTGGACCGATCGATCCAGCAGCTCTGGCGCACGCTGCACCGCGTGCCCGAGCACCGCTACGACCTCTACGTGCTGTCCGATCACGGCCAGCTCCACTGCATTCCCTACGTGCAGCTGCTGGGACGGGGGCTCGAGCGCGTCCTCATCGAGGAGTTTTTCGAGCCCGCCGGAGCGCACGTCGTGAGCCCGGAGGCGCCGCACGGCCGGCGTCTGGCCCGCGGCATCAAGGCCACGCGCAGCCGCCGCGCGCCCGGCATGTGGCAGCGCTTCGTGAATTACCTGGAGCAGGACTTCCCGAGCCTCCTGGGCGAGCTGCCGGAGGCGCACGAGCACGACGGCGTGCGCGTGATCGGCGCCGGGCCGAACGCCTTCGTGTACTTCCTGGAGACGGCTGACGCGCTCGGCCTCGAGTGGATCGACCAGCGCTGGCCCGGGCTGGCCGACGACATCTCGCGCAGTCGCGGGGTCGGCTTCGTCCTCGTCCGTTCGGCGTCCGGGCCGGTCTGCATCACGCAAGGCAAGCGTCACCGCCTGGATCGGAACGACGCCGGCCCCTTCGGGGCGCGGCCCGATCGCGCCGCCGTGCTCACCTACGTCCGTGACCTCATGGCGATGCCGAGCGCGGGCGATCTCGTCATCTATGGACACGATTCGCCCGACGGGAACGTCTCGTACGTCGCGGAGGTCGGCGCCCATGCCGGGCCCTCGACCGATGAGTTGCACACGTTCGTCGTCTGCCGGCGGGACATCGAACTGCCGCGTCCGATCACGCATCCCGTCGAGCTCTACCCGCACTTCCTCGGTTATGGGGCCGCCTGATGGACGTCGTCGTCGCTTCCTACAACATCCACCGTGGCCAGGGGCTCGATCGCCGGCGCGACATCGATCGCATCGCCGACGTCATCGCCGAGATCAGTCCCGACATCGTCGGGCTGCAGGAAGTCGTGCGGGCTCCGGGCGACCTGCGCGCCGACCAGGCGGCGTACCTCGCGGTCCGCCTGCGCATGGAGCTCGTCATGGGGGTGACGCGTGCCCACGGAGCCGGCGGGCACTACGGGAACGCCGTACTGGTCCGCCTTCCCGTGACCGGCAACGCGTGTTGTGACCTGAGCCATCGCGCGCGCGAGCCGCGCGGCGCCCTGCGCGTCGACGTGTCCGTGGACGGCCGCACGCTGCACATCTTCAACTGCCACTTCGGGCTGTCACTTCGGGAGCGGCGGCACCAGCTCTCGGCCCTCGCGAGCTTCATCCGCGGGTCGTCGGACCTCGAGGGGCCGCGCGTGCTGATGGGCGACTTCAACGAATGGCACCGCGGGCCCATCACGCGCGGGCTGCGCATGGAGTTCTCGTCGCCGATGCGGCGGATGCGCCGGACCCATCCCTCGTTCTTCCCGCTCTTCAAGCTCGACCGGATCTACTGGGACGTGGAGCTGGAAGGCCAGACGTTCCATCCTCACCGCAGTCGGCTGGCCCGCGTGGCCTCCGACCACTTGCCCGTCGTCGCTCGCCTGCGCGTGCGTCCGCTGCGCGAGCTGCAGCATCCGTACGTCACCGGCGACGCGCTGCCGCCGGCGGAGTAACAAGCCGCCGAGCCGGAGACGTCAGCAGGAATCATCGCGCGAGATCATCACCGCCGCGTAAAACGACCCCCAATGTCGCGGATCGCGTGTATGGGTGGGTTTGGGAGGGGCCGTCCCGGCCCCTCCCAACTTCATGATGACCCGTTCTGCTTCCCCCAAGCCCCCCTCATCGCGCTGCGCTCCGGCTCCCCCGATCTCGCACATGGCGTTGCGTGCGACATGCGCGGCGCTATAATCCGGCCCACGTCGTCGCGGGCAGGGAGGCCTGGATGATCTCAACCACCGTCAACGCCAAAAGCGAGAACATTGACGCCGACGCGGACATGCCTCTTCTGTGGGCCATCCGCGAGAAGCTCGGCCTGACCGGGACGAAGTTCGGCTGCGGTGTCGCGCAGTGCGGCGCCTGCACGGTCCACGTGGATGGCCAGCCCGTCCGCTCGTGCGTGACACCCGTCGCCGCCGTCACGGGGAAAAAAGTGACGACGATCGAGGGGCTCGACCCCAAAGCCGATCATCCGCTTCAGCGCGCGTGGGTCGAGGCCCAGGTCCCCCAGTGCGGTTACTGCCAGTCGGGGCAGATCATGTCAGCCGCCGCGCTGCTGGCGCGGAATGCGAATCCCACCGACGCCGACATCGACGATGCGATGGCGGGCAACATCTGCCGCTGCGGCACGTACCAGCGCCTCCGGGCCGCCATCCACAGGGCGGCGGCGATGAAGAGAGGAGGCGGGCGATGAACGCGATGACGCTGACCCGGCGGACGCTCCTCAAGGGCGGCCTCACCCTGGGGGCCGGCCTCGTGATCGGATTCGAGTTGCCGCTGAGCCGCCAGGCGCGCGCCCAGCAGCCGGGCATGTTCGCGCCCAACCAGTGGCTCAGGATCGATCGCGACGGCATCGTGACGATCACCAACTCCGTCCCGGAGATGGGCCAGGGGTCGATGACCACGATGCCGATGATCGTGGCCGACGAGCTCGACGCCGACTGGGGGAAGATCAAGGTCGAGCAAGCTCCGGCCAACCCCGCGCTCTACGCCAACCCCGTGACCAAGACCCAGTCGTACGGCGGCAGCCGCGGCGTGCGCGATCATCTCGAGATGTGGCGCAAGGCCGGCGCCGCCGCGCGGACGATGCTCAAGCAAGCCGCGGCGCAAGAGTGGGGCGTGCCCGAGAGCGAGGTGGACACCGAGCCTGGCACCGTCATCCACCGCCCCAGCGGACGCAAGCTGATGTACGGCCAGCTCGTCGACAGGGCCGCGCAGCTTCCGGTGCCGCAAGATCCCAAGCTCAAGACGAAGGACCAGTTCCGCTACATCGGCAAGGAAGGCATCGCGCGACTCGACATCCCGCTCAAGACCGACGGCAAGGCCATCTACGGAATCGACGTGAAGGTTCCCGGCGCGCAGGTCGGGTCGATCGAGCGGTGTCCGGTGTTCGGCGGCAAGGTGGAGACGTTCGACGCCAGCGCCGCGAACGCGATCAAGGGTGTCAGCCACGTCGTCCAGGTCACCAACGGCATCGCCGTCGTCGGCGACAGCTTCTGGTCGGTCATGAAGGGCCGGCGCGCGCTCAAGGTGAAGTGGAACGAGGGGCCGCTGGCCAACCTCTCGAGCGCCGAGATCACGCGCGGGTATCAGGACCTGGCCAAGCAGCCGGGTCAGGTCGCTCGCAAGGAAGGCGACGCGGAGAAGGTGCTCGGCGGTGGCGGCAAGGTCATCGAGGCGGTGTATCAGGTCCCGTTCCTCGAGCACGCGTGCATGGAGCCCATGAACTGCACGGCCAGCGTGAAGGCCGATCGCTGCGAAGTCTGGGTGCCGACGCAGAATCCCGGCGGCCACCAGGCGCTCGCCGCCAAGATCACGGGCCTGCCGCTCGAGAAGGTGACCATCAACACCACGTTGCTCGGCGGCGGCTTCGGCCGGCGCGGTGAGCCCGATTTCGTCACCGACGCGGTGGAGACGTCGAAGGCCATCGGTGGGCCGGTGAAGATCATCTGGACGCGCGAGGACGATCTCCAGCACGGCTTCTATCGTCCGGCCACCTACAACGTCTTCAAGGCCGCGCTCGACGCGCAGGGCACACCGACGGCGTGGTGGAACCGCATCGTGGGGCCGGGCATCCTCATCCAGAAGGGCCGGGCGCCGGCCGGCAGCATCGATCCCGCCGCCGTGGAAGGCGCGCGCAACCATCCCTACGACATCCCGAACATCCTCGTGGAGTGGAAGGAGAAGGACTTCGGCGTCCCAGTGGGCTTCTGGCGATCAGTCGGCTCGTCACAGAACGCGTTCATCACCGAGAGCTTCATCGACGAGCTGGCCCACGCCGCCGGCAAGGATCCGTACGAGTATCGCCGCGCGCTCCTCGGCAAGGCCAAGCGGCACAAGACGGTGCTCGAGACGGCCGCGACGAAGGCGAACTGGGGGGCGCCGCTGCCGGCCGGGCGCGCCCGCGGCATCGCCGTGGCGTTCTCCTACGGCAGCTACGCCGCCCACGTCGCCGAGGTGTCGGTGACGCCCGACGGCCAGCTCCGCGTCCACAAGCTCGTCTGCGCGATCGACTGCGGCATCGCGGTCAATCCCGATCAGGTCAGGGCCCAGATGGAAGGCGGCGCCGTCTACGCGATGACCGGCTTGTTCGATCAGATCACGCTCGACAAGGGCCGCGTGCAGCAGTCGAACTTCCACGACTATCCGATGCTCCGAATCGCGGAGGCGCCGGTGGTCGAGACTCACATCGTCGATTCCGGCGAGGCGCCGGGCGGCCTCGGAGAGCCGGGCGTGCCGCCGGTCGCGCCGTCCATCTGCAATGCGGTGTTCGCGCTCACCGGCAAGCGCATCCGCACGCTGCCGATCCGCCCGGAAGATCTGAAGAAGGCCTGACGCAGAGAATCTCGGGGGGCCGGCGAGGGCCGGCCCCTTCCGAGATCACTTGTCCGAGGTCGCCGTGTTTGTCGGCGCTTCTCCGCGCGAGAGGCGCTGGAGGAACTTCGCCAGGTCGCGCGCCATGTCGTCGAAAGACTCCTTGAGGAGATCCTGGTCGTCGCCGCCGAAGAGCGCGAACTGAGCGATCCGGCGGTCAGCGGTGACCATCATCACGCGTCCGGTCGAGGCGTCCACGAACCGCGTGTCGGCTTGCGCGCGAGCGCGCCCGGCGCCATAGAGTCCGGCGAAGGCTCGCGCTGCCCGCGAGCCACGGCCGAGGCGCGTGATATCGCCCTCGAGCCGCAGCATCTTCTCACCGGCCACAGGCTTGTATCCGCCCTCGGCGAGATTGACGACGCGCTGGAACTGCCCGCTCTCGCGCAGTCGGCGCACGAGCTCGGTGTTGAAGTAGGCGGCCATCGTGGCGGCGAAGCGTCGGTCGCCCTCGTCCTCGAGCTTGTCGGTCACCGGAAAGAGAGCTACCCCGATGACTCGGTAGGCCTTGATGTCGAAGTTAGGCGCGATGCCGACCAGGCCAGCCTCTTTATCCTCGATGGTCGGCGTCAGGCCACCCGCGCCCATCGGCGCGTCGGGGCTGCTTCGCGTCGCACCACATCCAGCGAAGACGAGCACAACGAGCACAATCGAAACGAGAACAGTCATGCGGGGCTCCTTTGTAGGGGCGACTTGAGAAGAGACCATCCGATCATCAGCATCATTGAACGGTAGCGCAACCGGGCTCCCCTCACCAAGTTCTGGGGCGGCAGGTGTGGGACCTGCCAGCCCCACGGGGGCCTATCCGTTGCGGGCGAGGAACAGGTAGCGGTTGAGGCTGAAGAAGTAATTGTCGGCCGCGCCGAGCTCGCGGAGGTCGGCCACCCACGCTGCCACTTCGGCCTCGGTGATCCCCTGCCGGCCCGGAACGAACGCCGCCATCAGCGCGGCCAGCCCGTGACTGACGGCGTGCTCCCCGTACTCGCTGTTCACGAACGTGAAGACGCCGATGTCCTCGACGACGAACCCCGCCTCCTTCAGCCGCCGCGCGAGCGTGCGGGGCAGGTGGGGATGGATGACGTGTTCCTTCCACGCCGTGAGCATGCGGGTCGTGCGCGGGCGATCGCTCGTGTTCCAGACGATCGAGTCCCAATCGGTGTCGAGCACGAGCAGGCGGCCGCCCGGACGGAGCACGCGGCGGGCTTCAGCGAGCGCGCGCGCGAGATCGCCGACGTACTCGTAGACCTGCGACGCCACCGCGGCGTCGAAGGTCGCTTTGGGGAAGGGCAGGGACACGGCGTCGGCTTCACCGAGCTCCACCCACGGGAGCCCGGTGCAACGGGCCCGCCCCATCGACAGCATCTCGTTGCTCAGATCGATGCCCACGACGCGACCGGCTGGGCCGACGGCCCTCGCCATCTCCTCGGTGAGGAGGCAGGGGCCGGCGCCGATGTCGATCACCTGCTCGCCCGGCTTGAGCTCGAGCCGCCGCATGATCTCGTGGCGCTGGGCCACCACCTCGGGCGTGAGGTAGTTGGCCTCGATCCGGCGTGCCGTGGCCGTGTCGAACGCGAGCGTGTTGGGCATCGTCATGGCGCGACCATTAGCAGACGCTTCATGATGGCACCTCGAAGCGCGGTGGTCGGATGTCGCGAACGTATCACGCGCGCCCGGCGAGGTCGAGAGCGGCGAGCAGGAGCGTTTTCATCGGCGTGCTGGGCCCCGTCGATCATCGGCCAGGGGGACGACCATCTCGCCGAACGGCTCGTAGCGCCGGTTCGTATACGCGCACGCGGTCAGCGCGGCGCCGATCGCGTCCCGGCCATCCTGGCCCAGGTGGCTCGGCACCCCGCGCAGGTGGCGGCTCGCCAGCGCGCGGCTCGACCATCGCGCTCGCGATTCGCCGCGCCGCGGCCCGAGCCACCGCGTCCACGACGCCGTCGGGAAGACGTCGATCGCCGTCAGCTTCGCCTCGCGGAGCGCGGCATAGAGCTCGAGCCCGTGCTCGATCCACTCGTAGTAGGTGGCGGCGGCGCCCCGCTTGCGGCGCTGTCGCGCCAGCGTGGACGCGCTCGGCGTCGGCCGGATGCCGCACAGCGTGCGCGGCGAGAAGAGACGCTCGCAGTCGCGCATTGTCTTGCCTTCCTCGGCGAGGCTGCAGGGGCTGTCCACGCCCACGACGCGCGGCCGCCACGGCCCGATCCATTCGACGACCGCGGCGGGTCCGGTCAGGCGGACGGGCCCGGCCACCAACCGACGACCGTCCACGACCGCGACGTGAAACCCCTTGCGCCGCCCGCCGACGTCGACGCCCGCCCAGACCGGCGATGTCCTCGGCGTCGGACTCGAGGCCGTCAAAGCCCCGCGGTGCGAGGCGACGACGCTCGGCGGTGCCTCAGGCACGCCTTCAAAGCCCTAAGTACGCGCGCTTGAGCCGCTCGTCGCCCAGCAGCTCGCGGGCCGGCCCGGAGAGCACGAGCCGCCCGCTCTCCAGCACGCACGCGCGATGGGCCAGCGTCAGCGCCTGGCGCACGTTCTGCTCGACGAGGAGCACGGTCACTCCGTCGGCGTTGATCGTCCGTACCGTCTCGAAGATGCGCCCCACGAGCACCGGTGCCAGGCCGAGCGTCGGCTCGTCGAGCATGAGCAGCCGGGGCCGCGCCATCAGCGCGCGGCCGATGGCGCACATCTGCTGCTCGCCGCCGGAGAGCGAGCCGGCGAGCTGGCCGGCGCGCTCACTCAGCACCGGGAAGAGTGAGAGTACGTACTGGAGCGTGCGCTCCTGCTCGGCGCGGGCGCGGTCGGTGTGGGCGCCCAGCAGGAGGTTCTCGCGCACAGTCATGAATGGGAAGAGCCGCCGGCCCTCCGGCACCTGCACGATGCCGAGCTCGACCCGTCGGTGCGCGGCCACCGAGGCGAGGTCGGCGCCGTCGAAGAGCACGCGGCCGCCGCGCGGCGTCACCAGCCCGGAGACGACGCGGATGGACGTGGTCTTGCCAGCGGCGTTGGCGCCGACGAGGGCCACGATCTCCTTGTCACGCACCTCGAAGGACACGCCGAAGAGCGCCTGCAGATCGCCGTAGAAGGCGTCCACGCCCTCAAGCCTGAGCAAGCACGAACTCCTCGCCCAGGTACGCGTCGACGACGCGACGATCGGCGACGATCTGCGCCGGCGTGCCCTCGGCGATCTTCTCGCCGTGGTGGAGCACGACGATGCGCTGAGCGAGCCGCATCATTGCGGCCATGATGTGCTCGATGACGATGACGGTGAGGCCCTCCGCGTGGAGACGGCGGATCAGGTCGACCATGCCGCCGAGCTCGGTCGGGTTGAGTCCGGCCATCACCTCGTCGAGCAGGAGGACGCGCGGCCGCGTGGCCAGCGCGCGCGCGACCTCGAGGCGCTTGCGCAGTCCGATCGGCAGCGCCCTGGCCCGGGCCGTGGCGTACGGCGCGAGGTCGCACGTCTCGACCACGCGCTCGGCGTCGGAGCGGGCGGCGCGAACGGTCGGCGTGCGCGTCAGGGCGCCGATCATCACGTTGTCGAGGACGGAGAGATTGCCGAACGGCTTGACGATCTGGAACGTCCGCGTGAGGCCGAGCCGGCAGATGTCGTGGGGCGCGCGGCCAGTCACGTCGCTGCCCGCGAAGACGACGCGTCCCTCTTCCGGGCGGTAGTAGCCGGAGACCACGTTGAAGAGCGTCGTCTTGCCGGCGCCGTTTGGGCCGATGATGCCGACGAGCTCGCGCTCGCGTACGTCCAGCGAGACGGCGCGGACGGCCGTCAGGCCGCCGAAGCGCTTGGTGACGTTCTCAAGCGTGAGCACGCGCCCCTCGGGCGCCGGCCGCCCACCGCGCGCGCAGCCGTGCCGCGATTCCCGTCAGGCCCTCGGGAGCCCAGCGGACGACCAGGATGAGCGCGGCGCCGTAGATGACGAGATAGATGCCGGTGAAGCCCGCCTTCATGCCCGCGAAGGTGGCTCTCAGGTAGGTCTCGAGCACGGTGATGAGGATGGACCCGAGGTACGGCCCGAGCGCCGTGCCGATACCGCCGATGATCGTGTTGAGGGCGAACCGGACCGACAGGTCCACCGAGAACACGTAGGCGGGGTCGACGAAGCCGACGTACTGGGCCCACAGCGTGCCGCAGACCGACGTCAGCGCCGCACTCACGGTGACCGCGATCACCTTGAGGCGCCGGGTGGCGATGCCGAGCGCTTCGGCCGCGTCCTCGTCCTCGCGCACGCCGGCGAGCTGATAGCCGATGCGCGAGTGCTCCAGGTACACCTCCACGCCGTAATAGATGATGGCGACGGCCAGCGCCATGTACACCCAGGCGACGTGACCGAGGCCCAGCGTGGCGAAACCCGGCCGGTACGGCACCGGGATGCCCTCGCCGCCCGCGGTGAATCCGCGCCAGCGGCTCACCGCGATCAGCAGCACCTGCGACAGCGCGATCGTGGACAGCGCGAAGTAGGGGCCCTTGAGCCGATTGGACAGGAAGCCGATGACGAGGCCGGCCCCGATCGAGACGACGACGCCGAGGATCATGCCGAGCCACGGGCTCTTCGAAAACCGCGTGACCATGAGGGCGCCGGCGTAGGCACCGATCCCGAAGAAGGACGCGTGGCCGATCGATACCTGGCCGGCGTAGCCGCCAGCCACGTTCCACGCCGCCGACAGCGCTCCCCACAGGAGAATCAACACGAGACTGTCGAGGAAGAACGCGTCGCGGATCACCAGCGGCACGAGGGCGGCGCCGCCGAACAGCACGATCGCGCCGGTGTGGCGCGGGAGGCCGATCATCACGCGCCGAGAGTTTCCGAGCCGCGCTGGCCGAAGAGCCCGGCGGGGCGGAACACCAGGACGAGGATGAAGAGCAGGAAGTAGAAGATCTCTTTCCAGGCGATGCCGAAGACGTAGGAGCCCGCCACCTCGACGGCGGCGACGATGAGGCTGCCGATCAGAGCGCCTGCCATGTCGCCGAGTCCGCCCAGCACGACGACCACGTAGGACAGCAGCACGAACTGAAGTCCGGCCGTCGGGTACACCGAATAGAGCGGGGCGACGAGCACACCGGCGGCGCCGACGGCGGCGATGCCGATGGCGAACGTGAGCCGGTACACGCGGTCGGTGTCGATCCCCATCAGCGTCGCCGCGTCGCGGTCCTGGGCGGTCGCCCGCATCACGCGGCCGGTGTGGGTGAACTTCATGAACGCGAACAGCGCGACCGTCAGCACGACCGAGATGACGAAGGCCACGACCTGCGAGAGGTTGAACGTCGTGCCGCCGACCCGGAGCGCCACGGAGAGGTGCCAGGGCCGGACGAAGCGGAAATCACCGCTCCAGCTCACCAGCGCGATGTTCTGGAGCAGGATCGAGAGGCCGAACGTGGTGAAGATCTGGACGTTGTGCGAGGCGGTGATGACGCCCTTCATGACAAGGACATAGGTGACGAGCCCGACCACGAAGAAGAGCGGGATGGCCACGAAGAGGATGAAGTACGGGTCGACGCCCCACAGCGTGAACGACCAGAACGCTAGGTACATGCCGAGCATGAGGAACTCGCCGTGGGCGAAGTTCACCACACGCATGATTCCGAAGATGAGCGTCAGCCCCACCGCGATCAGGGCGTAGATGCCGCCGAGCAGGACGGTGGAGACGCCGAGTTGCGCGACCGCGTCTATTTGCGCTGGTCCCAGGCACCGAGCGGGATCCACTTCGCCCGGGCCGTCGTGAACTCCTCCGGCCACACGGTGACGAGCTGGCCGTTCTGCCACTGGAGCATGTAGTGCTGCACTCGCTCGTTGGCGTTCTGGCCCGTTTCCGAGAACTTCACGCCCCAGCCGTTCATCGACGATCCGACCGGCAGGTCGAGCGACATCACCGCCGCGTTGAACTTGTCGGGATCGTCGGTGCCGGCGCGGTCGAGGACGAGCTTGAGGATCCACAGTCCAGGCCCGGCGAGCTGATGACCGCCCAGCGGGTAGGAGCCCGTGCGCTTCTGGACCGCTTCGCGGAACTCACGCTCGATCTTCTGGCCTTCGGGCTTCAGCGCCTCGAGGCGGAAGCCGGGCCCGGGCTCCAGCAGCGCGAACACGCCGTTGGCGTCGTTGCCGAGCGCCTTGCCGAAGTCCGAGCCTCCGTAACCGGTGGCCCCCGCGTGGACCAGGGCCTTGAACAGGAAGTTCTGCTCCTTCGACTGCCGCCAGAACAGGACGGCGTCGTTGCCGAAGCCGATGTGGTGGACGATGTCGGGATTGAGCTGCTTGAGCTTCAGCACGATCGGCGTCATGTCGTTGATCGTGGTCCAGTTGTAGTACTCGGCGGCCAGCTCCTGCATGCCGAATTCCTGCTTGGCGCGCAGGCGCGCCGATTCCGTCACGCCCTGGCCGTATGACGAGTCCTCGCTGAGGAACGCGATCTTGATCTGGTTGGGCTTGAGGTTGAAGCGCGGCGCCAGGTGCTTGGCGATGAACTCGACGTTGTACCAGCCGAACCCGGTGGCATCGATCTCCGTGCGGTACACGGTCTTGAGGCCGCGCTTGTTGAAGCGCGGGTCGACGCACGACGTCTCCCAGTAGATGACGTTGTGACGGGCCGCCACCTCGCTGGCGGCGCCGCAGAGACGCGAGGAGAACGTCCCGATGATGATCTTGACGCCTTCGCGCGTGATCAGCCGGTTCGCCTCCGACGCCGCCACGGTGGGATCGGTCGCGTCGGCCAGCGCGAACGTCAGCTTCTTGCCCATCACACCGCCGCGCTCGTTGATCATGTCGCGGACGATCTCGAGCCCTTCGAGATGACGCTTGCCCTCGAAGGCGAGCGGCCCCGTCAACGGCTCGAGCACGCCGAGCTTGTACTCACCGGAGAGCGTCTGGGCGTGCGTGCCGGAGACGAGGAGGGCAACGATGAGCGCGGTGAAGGTGACGGCACGGTGGCGCATTGAACGGCCTCCTCTCGAAGGGAGCGGACGGTGCGGCGGTTCTAGCACCGCGTCGGCAAAGGTGTCAAGGAGCGCATGCTAGACTCGCGTCGTGAGCGACGACGACGCGTATCGCATGCTCGCGCCGCAGACGATCCGCTTCTGTCCGCTCTGCGCGGGCACGCTCGGCCGCGAGGCGGTGCCGCCGGATCAGCGCGAGCAGGCCGTGTGCTCGCGCTGCCGCTTCGTGTTCTATCTCAATCCGAAGGTCGTCGCCGGCACGATCCCCGAGCAGGACGGCCGGATCCTGCTCACGCGCCGCTCGATAAATCCCGGCCGCGGCCTGTGGACGTTTCCCGGTGGCTTCGTCGATTTCGGCGAGACGGTGACCGACGGCGCCCGGCGCGAGACGTTCGAGGAGACGGGGCTTCAGGTGGAGCTGACGGGGCTCCTCAACGTGTACTCGTACCCCGGCTCACCGGTGATCATCGTCTACAACGCGCGGGTCACCGGAGGTGCGCTCACGGCGTGCGCCGAGAACGACGTGCTCGAGTGGGTCAAGCCGTCGGAGATCCCGTGGCCCGCGCTGGCGTTTCCCTCGACACGGGATGCGCTACGCGAGTGGGTGGCCGCCCGAGGTGAGACGCCCGCGGGCTAGGAGGCGACTGCGCGCGAAGGCAGATCGAGGGTCGCCTTGCCGGTGACCACCTTCTCGCCCTTCTGATTCTCCGCCCACACCTCGAGCTCGACGAGGCGCACGTCGTCCTTCTCCGACTTCGCGATGACGCGGCCGGTGCAGGTGACGGTGTCCTTGAGTCGTACCAGCGCCGCGAAGCGGACGCCGAGCTTGCGCACGCTGCCGGCCCCCGCCCAGTCGGTGAGGGCCTGGCCGACCCAGCCCATCGACAGCATGCCGTGGGCGAACACGCCGCCCATGCCGGCCGCGCGGGCGAACTCGTCGTCCTGGTGGATGGGATTGAAGTCGAGCGAGGCGCCGGCGTAGCGCGTGAGCTGGATCTGCTGGAGCGGTCCCTTGACGAGCGGCGGCAGGGCGTCGCCGACCTTCACCTCCTCGAAGTAGACCCGCGCGTACTTCACTCAGGCTCGCCTCGCCGCGCTCGTGCCTGCGGCAACTCGGCCGCGTCTCGGCCGCGCAAGACCATCACAGGCGTACCACCGTGATCTGGCGCATGCTCACCGCGATCTCGCCGGCGCGGTCGGTGACCGCCGTCTCGCGCACGACGAACGCCATCGGGCCGCTGCGGCCCGTCTTCTCGTAGACGTCGAGGACCTTGGTGCGGCAGAGATACGTCTCGCCGGGGACCAGTTGACGGTGGATCTCGAATTCCTGCTCCCCGTGGAGCAGCCGCGAGATGTCGACACCGAGGTCGCGCAGCAACGCCCCGGAATCGGCGGCCTCGTCCCGGAACGAGATGCTGAACGTCGGCGGCGCGATGACGTCGCCCCAGGGTGAGGCGGCGCCGACCGCATCATTTATATAGAACGGGTTGGGATCGCCGAGCGCCTGCGCGAAATCCTTGATGCGGCCGCGCTCGACGGTGACCGGGAAGGGCGGGTACTCCTTGCCGACGATCGCCTTGTTGACTTTGAGCGGCATCAGGCCCCGCCCTTCAACATGGCGCGCTCCAGGAACTTCTCCATGTCGAGGACGAGGACCCGTTCGTGCTTGCCTTCGGCGATCTTGTCCTTGTCGTCCCACGCCTCCACCGCGAACAGATACCGCTTGCCGTTGGTCTCCAGCAGCGTGGCCTTGGCGCGGACGTTCATGCCGACCGGGGTTGGCGCCAGATGCCGCATCTCGACCATCGTCCCGACCGTCCCGGCGCCTGGCGGGAGATGAGGCCCCACGACGGCGTGACAGGCGTTCTCGAGCAGGCCCACGAGGAACGGGGTGGCGAGGACCTTTACCCCGCGGTTGCCCATGGCATCGGCAGTGCGGTCGGCGGTGACCGTGATGATGACCTCGGCGGTGGCGCCAGCCTTGATCTCCATGGCCGTGCTTTTACCGCGGGAGCAGCAGGAACTGCAAGCCCATCACGACCAGGAGGGCCTCGATCACTGCCAAAAAGACCCGGTCCGACATCCGGTCGAGGAGGCGCCGGCCGATCCAGGCGCCGCCGAACATGACGGCGCCCAGGACCAGGCCGACCTTGACGGCGTCGGCGCCGAGCAGCGCATACCGGGTGAACACGGCGCCGCGCGTGACGTGCAGGGCAAGCGCGCACACCGACTCGGTGGCGATGTAGGCGCTGCGCCGCAAGCCGTAGGAGAGGTAGAACGGCGCCAGCACGGGCCCCGTCGACATCACGATGGCCGACAGCAGCCCGAACACGACTCCGATGACGGGGAAGTGGACGAGGCGCACGGAGAGATAGCGGCTCTGGAGCAGTCGGCGCAACGGGACCGCGCCCACCAGGAAGCCGCCGATGATGAGGCGCAGGTGCTCACTGGTCGCGCCGGCGTAGAGGATCGCGCCGACGGCGGTGGCGGGAACGGCGCCCACGAGGAACCGCCACGTCACGCTTCGGTCGATCTCGGCGCGATTCCACCAGATCCGAGAGAGGTTGCCGAGCAGCATCGCCACGGTCAGCACGGGGGCGGCGGCGCGAATACCCAACGTCAGGGCGATGAGCGGCAGGAGGATCACGCCGGCGCCAAAGCCGGCGACGCCGGCGACGACGGAGCCGATCAGCGCTCCGGCAACGAGGATCGACCAGCCGAGAACGTCGGGCACGGTGGTGGTTGACCGTAGTATACGCGCGTGAGCCGGTGGGTCGGCGCGGCCGGAGTCTTCGTGATCTCGCTCGATTCGATGGTCAACATCGCGTTTCCCGCGATGGCGGCGACCTTCGGGGTGTCCGCGCCCGCGATGCGCTGGGTGATCGTTTGCTACGTTTTGAGCTACGCGTTCCTCTCGTTCGCCGGAGGCGCCCTCGGCGATCGCATCGGATACCGGCCGGTCTTCGTCGTCGGGATGGCCGGGAGCGCCGTCGCCTATGTGGTCGCCGCAGCGGCCCCGACGTTCGGGTGGTTGTTGGCCGGTCGGGTGATGCAGGGCCTGGCCGGCGGCCTCGTGTATGGAACGGCGCCGGCCATCGTCACCGCCGGCGCCGACCGGACGGGCCGCACGCGAGCGCTCGGGTTCCTCAATGGCGCGCTCGGCCTGGCCTTCGCCATCGGGCCGATCGTGGCCGGCCTGCTCATCGCGACGGTCGGCTGGCGGGCCGTCTTCTCCGCTCGCGCGCCGCTGGCCCTCATCGCCCTGGTGGCGGCGCTCCGCGGGCTGCGGCGCGACGGTCCGGGAGCCTTACGGGGACCGGTGAGGGTGCGTGACGTCCTGCGCCGCCCCGTGCTCCACCTGGGCGCGCTGCCGTTCCTCGCTTTCGGGGGGAACTTCGCGATCTGGCTGCTCGCACCCTTCTATATAGTCGAGCGCCGGGGGCTCGGCCCCATGGTCGGCGGCCTCATGTTCACGCTCACGCCGCTGGGGATGGCGCTCGGCGCACCGCTGGCCGCGCGTCTCGCCGAGCGTCTGGGGACGCGCCTCACCGTGGTCGCTGGTCTTCTGGTGGAAGCGCTGGGACTCGCGGCGTTGGGCACGGCCGGGGCGACGACGCCGTTCACCGCCGTCGCCGCCGAGCTCTTCGCCGCTGGGCTCGGCCTGGGCGTCTTCGTCGTTCCAAACATGGCGGCGCTGATGGAGGAGTTCAAGCCTCACCAGCAGGGCGCGGCGGGCGGCTTCGCGTTCCTGGCTCGCACGCTCGGCATCGTCGCCGGTGTGCTCACGTGGGCGCAGATCTTCGAGCTCGCACGCGGAGCGCTCGGCTTCGACGTGGCCTTCGAGCGCGCGCTCCTGACTGCCGGCGCGACCGTGCTGGTCGCCGCGGTGCTGGCGACGCTCAGGCAAGGGATGACGCCGCCGCGCAGGGATTGAGCACAAGCCCCCGCGTGAATGAAAGACTCGCGCAAAACGCCCCCTGTTGTCGCGCATCGCGCGAAGGGGAGGGTATGGGAGGGGAGGACTCCTGTCCCCCCTCCCATCTTGAAAATCAGAGCGCGGTGAGGAGCGCCACAGCGCGTTGTTTCACGCCGCGATCGCCGGGTCCACCTTCATCACGACGTAGCCACCGACCGCGCCGGCACCGAAGCCCGGAGCGAACACGCGCAGCGGGCGGTCGATGACGCCGCCGCGGATCGCGTCGTGCAGCGCGATGGGGATCGACGCCGACGACGTATTGGCCACGGTCTCGATGTTGAAGTAACAGCGCTCCGGCGCGAGCCCCGCGTCGGCCGCGATGCGCTCGACCATCGTGCGATTGGCCTGGTGCGGCACCGTCAGGTCGATCGCGTCCATCAGGGAGCCGGCGCCGCCGTCAGGATGCGGTAGCGCTCTGAGCTCGGACAGCATCTGGCCCAGGTATCGTTTCACCAGCTTACGCACCTCGGGCCCGTACACGGTGATGTTGTTGTCGAACTCCGGGTTGGGCCAGACGATCGAGTCCACTTCGCTCATCGGCCCGCTCGCGTAGGTCTGGAACACCTCCACGTCGGGCGGGGCGCCACGCTCGGCGGGGCCGACCACCAGCGCAGCGGCGCCGTCGCCGAAAATCATCCGCGACGTTCGCACCGTGCCGATCTTGTCCGAGAACTTCTCGCCGCAGACGACCAGGACCGGCCGTTCGACTTCCTGCAAGAGACGGATTGCCTCGGCGAGGCCGTAGGGCAGCCCTGCGCAGGCGGCCACGATGTCGCAGGACGCGTGCGTCTGGAAGATCCCGAGCTGACCGGAGAGCCAGGTGGCGACCGACGGCATCATCTTCGCGCTCGTGCACGAGCAGAAGACGACCGCGCCGATCTCCTCCGGACGCCGGCCCGACTTCTCGAGCGCCTGCCGCGCCGCCATCAGCGCCAGGTGATCGAGATCGAGATCGGTGTAGAGCCGCTGGGCGATTCCGGTCTTGAGATGAATCTCCTCGGCCGTCATCGGTGACCAGCACCACGCCGCGTTGCGGATCAGGTCCTCGTTGGTGCAGACCTGCTCACCCTTCTGCACGGCGAGCGCCTCGAGCCGCGGCATCACGGCGAAGCGCTTGCGCACCTCGATAGGCGGGTACGGCGTGAGCGGCCGCTCGGATACGGCCGGCGTCGGACGCGACGGCCGCTGGCGGTGGCCGGCGCGCACGCGACGGATGAAGTCGGCGGCGTCCTCGCTGCGCGGCGTGAACACCACCACCCAGTCGTCGCCGTCCAGCTTGCCGACCTCGGTCAGGCGCAGCTTGCCGCGGTCCCACCGGTACTCGTTGTGGAGCACCATCGTCTGACGCAACAGCGCCTCCAGCTCGGGCACGGTGTGATGGCACTCGACGATGTCCTGCCACGAATACCCGGGGTAGTCCGGGTCGTAGGCGAGGAGCGTCCACGTCAGGTTGCGCGGGTTGGCGAGCGCCTCGGCGACGGTGGGCTTGATCGCGGGAAGCTCAGCGCCGGCCCACTTCCGGTGGCGGAAGACGTCGAAGAGGATGCGAAAGACCTTGTCCTCGACGCCTTCGTCCCAGGTCGTGCCGAGCGAGCGATAGCCGGCGTCGACCGCGGCGCTGAGCTCGCTCATGTCCGTGGCCTTGAACACCGGCAGGAACACCTCGTCGCGGAAGCGCGGCACGTCGCGCCAGCGCGTCGGGCGCTTCTCGTAGAGCGTGATGCCGTAGCGGTTGGCCCAGAAGAGCGTCGAGGCCAGGTCGCGCAGCAGCTCGTACCGCGTCTTGTAGCCGCCGCCGACGACGCGGGACACGATGTCGCTCTCGGCCGGCGCCTTGTCCTCGAAGTCGCGGCGGATCACCGCCGAGAAATGCTCGAGCGAGTCGAACACGGAGAAGTCGAAGGTCGGCACGAAGTTGAACGGGAAGACGATACGACCGTAACGATTGATGACGAACGGCTTCATGGCTGCCCCTTCACGGAAAAATTGCTCGACCATAGTACACGCTGGCCCATACGAGCGCCATCGCGCGCCACGTCCCTCGGTTGATCTACACCGAACGGTGTACGTCGTCACGTCGTTCAACGAGCGGCCGCATGCCACTCGCATCGAAGGCAGCGATCCGTTGAATACGGCCGCATGGGCAAATGACGAAGGGCAAATCACCACGATCGGCAGTGTCGAGATAACGACGAGTGACTCGAGCACACCGGCACCACCCGGACACCGCCGTGTTTTCGACGGCTTCGTGGACAAACGCGCGAGCCGTGGCGAAGCGACGGGATTTGGCAGCGCGCTTGCTCTGATGCAGCGCAGATGCGGCCGGGTGGGCCGCGTGTGCAGTTCAACGTTCGAATGGAGGAGGCTACGGTATGAGGAAGCATTGGGTCACTGCAGTGGTCGTGGGTGGGCTCGCGCTGATCGTGTCCGCGCCGGCGTGGGCGCAGCCCTGCAAGAACGAGATGGTCTTGAAGCAGGCAACGGGCGTCACGGCCACCGGCCAGTCCGACAGGAAAGTGGCAGCGGCGACACTCAAGAGCGCGGCGATCGACAAGTTCGAGGTCGACATTCAGGGTGGCGGAGCATTTCATCCTTACCTGGTCATGGTTACCGCCGGCAAGAATGCCGCCGGCACGGGACCGTCGACCACGCCCGTCACCGTGGGCGGGTTCTTTACGAATTCGCTCGGTGTGGGTGATTTCGACCTGAAGAACAGCGGCGGCGCGTGCAGCATCCACAAGGTCTTGGTGGTGGACTTCCTCAGTACGACGTCCCCGAAGAGGACGATCCTCTCCGGCGATTTCGACACGGCGCCCCTGGACCCCAACGACCCGCCTGAGGTCGAGCTCGAGATCGAGCACGGTGTCGAGGTGGAGATCCAGAACGAGCTGAACAACATCAACCACCCGTAACGAGTGAGCGGGCGCGAGGGAGGGCCTCGCCCGCTGACCCGGACGAAGGACGATGAGCGGAGCTCGGGACGCCATCGTCCGAAGTCGTGCATCAACCCCTTGCCAGACCCAACCTGGTCGATTCACGTCTCGTCTTCGCGTTCTCGCCCGACGATCGCTTGACGGCGTCGACACCAGAGCGTACTCAGTTGAGGTGTTGAAGCACTCGCCGATAGAGAAAAAGGTTTCCTACTCTTCATTGACGTTCTTACTTCCCGCGAAGACCGTTGCACTGCGCCCTCCCATCGATTACGTTGTGGGCCCTCGCTCCAGCCGTCAGCCAGGAGGCATCACGTGAGAGGAACGTCGAGTCGACTCCCGGAGATCATTGCCAAGCACGAGCAAGATCTCCTCGACCAGTGGATCAAGGAGCAGACGAGCTCGGCCACGCGGCGTCCCGACCTCCTCAGCGAGGCCGACCTGCGCGAGCAGTCGCGCACGCTGCTCAGCGGCATCCGTAACGCCATCCAGCGCGGGCGTCTCGACGACATCACGGGCTCGGAGTGGCAGACGGTTCGCGAGGTGTTGAACGAGGTCTCGCGCGGGCGGGCCCAGATGGGCTTCAGCCCTTCGGAGACGGCCACCTTCGTGTTCTCGCTGAAGCAGCCGCTCTTCGCGCGACTCCGAGCGGAGATCCGCGAGACGGACCCGCTCGTCGACGAGATGTGGGCCGCCAGCACGCTGCTCGACAAGCTCGGGCTTCACACGACCGAGGTCTATCAGAAGAGCCGCGAAGAGGTCATCCTGCGCCAGCAGCAGGACATGCTGGAGCTGTCGACCCCCGTGGTGGAGCTGTGGGACGGAGTTCTCGCGCTGCCGCTGATCGGCACGCTGGACAGCGCCCGCACGCAGGTCGCGATGGAGAACCTCCTCGAGAAGATCGTGCAGACGGGCGCCGGCATCGCCATCGTCGACATCACCGGCGTTCCGACGGTGGACACCCTCGTCGCTCAGCATCTGCTGAAGACGGTGGCGGCGGCGCGGCTCATGGGCGCCGACTGCATCATCAGCGGCATCCGGCCGCAGATCGCCCAGACCATCGTCCACCTGGGCGTCGATCTCGGCTCCGTCATCACGAAGGCCTCGCTGGCCGACGCGTTCGTCGTCGCTCTCCAGCGGACGGGGGCAACGATCAACAAGGGGCACTAGGCAACTCTCGTGGAGCGCATCCCTATTCTCAAGATGGGGGAGTTCCTGCTCGTGACCATCCAGGTGGACATGCACGACCGCCTGGCCCTCACCCTTCAGGACGACCTCACCGAGATGATCGTCAAAAATCGGGCCCACGGCGTCCTCATCGACATCTCGGCGCTCGAGGTCGTGGACTCGTTCATCGGCCGCATGCTGGGCAACATCGCGAGCATGTCGCGGGTCCTCGACGCTGCCACCGTGGTGGTCGGCATGCAGCCCGCGGTCGCGATCACACTCGTCGAGTTGGGGCTGTCGCTCCCGGGTGTGCGCACGGCGTTGAACGTCGAGAAGGGCATGGAGCTGCTGCGCGTCTCTCTCGCCGCGCCAAATGGCCATGCCGATCGTCAAAAGTGAGCGGTGGCCGGTTCGCTCGGGCGAGGACATCGTCCGGGTCCGCCAGATCGTCCGACGGTGGGCGGTCGAGCTCGGATTCGGTCTGGTCGATCAAACGAAGATCGTGACCGCGGCCAGCGAGATCGCGCGCAACACCGTCGATTACGGCGGCGGGGGCGAGGTGCTCGTGGAAAGTCTCAGCGCGAACGCGCGCCGCGGGCTCCGTCTCGTCTTCGAGGACAAGGGCCCAGGGATCCAGAACATCGACGAGGCGCTGAAGGACGGGTTCACGAGCGGTAGCGGCCTCGGGCTCGGGCTGGGCGGCGCGCGCCGACTCGCGAGCGAGTTCAGCGTCGAGTCTCGCCCAGGGGAAGGAACGCGCGTTTCGTTGACGCGATGGAAATGACGACGACCACGGTGTCGGTGCCGATGAGTGAGACGAGCCAGCCCGGCGAGGCCCGACGGGCGGCGATGCGTCTGGCCTCCGGGGCCGGGCTCGACGAAGAGGTGGTCGGCAAGGTGGCCATCGCCGTCACCGAGGCGGCGTCGAACGTCGTCAAGCACGGCCGTGGCGGCGACGTCATCCTCCGTACGCTGCGCGACGGGGAAGCCCACGGTCTGGAGATGCTGGCGCTCGATCGGGGCAGCGGCATGGCCAACGTCGGCGAGTGCTTCCGCGACGGCTATTCGACGGCGGGAACGGCGGGCACCGGCCTGGGTGCCATCCGGAGGCTGTCGTCTGAATTTGACGTGCACACGATCCCGGGCGTGGGAACGGCCGTGCTCGCTCGGTTCTGGAGCGCGGCCCCGCCGAAGCCCGAGCTGGAAGTGGGAGCCGTGTGCGTGCCGAAACCGGGTGAGCTGGTGTGTGGCGACGCCTGGGCCGTCGCGTGTCGCGCCGGCGTCACCATCATCGTCGTCGTCGACGGCCTCGGTCACGGCCTCCCTGCGGCGGACGCCGCCGCGGCGGCGCTCGACGCGTTCGCCGCCAGCCGGACGCCAGAGCCTCGAATCGTGCTCGAGGAGATCCACGCGGCGCTGCGGTCCACACGCGGCGCCGCCGTCGCCGTCGCGGTCGTCGATCCGCGGCGCCGCCTCCTCCGCTACGCGGGCCTCGGCAACATCGCCGGCGCCATCCTCGGCACCGGCCCCGCGCGCCACATGGTCTCGCACAACGGCACCGCGGGTCACGAGGCGCGCCGCCTCGACGAGTTCTCGTATCAGTGGCCGGAGGGCTCCCTCGTCGTGATCCACTCCGACGGGCTCGGAACGCACTGGGATCTCGGCCGCTATCCCGGGCTCGCCCAGCGCGAGCCCAGCCTCATCGCCGGCGTGCTCTACCGTGATTTCGCCCGGCGGCGCGACGACGTGGCGGTGGTGGTGGCGAGATGAGCCTGATCCTGTCGGTGGCCATAAAGTACGAGCACGACGTCGTCGCGGCACGCCAGCGGGCGCGGCAGATCGCGGGGCTGCTCGGCTTCGACAGCCAGGACCAGACACGGATTGCCACCGCGGTCTCCGAGATCGCTCGCAATGCCTTCACCTACGCCGGTGGCGGCCGCGTCGAGTTCGCAGTGGAGGGGCGCACGGCGCCGCAGCTCTTCACGGTCAAGGTCCTCGATCACGGCCCGGGGATCGCGGATCTGTCGAGGATCCTGAGCGGGCGCTACACCTCGCCGACCGGCATGGGGGTCGGCATCGTCGGCGCCCGGCGCCTGATGGACAACTTCGTGATCACGTCCGAGCCCGGCAACGGGACGGCCGTCACGCTGACGAAGATCGTTCCTCGTGACGTGGCCGTGATCACCGCGGAGGGGATGAGCGACATCGTCGGCTCCCTGGCCCGGCAGCGCCCGCGGACGCCCATGGAGGAAGTTCAGCTCCAGAACCAGGAGCTGCTGCGCGCGCTCGAGGAGCTTCGCGCCCGCGAAGAGGAGCTGCGACGACTCAACGGCGAGCTCGAGGACACCAACCGGGGTGTGGTGGCGCTCTATGCGGAGCTGGACGAGAAGGCCGACCACCTGCGCCGCGCCGACGAGATGAAGACCCGGTTCCTCTCGAACATGAGCCACGAATTCCGCACGCCGCTGAACTCCATCCAGGCGCTGACGCGGCTGCTGCTCGAGCACTCCGACGGCCATCTCGCGTCCGAGCAGACCCGCCAGGTCGAGTTCATCCGCAAGGCGGCCCAGGACCTCACCGAGCTGGTGAACGACCTGCTCGACCTGGCCAAGGTCGAAGCCGGCAAGATCGTCGTGCGCCCGATCGAGTTCGAGGTGGCCAACCTCTTCGGCGCGCTGCGCGGCATGCTGCGGCCGCTCCTCGTCAACGAGTCGGTGGCGCTGGTGTTCGAGGACACGTCGAGCGTGCCGACGCTCTTCCAGGACGAGGGCAAGGTTTCCCAGATCCTGCGCAACTTCATCTCCAACGCGCTGAAGTTCACCGAGCGCGGCGAGGTGCGGGTGTCGGCGACGGTCGTCGACGACGACACGGCCGTCGCGTTCTCCGTGGCGGACACCGGCATCGGGATCGCGGCCGAAGACCAGGAGCGGATCTTCCATCAGTTCGGCCAGCTCGAAAACCCCCTGCAGCGGAAGGTGCGGGGGACAGGGCTCGGGCTGCCCTTGACCAAGAAGCTGGTCGAGATCCTCGGCGGGCGTCTCGCCCTGGTCAGTGAGCCTGGGGTGGGCTCGACGTTCACGGCGGTCCTGCCCGTCCGATTCCCGGAGCCGGTGGCGGCGCCGGCCGAGGCGGCTCAGCTCGACGTCGATCCCACCCGGCTGCCCGTGCTGGTTCTCGAGAACAGCCCCGAGGATCTGCTCGTCTACCAGACGCTCCTGCGCGGCTCGCGCTATCAGGTGCTCCACGCGGCGACGGTGAAGCAGGCGCGTGACCTGCTGCGACAGGTCACGCCGCGCGCCATCATCCTCGACATTTTGCTGCGGGGCGAGGACACGTGGGGGTTCCTGGCCGAGCTCAAGGCCGGTGACGCCACGCGGGACATCCCGGTCCTGGTCGCGACGACCGTGGACGATCCGCACAAGGGGTACGGACTGGGTGCCGATGTCTACGTGGTCAAGCCGGTCGAGCGTGGCTGGCTGATGACGACCCTGGACGATCTGACGGCCGACGGGCGCGGCCGGCGCATCCTCATCGTCGACGACGACGAGACCTCGCGTTACGTCCTGCGTCAGCTCTTGGCTGGAATGCGCTACGAGACGATCGAGGCGGCCAGTGGCGCCGAGGGCCTGGAGCGCGCTCGCGAGCAGCTGCCGGCGGCGATCTTCCTCGACCTGGTGATGCCCGGCCTGTCCGGCTTCGAGGTCCTCGACGCGCTGCGGACCGACGAGCGGACGCGCGGCATCCCCGTCGTGATCCTGACGTCGAAGGCGCTCGACCCCGACGACCACCGCCGGCTCGACGGCAAGGTGACGGCGGTCCTTTCCAAGGGCTCCTCCTCGCGCGAGATCGCGTGCGCGGCGCTGGACTTTGCGCTCAGTCACGGCGGCTCCTGACCATGGACATCGCCCGCACGGTTCTCCTGAACGTCGACGACTACGGCCCGGGGCGCTACGCGCGCACGCAGGTCCTGCAGCAGGCGGGCTTCGACGTGCGCGAGGCGACACGCGGGGAAGAGGCCCTTCAGATCGCGGCCGTCCACAAGCCGGCGGTGGTGTTGCTCGACGTCAACCTCCCCGACATGAGCGGCTTCGAGGTGTGTCGTCGCATCAAGACCGATCCCGCCACCTCGGCGATCCCCGTGGTCCACCTCTCCGCGACGTTCGTGGGCCCTGGTCATCGCGCGCTCGGCCTCGAGGGCGGAGCGGACGCGTACCTCACGGAGCCGGTGGAGCCGCCCGTCCTGGTTGCCACCATCAACGCGCTCCTCCGCATGCGCCGGGCCGAGGAGACGATGCGCGCGCTGGCCCGGCAGTGGCAGGCGACGTTCGACGCCATCGCCGACGGCGTGGCGCTCCTCAACGGCGCCGGGACCGTGCTCCAGTGCAATCGCTCGTTCCCGGCCGTCCTGGAGCTGGCGTCCGACGACATCATCGGACGATCGATCTTCGAGCTGTGGCGCGGCACGCCCGTCGAGCGCGAGGACATGCCGTTCATGCGTATGGTCCGGAGCGGCCACCGCGAGCAGGCCGAGATCACGTTCGGCAGCCGCTGGCTGCAGGCGACCGCCGATCCCGTGACGGAGGACAGTGGCCGGTTGATCGGCGCCGTCTACGTGGTGAGCGACGTCACCGAGCGCAGGCGCGCCGACGAGGATCGCATCGTGCTCCTGTCGCGCGAGCAGGCGGCGCGGGCTCAGGCCGAGGCGGCCAGTCGCGCCAAGGACGAATTCCTGGCCACCGTCTCGCACGAGCTTCGGGCGCCGCTCAACGTCATGCTGGGCTGGGGCCGCATGCTGCGATCAGGCGTGCTCGACGATGCGGCCACGCGTCATGCGCTCGATACGATCGAGCGCAACATCCGGTTGCAAGCCCAGCTCATCGACGACCTCCTCGACGTCTCGCGCATCACGAGCGGCAAGCTTCGCCTCGACGTCCGTCCGGTCGACATCCCCGCCGTGGTCCAGGCGGCGCTCGATTCGGTGGAGGTGGCGGCCGAGGCCAAGTCGATCCGGATCGAGACGGTGCTGGCACCCGATCTGACGCCGATACTCGCCGATCCCAGCCGGCTCCAGCAGATCATCTGGAATTTGATGTCGAACGCGATCAAGTTCACGCCGATGCACGGACGGGTGACCGTGGCCGTGGAGCAGTCCGACGCCGCCGTCCGCATCGCGGTGAGCGACAGCGGCCAGGGCATCAGCCGCGACTTCCTGCCGTTCGTGTTCGACCGTTTCCGCCAGGCCGACTCGACGTCGACGCGGCTGCACGGCGGCCTCGGTCTCGGTCTGGCGATCGTGCGGCACCTGGTCGAGCTGCACGGTGGCTCGGTGAAGGTCGACAGCCCGGGCGAGGGCAAGGGCGCGACGTTCACGGTGACGCTGCCGCTGCGGGTGTCCGTGCAGGATCGCCGCCTCCCCGAGCCACGGCCCGACCCGGAACCACCGGCGTCGCTGCCGGGGCTCGAAGGCCTGCGCGTGGTCGTGGTGGACGACGAGGACGACACACGGGTCTTGATGCGGGCGCTCCTCGAGCGCTGCGGCGCCGCCGTGACCGCCGTCGGGTCGGCGCGCGAGGCGCTCGCGGTCCTGGAGGTCGTTCAGCCCGACGTCCTCGTCAGCGACATCGCGATGCCGGGTGACGACGGCTACGCGCTGATCCGCCGTCTTCGCTCGCGACCGCGCGATCGCGGCGGCGAGGTGCCGGCCATCGCGCTCACGGCCTACGCGCGGCGGGAGGACGAAATGCGCGCTGTCGAGGCCGGCTACCAGATGCACGTGGTCAAGCCGGTGGATCCCGGCGCGCTCGCCCACGCCATCGCTCGGCTGGCCCGGCGCGGCGACGCTCAGAGCCCCCAGTAGACGACCTCGACGACGCTCAGGGACGCGGACCCGGCCGCCGCACGTAGCGTCCGCGCGGCGGGCCGACGATCGCGCCGCGCTCGTAGATCAGGTGGCCGCGCAGGAACGTCGCCTGGACCTGGCCCGTGAGCTCCTGGCCTTCGAACGGCGTGTAGCCCTGGCTCGACGGCGAGTCGGCGGCGTGCACGACGAACCGGCGGGTCGGATCGATCAGCGCGAGGTCCGCGTCGTAGCCGACCGCGATGTCGCCTTTGCTCGTGAGCCCGAAGCGCCGCGCCGGATTCCACGCGGTCAGCTCCGCGATACGATGCTCGGCCAGGCCGCGCCGTCGCCCCTCGCTGAAGACTCCCGACAAAAGATATTCGGTTCCACCGAACCCTGATTTCGCGGGCCAGATGTCGTCCTCGGGCCGGCGGGCGCCCTTGACCTCGCTCGCGCAGCATGCATGGTCGCTCACGATCCAGTCGACGTGGCCGTCGAGCACGCCCTGCCAGAGGTCCTCGACGTCCTCGCGCGGCCGGATCGGAGGATTGACCTTGGCGTGGGCGCCGGCCGGTCCGTCGCAGTCGAGCAGCAGGTGGCCGACGGTGACCTCGCGGCGGAAGTCGACGTGCGGGAAGATCGCCTTCGCCATGAGCGCCGCGTCGAGCGCCTTCCGCGACGACAGATGGAGCAGATTGATGTTGCGACATCCCGTCTCGTGAGCGAGATAGGCCGCGATCCAGACCGCGAGCCCCTCCCCGTGAGGCGGCCGCGCTGCGCTGTACGCGCGGAGCCCGGCCAGCGACCGGTCGCGCTGGACGAGCTTCGTGTAGGCATTGAGGACGTCGGCCATCTCGCAGTGCAGGCTCACACTCACGTGCTCGCCCAGCTCGGGACGCCGCTGGCAGAGCCGCGCGGCCGAGCGCATGACGAACTCGAAGTGCGCGAGGTCGTAGGAGTCGTCGGGCCCGAGCATCAGGAAGCGGCGCTGGGCATCGTCGTCGGTCCGGCCGTGGAGCCCGTAGCCGCCGTAGAACATGAAGATCTTGAACGACGGCACGCCGTGCTCGACGGCGAGCATCTCCATCTCCTCGAGGTGGAGGCTCTCGATGGGCGCCAGGTGGTAGGCGTAATCGCACCAGTACCGGTCCTCGGAGAGCTTCAGGACGTCGGGGAAGAAGTCGCGCCACGAGCCGCCGCGGTTCAGGTAGTACTGGCCGGTCCTGAAATAGGTCAGCATCGTGGTCACGCCGCCCATCGCGGCGGCTTTCGATTCGGTCACGGCATCGTCGGCCAGTGGCGCATAGATGCCGACGTGCGTGTGGGCGTCCACGAGGCCAGGAAAGGCGAGGAGGCCCCGGCCGTCGAAGACTTCGCGCGCGTGGCCCGCCGGGATCTCCGGTGCCACGAGCGCGAAGCGGCCGTCCTTGACGCCGAGGTCGAGGCGCTCGACCGTGAGCTGCCGCGGCCGCACGACGCGGACGTTCTTCACGACCAGATCGAGCGACGTCATACGATCGCGATGGCCTCGATCTCGATGAGGTAGTCGGGATGAGCCAGCTTGCTGACCTCGACCATCGTGGAGGCGGGCCCCCTCGGCCCGAAGAACTCGTCGCGCAGGGTCCGAAATTCCGGACGATGGCGGACGTCGGTCACGTAGGTCGTGATCTTCACGACGTTGGCGAGCGTGCCGCCACCGGCCTCGACCAGCGCTTTCACCGACGAGAACACCTGCCGGGCCTGGGCCTTGAAGTCGCCCGGATGGGCCGCGCCGCCGTCCTTGTCGTAGGCCACCTGGCCGGCGAGAAAGAGGATCGTCTGGGCGCCGGTGACCTTGATGGCCTGGCTGTACCCGGGCGGATCGTAGACGCCGCGCGCGGAAAGCTTCTCTAAAGTCGCCATGCTTCCTCCTTGGGAGGTGGTCGCCCTGAGGTGATCGCCGCCTACTTAGGGCGCCTGGCGCGAAAGTGTCAAGCGGGCTGACGACGAGACCTGTCGGAATTCCTTATGGCAGAGACCCGATGGGCGAGGCCCATATCCCAACACATCGGATTCCCGGCGATTCACGGCGTCGTTCGGGGCTGTCGCCTGTCGGAATCCCTTACGGTGTAAACCCTACCGGCTATACCCACCCTCGGAAGCGTCTGAAAAGCCGACACTTCGACGCCTGGCATCGTTGCTGCTCTCTCGCGTGTGGCGGTCATTAGCGGCTATGGGGGCATTCACTATGAGGCAGGGACGAACCGTGTTGACGATGTGTATGGCGGTGGTCGTGGTATTGCTGGGGCTCCTGGCTCCCGACGTGAGCCAGGCGACGCTGACTGGAACCTGTGGGCCTTTGACGTCCGAGCCCACTCAGGTCGGATTTTGCCAGACGTCGCTCACGATCTCGGGATCATGGCTGACGATCAGCTTCACGAACACGAGCCCGGCCGCGAACGCCGGCTACATCGTCGCGGATGCCTTCAACCTGCCATCCGGAGTCGCCGCCACCCTGTTCAGCACGACCGACCCTGACTTCGACACGTTCCTCGAGGGCGACGTCAAGACGCGTCCCTTCGGCCATCGGACCGACATCGTTTCGCTCGGCGGAAACCTCAACACCGCCTTCACCCGCGCCGGCGGCAGCCCGCTCGGCGGCATCGCCGTAGGGCAAACGGCTCAGTTCGTGTTTTCGCTCTCGAACGCTGGTGTAAACGAAACCGACGTTTTCAACAGCGAGCTGGCCCGCTTCAAGGGCTTCAGCAACGGCAAGAGCGACAAGACCGGGGTCGAGCTGGACGGGCCGAGCGGGCCGCCGGCCGCCGTGCCCGAGCCGATGACGCTCCTGCTGGTTGGCCCCGGCATGGCCGGGCTCGTCTGGCTGAGGGCCCGGCGCCGTCGGTCGTCAGGCGTCTAGTCACCGCCGGGGGTGTATCCTCGCGCGGTGATTCGGGA
>QHTB01000179.1 GCA_003220615.1 Candidatus Rokuibacteriota bacterium
CACGGTGTACCCGCAGATGGGCGTCGAGATGATCCTGCTCGCCTTCATCGTCGTGATCCTGGGCGGGATGGGATCGATCAGCGGCTCGGTCATCGCCGCGTTCGTGATCGGCATCGCCCAGAGCCTGCTCACGCTCTGGATGAACCCGCAGCGCGTGGCCATCGCCATCTTCGGGATCATGATCGTCGTGCTGATCATGCGGCCGCGCGGCTTCTTCGGCCGGGAGGGCGTGCTGGAGTGATCGCCTGGCGCGCGCTGGTCACGGCGGTGCTGCTGGCCGCGCTGCCGCTCTGGCCGTGGATGACCCAGTACTACCTGCTGCTCGCCTTCGACGCGTTGCTCTTCGGCGCCATCGCGATGAGCCTCGACTTGCTGATGGGCTACACCGGCCTCGTGTCGTTCGGCCACGCCGCGTTCTACGGCCTGGGCGCCTATGCCACGGCGGTCCTGCTCGAGCGCGGGGTGCTGTCGCTCTGGGCGTGCCTGGGCTTCGCGGTCGTCGTGGTCGGACTGTACGCGCTGATCGTGTCGTACTTCGCCACCAGCCGCCGCGGCATCTACTTCGCGCTGCTCACGCTGATCTTCGCGGAGGTCGTCTACACGTTCTTCCGCTACACGCAGACGTTCGGCGGCTCGGACGGCATCCAGGGACTGCCCGAGGCGATGCTGCTGCCCGGGCTGCCGATCGACACGCCGCTCAAGAAGTATTATCTCGTCCTCGGCTACCTGGCCGTCGCCTACGTCGTCTGCCGCACGGTGGTGAGCTCCCACTTCGGGCGCGTGCTCGTCGCCATCCGCGAGAACGAGGACCGCGCGCGTTTCCTCGGCTACAACGTCCAGCGCTACAAGATGGCGGTCTGCCTCGTCTCCGCGCTCCTGACCGGTCTCGCCGGCGCGATCTATCCGATCCGCGCGGCCTACGCGACGCCCGACCTGATGCTGTGGACGGAGTCGGGCGAGTTCATCATCTCGGTGATGATCGGCGGCCTCGGGACACTGGTCGGGCCGATCATCGGCGGCGCGTTCTTCACCATCCTCCGCGACAAGGTCTCCTCGTACGTGGACTGGTACTTCATCGTGATCGGCGCCGTGTTGATCGTGATCGTGCTGTTCATGCCGCGGGGCTTGCTCGGCCTCCGCCGTCTGTTCACCCGTCCATGGCGGGCAACGGCGTAGTCTCGCCGTCGGCGCCGATGCTGGAGGTCGACGGCCTGTCGCGCCACTTCGGCGCGCTGGCCGCCCTCAACGGCGTGTCGTTCGAGGTCCGCCCGGGCGAGATCTTCTCGGTCATCGGGCCCAACGGCGCCGGCAAGTCCACGCTCTTCAACGTGATCAGCGGGCTCCACGCGCCGACGGCCGGCCGCGTGCGCTTTCGCGGCGACGACATCACCGGCCTGTCACCCGAGATCATCAACCGGCGCGGCGTGGCCAAGACGTTCCAGATCACCAACATCTTCCCGGAGATCTCGGTCGTCGAGAACGTGCGCGTGGCCTGCCAGTCCCGCACGACGGTCGCCGGCCGCCTGGCCTCGCTCTGGCGTCGCCCCGACGTCGACGACCGCGTCGGCGCGCTCCTGGACGCGTTCGGGCTCTCGGCACGCCGCGACGAGCTGGCCGAGAACCTCTCCCACGGCGAGCAGCGCTATCTCGAGATCTGCCTCGCGCTGGCGACCGAGCCGACGCTGCTGCTGCTCGACGAGCCGACGGCCGGCATGACGCCGGGCGAGACCAGGGACGCCACCGCGCTCATCCGCGCCACCGTCCGTGAGCGCGGGCTGACGCTCCTGCTGATCGAGCACGACATGAGCGTCGTGATGGGGATCTCCGACCGCATCGCCGTGCTCCACTTCGGCAAGAAGATCGCCGAAGGGCCTCCGGACGTGATCCGCACCGATCCCGGCGTCATCGACGCCTATCTCGGCGGCGCCGACGACTGATGCCCACGGGTTGACCCGGTGCTGCGTCTTCGCGAAGTCCACGCCGGGTACGGCGCGACGCCGATCCTCTTCGGGGTGTCGCTCGAGGTACGCCAGGGCGAGGCCGTCGCGCTGCTCGGCAAGAACGGGATGGGCAAGACCACGCTCATGAAGACGGCGATGGGCTTCCTCCGCCCGTGGCGCGGCACGATCGAGTTCGACGGCCAGTCCCTGATCGGTCTGCGCCCGCACGAGATCGCACGTCGGGGCGTCGGCCTCGTGCCCGAGAACCGCCGCATCTTTCCCGGGCTCACCGTGCGCGAGAACCTGGAGCTCGGCCTCTCGGCCGTGCGCGGCCGGTCGTCCACGCTCCGTCGCGAGCGTCTCGGCCAGGTGTTCGATCACTTTCCGCGCTTGCGGGAGCGTCTCGACCAGCCCGGCAAGACGCTCTCGGGCGGTGAGCAGCAGATGCTGGCCATCGCGCGCGTGATGATGGCGGGGGCGCGTATCATCCTCATGGACGAGCCCACCCAGGGCCTGGCGCCCGCCATGGTGCGTCACATCCGCGAGATGATCACCGAGCTCAAGCGGCTCGGCGTCACCGTGTTGCTGGTCGAGCAGAACGCGCGCATGGCGCTCAACGTGTGCGACCGTGGTTACATCATGGAGAAGGGCGCGATCGTCTTCGAGGGCCCCGCCCACGAGCTGCGCGAGAGCGCGATCACGCGCGAGAAGCTCGGCGTGTGAAGAGCTGGGTGTCTCACACCCTCGCCCTGACCCGGCGCCGGCGCCTGGTGCAGCTCGCGCTCGCGCTGACGTTGCTGGGCGCACTGCTGTGGGGCCTGCCCGGGCGCCGCGCCGGCGAGGACGGTGGTCACCGCCACGGCCACGGGACACGGGTCGCCGACGTCTTCGAGCGCGCCGGCGTGTCCGAATTCAAGGAAGGCCAGCGTGGCCCGAGCTTCCGGCTCGCCCGTCGGGGCGGCGGCGACGCGACGCTCGACACCTGGAGAGGCAAGGTCGTCGTCCTGAACTTCTGGGCGACGTGGTGCACGCCGTGCACGACCGAGATGCCGACGCTGGAAGCGCTGTGGCGCGCCTATCGCGATCGTGGCCTGGTCGTGGTGGGCGTGTCCGTGGATCGCGGCGCTCCCGCCACGCTGATCGATCCCTACGTCCGCAACCTCGCCCTCACCTTCCCCATCCTCTTCGATCCCGATTCGAAGACCGCCGGCGCCTGGCGGGTCGTCGGTCTTCCCTCGACCTTCGTGGTGCGGCCGGGCGGAGACGTGGCTGGAGTCGCCGTCGGAGCACGAGAGTGGAACAGCGCCGAGATGAAGGCATTGCTCGAGAGTCTGCTGCCGTGAAGTCAGCGGGCGCTGGCGGGATCGATGAGCGCTTTGACTATGAAGATTGGAGGGGGCGAGACGCCCCCTCCAATACCTCCCCATTCCACGCGTGGTTTCGACACGGTCCGAACGACTTCCTCGCGCGCGAGAGCCGCCACGCGAGCCTCAATGCTCTTCAGTTCGTGCCGCCGCCCGTGCCGGGTCCACCCGACGGCCGCGCGGGATTGGGATGCTCCTCGGCGTCGGTGTTGGGATCGCTGCGCTTCAGATCATCGGAATGCGGGGGCTTCGTTCCAGGCAACGCCGACGGATCGTTGGTGGTGCTCCGTGTGGGGCCCGCGCAAGCGATTGCACTCACGCTCAGCGCCAGCACGGGGAGAAACACCAGGGACTTGGTCATGATCGGTCACCTCCGCGATGCAAGGATTGCAGGGCCAGTGCCAGCGGCCCCGCTCGGTGGCACCTCCGTTGCTGCCCCTTCTCGTCGCACGATGACGATTCGAGAGCCCCAGTGGCCACGCGACTTCCTGGACAGACGGCTGCGGACGATAAAAGGCATCGCGAAGCGGAGGCGGAGCATTCCGATGACGGTCGGGCTACGCCGGAGAACCGTCCCGCGTCCGAGGAACACCGTCGTGACGCCTATCGCGTGAGCTGAGCGCGGCGGGCGAGAGGTCTCGCCCGCCCCGCCCTTTCCGACCACTGAGTTATTTGCTGTCCTCCGACCGCTCCTGCTTGTCCTCACTTGCGGGGCTGGCCGACGGCGCTTGATCGAGCAGTCGTTGGTCCGCGGTAAAGACGAGCTTCTGCTGATCCTGACCCACCCTGAGCGACGTCCACGGCACGGCGACGTTGCGACCGCCGATCCCGAGCTTCGAACCCATCGAGATGACCGCGGTCGTGACGCGGCCTTCGCGCGGATCGATCATCAACCGGCTGATCTTCCCGAGGTCCTTGCCATCGGGAGAGCGGACCGGGCTCCCGACGATCGAGCTGCTGTCGATCTGGAGCATCGGCTGAGACGAGCTCGACGGCGCAGAGGTCGACGGCGGTTGACCCGGTGTCTGGGCCGAGCCGGGCGGCGATTGCTGAGCGAGGACGGGAGCGACGAGAGTGAATACCATGACGACGGCTGACACGAGCTTCATTGGCGTACCTTCCTTCTCGATCGGCGGCGTTCTCACGAGATCGCGCCTTCGAAGAGCGTTCGCGTGTGATAGCCGCCAGAATCGTGCAACTCACGTGCCCGGCGCTCCCTGGCGCTCGTCTTGCAGCGGCGGATGATGAGCGGAGTGGGCGCGACGTGTATGCGTACTTCAACAACGTCGAGCGCGGCTACGCGGTGGCGAACGCGCAGCGGCTGACCGAGCTGACCGACGAGGCTATGCGGCCTTCTTCTCGCGGCGTCGCGCGCGCTTCCTGACCGCGGTCTTCGCCTGCCCGGCGGCCCGCGGAGCGGCCAGGCTCTTCCGCAGCGCGTCCACCAGGCTGATCACCCTGGGCGGGCGGCTGGTCTTCGGTGCGCTGACCTTTTTGCCCTCGATCTTCGCCTCGATGACGGCGCGGAGCGCCTCCGTGTACGCGTCATGGTACTGCTCGGGCTTGAAAGGACCGGCCAGCGTCTCGACGAGCTGGAGCGCGAGCGCCAGCTCCTTCTTCGAGGCCGCCGCCGGCTGAGGCATGTTCAGCTCGTCGACCGCACGCAGCTCGGAGGCGAAGCGCATCGTCGTGAGCATCAAGCCCGGCCCGGCTGGACGGAGCGCGAGGAGGCGCTCGCGCTCCCTGATGACGATGGTCCCGATGCCCACGCGGCCGCTCTCCTCGAGCGCCTCGCGCAGAAGCGCGTAGGCCTTGCGCCCCGGCCCATCCGGGACCAGCCAGTAGGGCATCTCGAAGTAGGCGAAGTCGATGTCACCGGCGGGCACGAAGTCGCGGATCTCGATCGTGTGCGTGCCCGCCACCCCCGCGCGCTCGAAATCCTCGTCGGTCACGACGACGAAGCGGCCTTTCTCGTACTCGTAGCCCTTGACGATGTCCTTCCAGTCGACCTCCACGTCCTCCTCGGTGCAGAAGCGCCGATAATCGATCGGCGCCTGGTCCTTCTCGTGGAGGAGGCGGAAGTGGAGCTCGGCCTGACGGCGTGTCGCCGAGTAGAGACCGACGGGAAACGACACCAGCCCGAAGGTGACCAGGCCCTTCCAGAGGGGCCTCATGCCGCGTACCGGAGGCGGGCTACGACGCCGCCGTGCCCGGCCAGCGGCCGGTGGCTCTCGAGCGTGGTCACCTCGCCGCCCGACGCGAGCACGCGCTCGACCAGCGCTTCACCGAGCTCGGTGGTCCGTGTGCCCCGGCCACAGAACGGACACGTGAAGTGGACGCCGCGCTGAAGCGCGCCGCAGTCCTGGCACACCGCGCCCGGCTCGCGGAACGTGGTGAGCACGTACAGGTGACGGACGGCGTTTCGGTTCACCGCGCCCACCGTCGCCGTCACGCCGGCGACGGCCGTGCTCCCTTCCGCGGCGTCGGCCAGCGCCTCGTCCACGCGGCGCTCGTCGGCCTGCTGAGCGACCCGCGCGAGGACGCCGGCGGCACGGTCGGCGATCACCGGCGAGCTCTCGTGTCGGGCTCCGGCCACCACGCCGGCGATCCGCGCCGCCACCGCCTCCGGCAGGTGCTTGCGTAACGCCGCCGCCGAACGCGGCTCGGCGGCCAGCACGATGTGATGCGCGTCGTACCGCTCGGTCCAGGCGCCAATGGCGGCCGCCACCGCCGCGAAGTGCTGCTCGCGGTGCTCGAGGATGTGACGCTCGTAGCGCGACTGGGCGAGATCGGCCCACCCACCGCTCTCGTGGCGGCCCGGCACCTCGGCCTGCAGCACGGTCTCGTCCGTCACCCCGCTCGCGTCGAGGGCGATGAGCCGCGCGCTGACCCCGTCGGCGAGCACGATGAGCGCCGGCGGCGTGTCGTCGACGATGCCGGCCAGCGGCCGCACGTAGGGACGCGCGTCGACGACGAAGGTGTCGTCGAACGGCACCCGCAGCGGAAGCAGCTCGCGCAGGGAGGCGCTGCCGCACGCGAACAGCACGGCGCCGTTGGCGTCCTCGAAGACCGCGCGCCCGATGAGCGTTCCGCTCTGACGCTCGATCCAGTCGAGGTCGTCACGGTCGGCCCAGCGGCGGCCGCGCGCCTCGGCCAGCGCGTTCTTCACGAAGATGCGCACGCGCTCGCGCTGGTGCTCGTCCACCCACTCGGTGTTCAGGTAGACGCTGACGACCGGTGAGCCGCTCGGCTCGAAGCGCGCCAGCTCGCGCAAGCGTTGACGGAAGTCCACGGCGCTCATGCCGTGCGGCGCTCACCGCCGCGCCGCTCGACCGGCGGCCCGGCTTCGGATTCGAGCAGGCGCCTGGCCAGGAAGTATTTCTTGGGGCGTCGCCGGCGATCGCGCGTGCGATCGATCTCCTGGAGCGCTCGCCGCTCGAGCGCATCGAAGGCGAGGTCGAACGCCCGACGCGGCGTCGTCGCGGTGTGTTCGACGTGCACCGCTCGCCGGCGAGCCATGTCGATGGTGAGCGCGCAGCGGATGCTGGGGCCGCCCTTGGGGCCATTCTCGTCGGTGAATCCGACGCGAACGGCGGTGGGTGGTTGTCGGAGGTGATCGCGGAGAGCATCGAGCTTCTTGCGGATCAGGCGGCGGAGCGCTGGATCCCGCAGACCTTCGACGACAATCGCCATGATGTGTCAGCCCTCGTGGAGAGGTGGTCGAGCAAGGCATGTGCCGCCAGAGCGCGCCCACCAGGTATTGGAAAGAGTGCACGGTCAGCGCATGGTCAGCAGCTCCAGCGTGCGCGCGCAGCGGAAGCATTCCGAGCTCTTGCGCGTGAAGCGCAGCGAGGCTTGCAGGACCCGGGGCACGGCGGCGTGGACGTCGTCGAGGGCAACCTCGAACGCGAAGGCCAGGCAGGCGTCACACAACGCCTCCGGCACCATCTCCTCGATCAGCGCCTCGATGCCGACGTCGAGCTGTGGACGTCGGTTGTCGGCGTCGCCCATGCGGTCCCCCGGCAGAGCGCACAGTGCGCTGGCGGGAGTGCGCCGGCAAGGCGCGATGCGTTATGCGATCCGCATCAGCGCCGACGGACGGTGAATTAGCGAGGTGGCTCCAGCTCGAAGCCGAGACGCTGAAGGGCGCCGCACGGGTCGCTCGCGTATTCCAAGCGAACGATCGCCGTTCGAAGCGCCACCTCGCGCACCCGGTACGTGCACGCCGCCATCTGCCACGCGCGGGCTTGTCGCCGCTGCTCGTAGCCCCATGCGATCGGGGTCAGTACGAGCGCGACGAGCGAGATCGCGGCCAGCACCTTGATGAAGGAAGCAACTCTCGGCTCGAAGATACGCATGTCGACCGTGCTGAGGAGCAAGCCGCATGCCGAACGGGAAATTGCGGAGTTGGCTTCGCGGTCGAGAAGAGATTTTCCGAAAGTCGTACCGCGCGTCTAGGCCACGCGCTTCCCGTTCCGCGCTCGACGGACGCGCTCGATCGCCGCGACGGCCAGCGCAACCTCGGCGGCGGTCTTCGCCGCCTCCGGGGCGCTGGTGGCGACGCGCCGCAGCGGCGTCCGTCCGAGGAGGAAACCGCCGACCGCGGCCAGCGCGGCGACCTCGTAACGCGGGCGTGTCGGAGGAACGCCGACACCGACGTCGGTCACGGGCTTCAACGCCTGTTCGCGACGGCGCGCGTAGACGTGCGCGAACTCCGCGCCGAGGAAGAGGATCTGCGCCGAGTAGTACACCCACACGAGAACGATCACCAGGGAGCCGGCCGCACCATAGGCGGAAGCCATGCCGCTCTTGCCCAGGTAGAGACCGATGATGAACTTACCGGCGGAGAAGAGCAGCGAGGCGACGGCGGCTCCCAGCCACACGTCGCGCCACCCGATCTTCGCGTCGGGCAAGATCTTGAAGATCATCGCGAACAGCACCGTGATGACGCCGAAGGAGACCAGGAAGTTCACGCCGTGGAGCAGAGAGGGCGACACGTACCGAGCGGTGACCGAGCCCAGGGCAGCCAGGGCTGCGCTGATCACTAGCGATACCAGCAGCAGGAACCCGATCCCGACGAAGAGGGTGAACGAGAGGAAGCGGTCCCTCAGCATACGAAGGAGCCCACGGGACCTGGGCTGGACCTTCCAGATGGTGTTCAAGGCATCCTGGAGCTCGACGAAGGCCCCGGTCGCGCCGAAGACCAGGGCGGCCACACCCATCATCGTGGCGACCACCCCACCCGGGCGATCGGCTGCCGCGTTGGCGATCATCGCCCGGATCGCTCCGGCACCCTCGGGCCCGACCAGGTTGCGGATCTCGTGCATCAGGCGGCCCTCGGCCATGCGCTGACCGAAGAAGATTCCGGCCACCCCGATGGCGATCACCAGCACCGGGGCGAGCGAGAAAACCGTGTAGTACGCGAGGGCGGCGCCCATCCGCGGCGCTCGGTCCTCACTCCACTCGCTGAACGTCTCCTTGAGAAAGTCCCAGACGCGCATCGTTGTACTCTCGATTCAGCAGTGCAAGGGCCACGCCCTCGGATGATCGCCACGCTCCGTTCGTAGCGCTTCTGTAGCTTTTACAGCAGCCTGTCAGACATCGCTTGCGCCGCGGGCACGCGTTCGTTACGCTCACCAACCTCGTGACTGGTTATCTCGTCGCGATCGGTTGCGTCGTCGCTGCCACGGTGATCCGCATCGCGCTCAATCCCCTCTGGGACGTGCACCTGCCGTTCTTCACGTTCTTTCCGGCGGTGGTCGGGGCCGCCTGGTACGGCGGCTTCATGCCGGGCATCGTGGCGAGTCTGCTGTCCGCCGCCGCGGTCGACTTTTTCTGGTTGCATCCGATCAACCAGTTCGGCGTCAGCGCCCCCGCCGAGATCCTGGCACTCGTTCTCTTCGTGTCCGTCGGCGTTGGAGTCTCCGTGCTCTCCGAATTGCTTCACCGCTCCCGCCGGCGGTTGGCCGTGGCCCAGCGCGAGCGGCTCAGCCTGGCGCAGGAGCGACTGGCGCTCCTCGACTCCACCGGCCAGGCGATCCTGGGCGTCGACCTCGACGGCCGTTGTATCTTTGCCAACCGCGCCTGCGCCGAGATGCTCGGCGGGAGCCCATCGAGCGTGCTGGGGCGCGACGTGCGCGAGCTCGTGCCCGACCACCGGGGTGAGCGCTCGCCCTCTCTGCGAGAGCAGATCATTCACCGGAGCGACGGCGCGTCCTTTCTGGCCGAGTCCTGGGCTCACCCGATCTTCGTCGAGGGGCGCATGACCGGCACGGTGGTCGCGCTGACCGATCTCACCGAGCGCCGCCGCGCCGAGCTGGAGCGCCGCGAGATCGCGGCGCGGGAGCGGCTCGCGGTGGAAACAGGGCGGCTCGGCCTGTGGGAGTACGACGTCGCGACCGATCGGGCCACGTGGTCGGAGCGCATGGATTCGATCCTCGGGTCGGTCGACGCACCGATGACGCGGGCGTCGTTTCTGGCCCGGGTCGATCCCCGCGATCGCCGTCGGATCGAGGCCGCCATCAGGCGCGCGCTCACCATCAACGACGCGGCCGAGTACGAGATCGAGTATCGCGTGCAGCCCGGCGACGGCGCCGGCCCGCGCTGGGTGGCGGCGCGGGCCACCACGCTCCGCGATCAGAGCGGCCGTCCCGTCCGCATGATCGGCGCCATGATGGACATCACCGAGCGGAAGCGGATCGAGGAGGAGCTGCGCCGGCTCCTCACGGCCGAGCACGAGGCCCGCGAGCAGGCCGAGGCCGCCGCGACCACGCTGCGGAAGCTCCAGCTGGTCACCGACCACGCCCTCTCTCAACTCGGCTTGCACGAGCTCCTGGTCGAGCTGATGCGGCGGATCCGCGAGGTCCTGGCCTGCGACACGGCCACGGTGTTGCTGTGGGACGAGAGCCGGCGGGGGCTGCGCCCGATCGAATCGGAGGGCCTCCACGAGGAGCTCTTCGAGGACCTCTGCATTCCGCTGGGCACCGGCGTGGCCGGGTCCATCGCGGAGAGCGCGGGCGGCCTGATCTTCAACGACCTCGCCGACGTCGAGGTCGTGAGTCCGTTCCTGCGCAAGCGCGTGCGCTCGCTGGTCGGGGTGCCGCTGCGCTCGGGTGACACACTCGTCGGCGTGCTCCACGTCGGGGCCGCGACGCCGCGCGTCTTCACGGAGGCGGACCTCGATTTCCTCCGGCGCGTCGCCGACCGCGCGGTGCTCGCCATCGATCGTGCGCACCTGGCGGAGAGCGAGCGCCACGCGCGGGCGGAGGCCGAACAGGCCAATCGCTCCAAGGACGAGTTCCTGGCCGTGCTCTCGCACGAGCTCCGGACCCCGCTGACCGCGATGCTGGGCTGGGTGAAGCTGCTCCGCGCCGGTCGGGTGAGCCCGGCGCAGACCGAGCGGGCGCTCGAGAGCATCGAGCGCAACACGCGACTGCAGGCCCGGCTCATCGAGGACCTGCTCGATCTCTCGCGGGCCATCACCGGCAAGCTCCTGCTCGACCTCCGCCCGGTCGCCCTCGGCCCGATTGTCCAGGACGCCGCCGAGTCGCTCGCCGGCGCCGCCGCCGAGAAGGGCGTGAAGCTCACCGTCGCACCGGATCCCGCGACAGTGCGCGGCGATGCGCTTCGCCTCGGCCAGGTGGTGACGAACCTCGTGGGCAACGCGGTGAAGTTCACGCCGGCGGGGGGCGACATCACGGTGCGCCTCGAGCGGGTGGGCAACGACGCGTGCCTCACGGTGCGCGACACCGGTTTCGGCATCGACCCCGATCTGCTCCCCCACATCTTCGACCGCTTCCGCCAGGCCGATGCCGGCGGCAGCCGGCGTCAGGCCGGACTCGGCCTCGGTCTCGCGATCGTGCGCAACCTCGTCGAGCTGCACGGTGGCACCGTGAGGGTCGAGAGCGACGGCCCTGGGCGCGGGGCCACGTTCACGGTGACGCTACCGTTGGCCGCCGAGACGACCGCCGGTGAGACCGGGCTCGAGACGGTGGAGGTTGCCGCCGATGGACTTCGGCTCGATGGGGCCCGCGTGCTCCTGGTCGACGACGATGCGGATTCGCTGGAGCTGCTCTCTGCGGTGCTCCGCCAGCACGGTGCCGACGTGATGGCCGTGGGTGATGTGGCGGCGGCGCTCGACGGCCTGTCCACGAGGCGATTCGACGTGTTGATCAGCGACCTGTCGATGCCGGGCCGCAGCGGCTTCGATCTGATCCGCGAAGTGCGGCAGGCGCTGCCGCCGCCCGCGTCACGGATCCCGGCGGTCGCGGTGACGGCGCTGACGCGTCCCGAGGATCGCCAGCGCGCGCTCGGCGCGGGCTTCGACGCCTTCCTCACGAAGCCGGTGGACCCGCACGCCTTCGTGCGCGTCGCCGTGTCGGTAGCGGCCAGCTCCGAAAGCGCCTAGCCTCGGTCGACGAATCCGCGAACGTCGTCGCACAACGACACCGGATCGACCGGCTTGCGGATGAGCCCATTGAAGCCGGCGCGCAAGATCTCCTCGTAGCCGTAGCGACGCGCGTGTGCGGTGACCGCGATGACGGGCAATCCTTCGCCCGCCTGCGGTCGCAGTGACCGGACCTGATCCAGCAGCCAGAAGCCGTCCTCCTCGGGCATCGCCAGATCGCTGAGCACGATGTCCGGGCCGTACCGAACGACGGCCTGCAGGCCTTCGCGAGCGGTGTTCGACACCATCACGGCCGCGCCGCAGAGCTCGAGCGCGACGCGCATCATGTCGAGCGTGTCGATGTGGTCGTCCACGACGAGCACACGGAGTCCGGAAAGGTCCACGCTCAGGCGGGCCTTGCGCAGGGAGTGGGCATTGGCGCAAAAGGATCACGCGTCGAATTCGCGAACGCAACCCCAGAATCCGGTGGCGAAAGTTTTTACCTACACAACCCTCAGGCGACGGAGCCGCCGCCCGCGCCGCGAGCCGGCGGCCGCAGCCGATGATCCGCGAGCTTGTAGAGGAGCGAGCGATAGCTGATGCCCAGGATCCGGGCGGCGTGCAGGCGATTCCAGCCGGCGCGCTCGAGGGCGGCGAGCAGCACGGCGCGCTCGGCTTCGCGTGCGGCCTCTCGCGAGATCTCCTTGAGCCCGCGCACCTCGGCGTCGGTGGCGCGGCCTGACATGGCGCCGTCGAGCGCGACGCGCGCCCTCGCGCGGGACCGGAGCTCGTCGGCGACGTGATCGTCGCTCCCGAGCACGGCGATCCGCCGCATCATGTTCTCGAGCTCCCGCACGTTGCCCGGCCAGTCGTAGCCGCGGAAGAGCTCGAGGGTCGCGGCGCTCACGGCCGCCGGCTGCCCGTACTCGGTGACGAAGCGACGCTGGAAGTACTCGACGAGCGCGGGAATGTGCTCCGGCCGCTCGCGCAAAGGTGGGATACGGATCTCGACGACGTTGAGTCGATAGTAGAGGTCCTGGCGGAACTCGCCCGCCTCGACCGCTGATTCCAGATCGCGGTTGGTGGCGGCGAGCACGCGGACGTCGCAGCGGATGGGCTGGGCACCGCCGATGCGAAAGAACTCGCCGTCCTGGAGGACGTGAAGGAGCTTCGGCTGAAGCTCCGGCGGGAGCTCGCCCACCTCGTCGAGGAGCAACGTGCCGCCGTCGGCGTGCTCGAAGCGCCCGCGCTTGCGCGCCTCGGCGCCGGTGAAGGCGCCGCGCTCGTAACCGAACAGCTCGGCTTCGAGCAGCTCGGACGGGAGCGCCGCGCAGTTGATCTTCACGAAGGGTCGAGTGCGGCGCAGTGACGAGTCGTGGACGTCGCGGGCGACCAGCTCCTTGCCCACTCCGGTCTCTCCGCGCAGGACGACCGTCGCGCCGGTCGGCGCGACCTTGGCGACCGCGTCCCGGACAACCCGCATCGACTCGCTCTCGTAGAGCGGCGGTGGCGGCCCGGATTTCCGCCGTGACGCCAGAGACCCGAGCAAGACGCCGACGCCCGGCATCCACTGGAGCGCGATCAAGGCGTCGTCGTGATGCTCGAAGAGGAGTCTCGCGAAGCGCCGGGAAAAGAACATGGCGGGAACGGCCAGCGCGACCGCCCCCGCACCCAGCCACGTCCCACGCCCACGGAGCTTCAAGGTTCCGCGCCGCAATTTCGAGGCCGCACCTCTCAGCTTCATGGCGGCCGGGAGGTGTGCAGGAGTGATGCCGGCGACTCGCGGTGGCGTTCGGGAGTCAGCGCGTGCTCAGGCAGCCTCTTCCACGTTGCCCGCGGTGAGGGCCGCCAGCCGCGTGCATCCAGCAGAGTACGCGTCGTCAGCCGAGGGATAGTCTTGCCGCCCCGCCCCCGACTCCACCAGCGTATGGGTTCGCGTGTGACGGATCTCCCAGGACCACGAGAAATCCAGCAAGTTCAGGCGGACTTCGACGGTCAGATCTGCGGTCACGTCGGCGCTCATGGGGCCCTCGGTGGTGCAATTGGGCGGCCAGCGGCGCCGCGGGTTCCTTTCAGCGTCGCCGGAACGCGACGTGCAGCGTGGCAGCGGAGAAGATCGCCGCGAAAGGAGACACCGCATCATGGATCCGGTGAAGCTGCTCAAGAAACAGCATCGCGAAGTGGAAGCCCTCTTCAAGAGAGTCGGAAAGGCGGAAGGGGCGCCCGAGCGGCGCCGTCTGATGGACGAGATCGGCGCCAAGCTCACGTTGCACACGAAGATCGAGGAAGAGATCTTCTACCCCGCCCTGCGCGAAGTGCCATCGAAGAAAGCGGAGGAGATGGTCCTCGAGGCGTACGAGGAGCATCACGTGGTCAAGCTCGTGCTGGCCGAGTTGCCCACGGTCGACCCCGAGGACGAGCGCTTCGAGGCGAAGATGACCGTGCTCGAAGAGCTGGTCGAGCACCACGTCGAGGAAGAAGAAGACGAGATGTTCAAGCTCGCCGACAAGATCGACCACGACGAGCTCGAGTCCCTGGGCGAGCGCATGGCCCAGGAAGCCGAGCAGGCCGAAGCAGCTCCGCGCAACAGGCACGCCGCCTGACAGACACGATCGGGGGTTACGGCGATCCGTAACCCCCGACCCGATGGTCAAGGTTTCGAAAGCTTGCCGGTGCTCCCGAATGAGCGTGCTAGCGTGCTTTGATGGGCTGTTGCACGAGTCGAATAGCTTCGGGATGCCGGGACAACGTCAATCGTAGGCGTCCCGGTTGAGCCGAACACGATTCGTCGCGCGCGTGATGTGGTCGACGCCCCTGTTGGTGACGCTGGTCGTTGCGCCGACGACCCCGGGGCGCGGTGAGTCGAGCCTCGGGGTCACGGGAGGGCTGACGCTCAGCGGCGACCAGGACGTGAAGATCGTTGAACCTCGCGTGGGCAGCACGGAATCGCACGACGTGAGGGCTGCGCTCGGCCCGGTCGGCGGCACGACCGCCTCGCTCTGGCTGACTCACTTCGGGCTGCAGGTCGATGGCCTCTACTGGGGGACGTCGACGCCGGGCGTCCTGCCCCGCTCGTTGAAGGCGGTGCGCGTCGGTCAGGATCGCGGCGCGGTCCTGGGGAGCTTCACCGGGCGCGTCTTCCTGGATGGGCCGGGGGAAAAGTTCGCGTACGGCGGGTTGGGATGCGGGCTGGTGGCGATTGGCGTACATCCGGGCCAGACCAACGTCGTGCCTGCCCTCGGGGCGCTTCTCGGCGTCGCTCTCCCGATCACGTCGCGCCTTCGCCTCCGAGCCGAGGCCCGGTACCTGCTCACCCATGACAACATGGACCCGAGGAACGCACACGGCCTCAGCACCGAGGTGTCCGGCAGCCGCGGCCCCAATCCTGGCCGCGCCGTCTTCGGGCCGCATTTCGACACGGAGTTCGTTCCGCTTCTCATCGGCCTCGATTACGTGTTCCAGCCCTGACGGGATCGACCTTCTCCAAGGAGAGCGGCATGCGCCACAGATCGGTTTCGATCGCAGCGTCCTTGATCGGCGTCCTGCTCCTCGCCGGGTGCGCGACGCACGGTTCCGGGTTCCGGCCGGTCGCGAAGATTCCGAGAGGCATGGCGGTGATCTACATCTACCGGACTCCGGAGTTCGCCGGCGAGGCCTTGAGCTACGACGTCAAGGCCCACGACAAGGTCGTCACGACCTTGCGCAACGGTGGCTATTATCCGTACGTCGTGAGGCCGGGCCTGGTGGAGCTGTGGGCCCGCACCGCATCACGACAGTCGTCCTACCGTCACACGACTCCGGCTCCGGAGCGCGCGAATCCCGATCTCCTGCGCTTCAAGGCCATCGACGATGCGGCGAAGTCAGCCGTGACACTGGACGTCAAGGCAGGCCAGGTCTATTACGTCAAAGGCGAGGCCGGCGTCAGGTACTTCGTCGGCCGGCCACGCCTGCAGGTGGTCTCCCCTGAGCAGGGAGCAGGTGAGATCCGGCAGTGCACCCTGATCCGCGACGAGACGCGCGAGGCACGAGACTGAACGGCGCGCCTCACTTCGGCCACTCGACCGGCGTCAACTCGATCCGCCAGACCGGACCATTCATGTACATCGCACCCTGAAATCGCGCGAAGGCCGGAACGTCACCGGCCATCAACCAGTAGCGTAGATCGGGCGGGTCCTTGCCGACCACCGATGCGAGCACGCCGGTCAGCCCGCCGATCTCCAGCTTGACGAGATAGCGCCAGGCCGTCTTCGTGATCGGTCCGACCCGTATCGTGTCCTCACCCTCGTGGATCAGCTCCATCTTGATGAGTCGGGGCTTCGGGCCGAAGACCGCCATTTGGCCCGAGACGCCGGCTCCCGGAGCGGAATTCTTGAGCAACACCAGGGTCATGCCGTTGTAGAGATCGGCCGGCATGTCGAACGGGCCGCTCGCCTCCTTGACCTCGTCACCTTTTTTATCCTGGATTCGCGCCTGGAAACGGCCGCTGCCGCGGTCGAAGGAAACCTCGCTCGTCGGGAACGACGGACCACGCTGCACGTGCCGGAAGGCTTCGAGCCGGAACACTTTTTCTTGCGAGTAGGTCACGTGCTCGTCCCAGAGTGAGCCATCGGCGAAGTTCAAGGTCAGATGCCCGTGCACGAGTCCCCCGCTGCATCGTTGAGCCATCTCGCCGTGTGCGAGTGCTTTTCCACTCATCGTCCGCAGAACCAGGAAGCCCCGCGTGTGGCCTTCGACCATCCGAACGTTGACTGAACCCGCCTCGAGCGACGAGGTACCGAACAGCGTCGCCATGACGAGCGTGGCCCAAACCATCATCTTCATGGTCAAGCGCTTTGCCCGGTGTGCAATCGGCATCGTCTTATGACGATCAGCAACGGCCGTGCCGTCGAAGCCGATCGAACGCCGCCGTGAAGGTGTGAACGGAATTGGGGTCAGGTCTCAGCCGTGCCTCTGGTCTTCGCCAGGAAGCTGACCAGCGCCGCGGTGTCGAAATAGAACATCTGAGCCCGCGCGAGCCTTCCCTCCAGGACCTGATAGAGACCGAGCACCGGGCCATCGAATCGGTCGCCATCCGGATTGATCCCCCGCTGACGCCAGAGCACGACGACTTCGTCGTCGCCCGCGGCCACGACACGGGGATCCATCCTTCGCTCGGTCTCGCCAGGTTGGAGGGGAAGCCACGTGTCGCTCCAGGTGGGGCTCGTGCCGGGCCGGCCACGTGAAGCCCCACCGTAGGGGAGCGATGGTGGCCAGTGGAACTCCACGTCGGCATGGCAGAGGTCGAGGAAGCGTTGAGCATCGCGTCGCTCGATCGAGCGAAAGATCTCGAGCATCACCTGGACGTTTTCGCTTGCACCCATGCTTGCCTCATTTCCTCGCGCGGCGAGCATCGACGGTCCACGGGTCGGCGGGCCGCGTGGCGAGCGCGAAGGCGGCCGCGCAGGCCGAGAAGACCGAGGCGTTGAGCGCCGACTTCACTCCTGTGCCAACGGTCATGCCGAGCGCGAACAACAGCAACAGCACTCCGCTCGAGAACGCCGACCATCGAGTCGCGAGACCGAGGATCAGCGCGCATCCAAAGCCCGTCTCGGCGATGGTGACGATCCACACGATCGCCGGGATCAGCGCCGCCGGAGCCCACGGGTTGAGCGTGGCCGCATAGGACGCGAACCGTTCGAGATTGCCCCAGGCGACGTTCGGGCTTCCTGGCGGTCCCCACATCCCGAAGCGATCGGACACCGCCGCGAGAAACGTCGCTCCCAGCGCCAGCCTCAAGAACACCGAGTCATACGTGGTCAGCACGTCGAGGAGTTTCGAGGGGAATCGCATCGTCCGGCCTCACTTCCGTCTAGTCCGGAACACCGAGCAGGCCAATCACGGCCTCATACGTGGTTCGGATCAGCACATCCACATACGGCGGGAGGTTCTCACGGGCGGCGACGTGGCGACGGATGGCCGCGAAGGGCGCTTCGACGACGGCGTACGCGACGATCCGGACCTTTCGCGGGTCCTCGCGGCCACACAGGCGACGGGTGAAGGCGCGCAGCTCGGTGTCGATCTGTCGCCCGAGCCGCTGGGCCCGCCGGCGCATGGCCGGTGGCCATCCGCGGTCGACGAAGTCATCTCGGCGGTGGAGCAGCAGCAACCGGGCCTCATCAGGGTGCTGGCGGGCTCGCTGCGCCATGTGGAGCGCCGCCGCAAGGCCGGCTTGCCAGGGCACCGGGCCCGCCAGCCTCGCGAAGAACGCGTCCTGGAAGGCGGCGGCAGCGCGCAACCATACCTCGGCCAGCAGGACGTCCCTGGAGTCGAAGCGGTGGTAGATGGAACCCGTCGGCGCCCGCACGGCACGCGCGATCGCGCCGATCGTCGCGCCGGAGGGCCCACGGGTGGCGATCAGCCGTCCGGCGGCCGCCACGATCTGATCCTCGTCGAACTTCGCAGCGCGCGGCACGGATAAAAGAATCTATGTTCTAATTCAGCCTGTCAAGCCCTCGAGTGGTGGCCGCTGCGGATATTACGTGCACTCCCCGCGGCATGCGACTGGCGCTCTTTCGGCGGCCTCATCGCTGCACCTCTGCGGGGTCCCGGTTCAAGGGGTTTGCCGGGATTTGACCCTCCCAGTTCCACTTCCACGATCTCATGATGTCGTCGAAAGGGGCGTCCGCCCAACCGCCTGATCCACAAGTACGCAGATGGCGACCTTTCCGGCTGCCTTCAGCGCAGTCGCGCTGTGTTGGCGCACCCACCCCGTTGCCGCGACGGGGGCTCTTTCGGGTTCGGGCTCGCTAGAATTTCAATTCGAGGTCTACCGGCCTGGAGGGTACCCTTGGATGGACTGAAAAGTTGGGCTTCGAGTCAAGCTTAAGGGGGACTCTGATGGCGGGTACGAACCAACGCAAGACCACGGGCGTCGCACAAGATCTCGACGAACCCAGGACCCAAGCAGCGCGGCGGCCGAGTCACGACGAGATCGCCAAGCGCGCCTTCGAGATCTATCTGTCGCGTGGAGAGTGGCCCGGTAGAGACGTGGAAGACTGGCTCGAAGCCGAGCGACAACTCCGGAATCGCTGATGCTCACAGGCCGATGCGAATCCTCGCCTCCAAAAGCCGGCCATCACGCCGACGGGCAGGGAGGTAGCCAGCTGCGAGCGCCATATTCCGGCAAGTGTTATGGCGCGCAGCGGCGCCAATTCAACCATCGGGCCTAACGAATGGTCGATGATCCGACAAGGAGCACCGAGGTCGCCGCGCTCTCCTCATCGCGGCGCTTGCGTTCCCTTCGCGTGAAGTTCCGGGTCCCCGAGCTCGCGGCCATCCACGCGTGGCTCGACTCATGGTCGGGCCTGGGCGTGATCGTCGTTGCGATGCGGCGGCACGGCTACGACGTGAAGGCGCCGCAGGGATCTCGGCGTCGTAGCGTGATGTCGAGGACCGCCGATACTTCACCGTGGCGTTCTTCACGGGAGTCCGACCAGGCGAGCAGCTCGGGCTTCGGTGGGAGGACATGACTGGCAGCGCAAGACGTTCGGCGTCCGGCGTACCGTGAACCGATTCGGCGAGGGGCCAACGAAGACCGTGGCGTCGGTCCGCGACGTCGCAATGCTCCCCCCGGTCGAACGCGCGCTGCTTGCCCAACGCGCCACGAGCCAACTGCGCGCGCCGTGGATCTTCCCGAACCGCGACGGCGGCGCGCTCGACATGACCAACCTGCGCGAGCGCGTGTGGAAGCCGGCGCTCCGACGCGCGGGCCTCCGCTACCGCACGATGTACCAGACTCGGCACACGTTCGCGACGCTGATGCTCTCGGCGGGCGAGGACATCGGCTGGGTCGCGAAGCAGCTCGGGGACACGTCGGTGGAGATGGTGATCCGGCGTTACCACCGCTTCATTCCGAACCTCACGCGGCGAGACGGCTCTGCGGCGGCAAAGTGGCTTGCCGGAGAGGGACTGTGACCCTGACGAGCAGCTCGCGGCGCTGAGGAAGAACGCCGAAGGATATCGGGATGCCATGCGCGAGACGCGGCCACTTGCGCAGGCGTCGCAACAGCACACGGATCAATCGCTCATCTGGCAAATCGGCTTGATGGGCGGCGGACTCTATGGGCTGTCCCGTCTTGTCGAAACGCCGTGCGCCACACGGGAGGCAGTGTGGATCGGCATCGCTGGTGCTATCTGGGTAGTCGGTATCCTGTCGGCGGTCCTTGGACGCGTCGTGTCGCGCGAGCACACGAATCAAGACGCGTTCTTATCGGTTCAGAAGATTCAGGCGGTCGAGACGCTGCTTCTTCGCAATCCTGACGCGGAAGAACTGGGCCACACTCTACTCGACATCATGAACGACCGGCATCTAGACATGAAGCAGCGGGCAGCGCGTCTGAAGGCCCTTGGCAGATGGGAGGACGTCTTCTACTACGCCACGAACGCCGCGTTTGCGGCGGGCGTGATCGTCGCGTTTCAAGCAGCTGCCCGCTGTCTCATGGTGACCATTCGGTGACCCGAGACGGCGAGGGCCCTACGGGGTGTCCCGTAAGGCCCTGAGTTATTGGAGCGGCCGACCGGATTCGAACCGGCGACGTCCAGCTTGGGAAGCTGGCATTCTGCCACTGAATTACGGCCGCCCGGCGCTGCCTATTCTACTACCGAGCCGTCCCTCCGCTACTTGCCGTCCTTGAGCGCCATGTCGTAGGCCTTGATGAGCTCGTCACTGCGCGCTTTCCAGTTGAGACGCTTGGACGCGCCGTAGAGGTCCAGTTGCTGGTAGAGCGGGACCGCGGCGGCGTCCTCGACCCACAGCTTGTTGATCTGGTGGTACTCGGCCAGCCGCTTCTTCTCGTCCATGATCGCCTGCGCCTCGTCGAAGAGGCGATCGAGCTCGGGATTGCTGTAGCTGGTGAGGTTCGCGCCCGTCCGGAAGAGCGGTCCGTAGATCGTCTCGGCATCGAGTGTGGGCGTGCCCCACCCGATCAACCAGACCGGTCCGCCCTTGTGCTTGTAGATCAGATTGTTGAGATAGGCGACGAACTCGTGCGTGCGCAGCGTCGCCTTGATCCCGGCCTTGGCCAGCTGCCCGGTCACCGCCTCGGCCACTTCCTTGTCGCGCACGTAGCGCCCCTGCGGCCCGTTCAGCGTGATCTCGACGCCATTGGGGAAGCCGGCGTCGGCGAGCAGCTTCTTGGCCTTCGCCACGTCCTGCTTCACGGGCTTGAGGGATGGATCGAACCCGAAGTGGAGCGGCGTGAGCATCGTCGCGACACGCATCGCCTTGCCGTCGAGCACCGTCTTGATGATCTCGTCCACGTCGACCGCGGAGATGATGGCCTGCCGGACGCGCTTGTCGGCCGTGACGCCCTTGTACGGGCCGAGGAGCTTGTGCTGCTCGTCGTACTCAGCCGTCTGGAACATCAGCTGGATGGTCCGGATGGACGGCGCCGTTGAGAGGAACAGCCGCGGATGATTGGCGATCGGGCTCGCGAGGTGCGGCGGGATGTTCACCGCGACGTCGACCTCGCCGTTCTGAAGCGCCGCGACCCGCACGGCGTCGTCGGGAATTGGCCGGAACACGACGGTCTTGATGCGCGGCGCGCCTCGCCAGTGCCCGGGGTCGGCCTCCAGCACGATCTCCTCGTCCTTCGACCACCGCACGAGTTTGTAGGGCCCGGTGCCGATCGGGTTCTTCGAGATGAAGGCCGTGTCCTTGCCGGCGTAGGCTTTGGGCGGGTACATCGACGCCTGGCGGAACGTCATGATCGTCGTGAACGTCGGCCACGGCTTGGAGGTGTGCACGCGCGCCGTGTAGGGATCGACGATCTCGACGTGGTCGATGGGACGGAAGTTGGACGAGGCGCGCAGCTTGGCGTCCTTGACGCGCTCGAGACTGAACTTCACGGACTCCGCGTTGAACTCCTCGCCGTTGTGGAACTTGACGCCCTTGCGCAGCTTCAGCTCCCACACGCGATCGGACACCAGCCGGGGCAGCTCGGCGGCCAGCGCGGGCACGACCTTGAGGTTGGCATCGCGCTCGACCAGGGTGTCGAAGAGATGCGTGGCGACCACGGACGCCGGCGTCTCCTGCTGGTTCATCGTGTCGAGCGTCGAGGGATCGACGCCCTGGGCGATGACCACCTTGCCGGCCGGCGCCGCCATCGCCCCCGATGGAAGCAGCAACAGGGAAGACAGGATCAGTGCGGCACGCCACACCTTCATGAGATCTCCTCTCGGAAGAACCGCGGACGATTGCGTCGTGGTGAACCGTACTTTATGAGCGCCTCCGCGACGAGTCAAGGTACGCCAGCGCCTCATCACGTGTGCTGACCCGCCCGAGATCCTGGGCCTCGCGGGCGCGCCGGAGGAGGCGGCCGACCTCGGGGCCGGGCGTCAGATCAAAGTGGCGCATGACGTCGTCGCCACGGAGCAGCGGCGGCGCCGCCGCGATCTCCTGCTGCTCGCTCCAGCCGGCGAGCAGATCACGCACGAGGGACGCTCGGCGCCAGGCGCGTCGCGGCGCCTCGCCGCGCACCGCGGCCGCATCGACCAGGACCAGCAGCAGCAGATCGCGGGTGTCCGGGCCGAGGTCGCGATAGAAGCGATAGCGGGCGCGGGGCGTGACGGTGGGTGCCGAGGCCAGGTGCATCGGCCGCAGGTGATGGCGCACCAGACGCTCGACGAGGCCGGTGACGGCCGCCGGGAAGCGCAGGCGCTCACCGATGTCGCGGACGCGCTCGGCGCCGATCAGGTCGTGCTCGAAGAATCGCACGCGGCCGCCAATGGCCCGACGCGTCTCCGGCTTCGACACGTCGTGGAGCAACGCCGCCAGCTTCAACGCCTGGCCGCGCGTGACGCCGCCGGCCACCGGGGCCGCCAGGTGAGGTCCGAGCTCTTCGCCGAACGGCACGAGATCGCCCGGGCGCGCCACCACCTGATCGGCGCCATCCACCGCGCGCAGCGAGTGCTCGAGCACGGGAAAACGATGCGGAGCCGGCTGGGTCGTCACCCGCATCGGTTCGATCTCCGGCAGGATGACGGTGAGCAGGCCAAGGGCATCGGCGCGTCGCAGCGCCCGGGCGCTGCGAAGCTGCGCGAGCAACTCCAGGAACTCGTCCCTCACCCGCTCAGCAGCGACACCGGCGAGCCGCGGCGCCGCCGCCTTGATCGCGCGTGCGCTCGTCGGCGTCAGGCGAAGGCCGAGCGTGGCCTCCAGCCGGACGCCGCGCAACCCGCGGAGCGGATCGTCGTCGAGCACGCGTGGATGCGGAAGCCGGAGGCGGCGCGCGCGAAGATCGGCGAGACCACCGGTCGGATCGACGACGGCCGCGCGGCCCTCACGCACGAGCGCGCGGATCGACACCGCCAGCGCGTTCACCGTGAAGTCGCGCGCCGCCAGGTCGCCCTCGAGCGTCGGCGCGCGAAAATCAGCGACGTCGATGCGCCCGGCGCCCAGGACGATGCGCGCCGTGCCCCGCTGGTCGTCGAGCGGCACGAGCCGGCCACGCCCCCGCTCGGCGACGCGACGGGCGAGCGCCAGCGCGCCGCGTGGCACCGCGAGATCGAGATCGACACCGTCGCGGCGGACGCGGCCCAGGACAGCATCGCGTACGGCACCGCCCACGAGCACGGCGTCCTTGCCTCCCGCGCCGACGGCGATCCGTAACAGCGCGTTGGCGGTGAGCCCGAGGGCGTCGAGTCTCAGGGTGGCCATGCTAGAGTTCCCGCACCAACCATCGCATGGTAGACGACCCGCTCTTCGTCCGTGACCTCGCGTACGTCATCGGCGCCGCACTGGTCGGCGGCGTGCTGGCCTGGCTGGCGCGTCAACCCCTCATCCTCGGTTACGTGGTCGGCGGAATCATCATCGGGCCGTTCACGCCGGGACCGACCGTGTCGGACGTGCACACGTTCGAGCTCTTCGCCGAAGTCGCGGTCGTGCTCCTGATGTTCTCCATCGGCATCGAGTTCTCGTTACGCGACCTGCTGCGTGTCAAATGGATCGCCGTGGTGGGCGGCCCCCTCGGCATCGTGCTGTCGATCGCGCTGTCCCTGGTCGTCGGCAGCGCCCTTGGCTGGCCGGGGCCTCAGGCGATCGCCGTGGGCGCGATCGTCTCGGTCGCGAGCACGATGGTGCTGGCTCGTCTGCTGCTCGACCAGCAGGCACTCGACACGCCGCTCGGGCGGGTCATGATCGGAATCACGCTGGTCGAGGATCTCGTCGTCGTGATCCTGACTGTCGTCCTGCCTGCGCTGAGCGCACTCACCCCGGATCGCCTGCTCGCCCTGGCCTTCGCACTCGGCAGGGCCGGCGTCATCATGGTGCCCTTCGTCTTCCTGGCCGCGTGGGCCGTGCCGAGACTCCTGACCCGTGTGGTGGCCACCGCCAACGATGAGCTCTTCCTTCTGGTCACGCTCGCCATCGGGCTCGGCACGGCGGCGGTGACGCATGCCGCGGGACTGTCGTTCGCGCTGGGGGCGTTCCTGGCTGGACTGATCGTCAACAGCTCCGCCCATGCCCACCAGACGCTCCTGCGACTCCTTCCGATCCGCGACATCTTCGTCGCCCTCTTCTTCGTCACCGTCGGCGCGCTCATCGATCCCGCCGCGCTGGTGAGCCACTGGAGGCTGGTGACGGTGCTGGTGGCGATGATCGTCATCGGCAAGTTCGTGATCTGGGCCCCCATCGTGCGGGCGTTCCGCTACCCGTGGGCGACCGCGGTGAGCGTCGGGATCGGGCTCGGCCAGATCGGCGAGTTCTCGTTCGTCCTGGTCCAGGTCGCCCGGAGCGCCGGTCAGGTCGGCGACGATCTCTATCAGGCGACGCTCGCGGCCTCTGTCCTCACCATCCTGATCAACGGCATCGGTGTGAAGATTTCGCTGAGGAGACTGGCATGGCGCTGAAGCTCCGCAAGGTGAAGTACGACAAGAAGGGCCACATCGCCTATGTCACCATCGACAACGCCGAGCACGAGAACTGCCTGGAAGAGGTCGTCGATCAGGATCTGTGGAAGGTCTGGCACGATTTCCGCGACGATCAGAATCTCTACGTGGCCATCCTCACCGGTGCCGGACGGAAGTCGTTCTGTGCGGGCTCGGACCTGCGCTGGTACGTCGAGACCATCTCCAAGCGGTCGCCGGATTGGAATCGCCGGCGCGCGCACGAGGGCCCCAACCTGGGCGGGATCACGAAGGGCATCAACGTGTGGAAGCCCATCATCGCCGCCATCAACGGCTACTGCCTGGCCGGAGGAATGGAGCTGGCGATGGCGTGCGACATCCGCATCGCGGCCGACCACGCCAGGTTCGGTGTCGTCAATCGCCGCTGGAACGTGGGCGCCGAGTCGGGACTGACCCAGCGCCTGCCCCACATCGTCGGCCTCGGCGTGGCGCTCGATCTGCTCATCACGGGCCGGTGGTTCGACGCCAAGGAAGCCTATCGCATCAACTTCGTCACGAAGGTCGTGAAAGCCGCCAGGCTGAAGGACGAGTGCACCCGGCTCGCCGAGCAGATCTGCGAATACCCCCAGTCCTCACTGCGCACCGACAAGGAAGCGTGCATCCGTGGCCTCGGGCTGACGCTCGAGGAGGGCCTCCGCCTGGAGAACACGCTCTGGAACACGAACCTGTCGCTCCCCGACACGCTGAACGGGCCGCGGTCCTTCATCGAAAAGCGCAAGTTCGTCCCCACCCAGGAAGTCTGACCGGGAACGCCGGCGCGGAAGGGAGCCGTGGGGAGCGGGTGGCTGCGGCCTTTGCGACCACGTGCTCGGCGACGACGGTCACGCCGCCTTTTTTCCACCCACGCGTCGCGCATTGTTGACGTCGGCGGGGAACGGGTCTCACAAGGCCGCAGCCACCCGCTCTCCAGACGGGTTACACGATCTCCATCCCGCGCTCCCCCACCCGCAACTCGACGATCTCATCGGACATCGCGCTGGCGCGATGCTTCACCACGCAGAGCATGCGCGCCAGGCGGTTGCCGACGCGCTCGCTGCCCAGGACCACGATCGTGTTGGCCGTCGCGCCGATGTCGCCGGTGGCCACCTTGCGGGCCAGCAGGTCCTCCAGGCGCGTCTCCTCCGTCGTGACGAGCAGCAGCGTCGTGATCGTCGTGTGCTCGTACAGGTGGGCGTCGATGAACTCACGGTGCTGCCAGACGGGAAGACAGATCTCCATGCCCAGCGTCTCGGCGTCGCGATGGATCACCTTGCGGTACAGCTCGTCGAAGAGAAAGAACTGGATGGAGTCGGCCGGTGAATCCATCGGCTCCACACCGTCCACGACGACGCGCCGGCTGCCCGCGGCGAAGTGGAAGTAGAGGAACGGGCGGATGGTATAGAGCGCGCGGTTGTAGGTCGCCTTCCAGTTCCAGTCGAATTCCCAGCCACCGTCCGGCGTCGGCACCTGGAAATCCCGCGTGCGCCCGACCCACGTGTACGCGTTCGAGTAGAAGGCGTCCATCTGGGCCGGCGGCGGATACGGGTCGCTCATCGGCGTGACGCTGTGGCTCCACGGGGTCAGGTCCCAGTGGAAGAGCCGGCGCGCGTACTCGTCGTGCTGCTGCGAGTCGCCGCGGCCGTTCATGTCGAGGATCACCCCGCGCGCGCCGTCGGCCGCCCGGCCGTGGTCGGCGAAGGTGAGGCCGAGATGCGTCTTCCCGATTCCGGTCGCGCCGTAGATGACGGTCAGCGTGCCGGGCAAGAGGCCACCACCGAGCATCGCATCGAGCCTGGGAAGACCGGTCGAGACGCGCGCAGTCACGAAGCGCGATTCTACACGACGCGTCAGCCGGCGCGTCCCTTCGTCCTGAACTGAGCTTCGTAGAGATCGCGCAACTGCGCGAGCGTGGTCGCCTGTCCCGGCGCCTTGTCGTCGCGGATGCGTGCGATGCGGGCGAAGCGCAGTGCGAGCCCCGACGGATAGGTGGGGCTCTTCTGGATCTCGTTGTACTCGACCTCGACGACGATCTCCGGCGTGACGCGCACGGTGTACCCGTCGTCGCTGACGGCGAGCGACTTCAACCGTTCGGTCATGGCCGTGAACTCCTGGTCGGTGAGGCCCTTGAAGGTCTTGCCGACGTCGGCCCACCCGTCGCTGTCGCGGACCGCCAGGTGATAGTTGGAGAGCCAGCCGACGCGGCGGCCGGAGCCGCGATCGGCGGCGATGATCACGCAGTCCACCGTCTCCGCCGCCTTCAGCTTGAACCAGCGCTTGCCGCGCCCGCCCGGCTCGTAGGCCGCGCGCAGGTCCTTGGCCATCACGCCCTCGTGGCCGGCGGCCAGCGCACGCGCGAGGAACGCGTCGGCCTCGGCCACCGTCGTCACCACGGAGCGCTCGGCCAGATAGCGGCCGCTGGTCACGCGTCGGAGGGCCCCCCATCGACGCTCCGAGGGCTCGTCGATGAGGGACTGGCCCTCGGCGACCAGGCAATCGAAGAAGTGCAAGGCCAGCGGAACCTGGCCGAGGAGCGCCTCGACGTCGTGGACGCGGCGGAAGCGACGCATCAACTCCTGGAAGGGCAGCGGTCGGCCAGCCGCATCGAGGGCGACGACCTCGCCGTCGAGGATGAACGGCACGCCGCCGAGGTCGCGGCGGACGATCTCGACGACGTCGGGAAGGCTCGCGGTGACGTCGGACAGTCGGCGGCTCCAGATCCCCACGCGCTGGCCATCGGAGTGAACCTGGATTCGCGCGCCGTCGTACTTGAACTCGAGCGCGGTCACGCCGCCGTGCGCGGCGAAGACCTCGCCGAAATCCGACGTGATCTCGCCGAGCATCGGCAACATGGGAACGAACAGTCGCGGCGTGACGGCGGCGAGGGCGTCGGGGCCTCCGGTGAGCGCGAGCGCTGCGACGGTTGCCAGGTCGCCGAGAAAGAGGGCGGCGCGCCGCGTCCGGGCTTGATCCGCACCGGCCGCCTCGGCGATGGCTTCGAGCACGAGGCCGTCCGACACGCCGGTTCGCATCTCGCCGCCGATGATGCGACCGATCACCTCGCGCTCGGCCTCGGAGGCCCGGGCCGCCAGGGCGGTCAGCCGCTGGTCCTTGAGCCGGCGGGCCCCTGCGCCGCCAGCCTCGGCCACCCCGACGAACGCGGCCTCGACATCGGCGATGGTGAGGGGTGGGCCCGTGGCCGGCCCCATGTCCCTGGCCGGTGCCGGCAAACCGCGGACGTTCAGCACCCGGGAATCCGACACCGGGAACGGGCGTCCGGTCATGAATGCGACGGCGCTGGCGACCTCGTCTGCCGGCAGGGTGCGCAGGAACTCCGCGACCAGCCGACGCTTGCCCAGGCGGCTTGCTGTCCTGACCAGCTCGACGCAGAGCGTCGTGAAGTCGGCAAAAGCCGTCATAGGCCACCCATTATGCGCAAATCCCCGCGAATCTTGACTTGGCCGGCGAGGCCGCCCTACGCTCGAATTCATGCGTCGGACCGTCTTTTACCCCGTACATGCGGGGGCGGCAGGGGCAGCGGCCTCGCTCCTGGCAGATGAGTTCGACATGCGGAAGCTCGGTCCTGACGAGGTCGTAGCCTCGACCGTGCCGCTGGTCTTCCTCGCCGACGCCGACGGCCCCGATCGCCCTCCCGGCTCCAACGTGAGGGTCATCGGTCTGGTCGATCCGCGGCGGCCCGGCACCTGGCCCGAGCACTGGTATGGGCTCCTCCCGGCCTACCCGGGTCGCGCCATCCTCGTCCGCGCCATCGCCAACGCCTTCGCCGATCTGGACGCCGCCGAGGAGATCGCCCGCCTCGGTCGCGAGCTGAGCGAGCTCAACGCGATCGGTATCCGCCTGTCTGCCGAGCGGAGCCCGGCGGCTCTCCTCGAGGTGATCCTGACCAAGGCGCGCGAGATCACGAACAGCGATGCCGGCTCGCTCTACCTCGTGGAGCACGAGGCTGACGGCAACGCACGGCTCTTCTTCGCCCTGGCCCAGAACGACAGCCTGGAGGTGCCGTTCCGGGCCACCACGCTGCCACTGTCGAGCACGAGCGTGGCCGGCTATGTGGCCCTGACCGGCGCGCCGGTCAACCTGGCCGACGCCTACACGCCACCCGAGGGCTCGCCGTTCAGCATCAACCGATCGTTCGACGAGCAGACCGGCTACCGCACGAAGTCCATGCTCGTCGTGCCGATGCGCACGCCGCAGGGCGAGACGATCGGCGTGCTGCAGCTCATCAACTGCAAGCCCGGCGCGGGCGGGCGACTCGTCGATGCCGACGACGTCGCGCTGCGCGTGCAGCCCTTCAGCGCACGCTACGAAACGCTGGCCGGATCGCTCGCCTCGCAGGCGGCCGTGGCGCTGGCCAACAGTCGTCTCTTCCAGAACATCAGGCAGCTCTTCGAGGGCTTCGTCGGGGCCGCCGTCACCGCGATCGAGTCGCGGGATCCCACCACGTCCGGCCATTCCTTCCGCGTCTCCGAGCTGACCGTCGGCCTGGCCGAAGCCGTCGACCGCTGCGAGCAAGGGCCCTACGCCACCGCGCGCTTCACCACCGACGAGCTGATGGAGCTCAGGTACGCGGCGCTCCTCCACGACTTCGGCAAGGTCGGGGTGCGCGAGCACGTTCTCCTGAAGGCCAAGAAGCTCTACCCGGGTGAGCTCGACCGAATCCGCCAGCGCGTGGCATTGATCAAGCGCGGGCTCGAGCTCAAGTACACGGGCAAGAAGCTGGAGACGCTGCTCGCGCGCGGCCGTCGCGGGTTCGACCGCCAGGCCAAGGCCATCGACGCCGAGCTCGCCGCGTTCCTCGGAGAGCTCGACGACCACCTCGACCGCATCGTGATGGCCAACGAGCCGAGCGTCTTACCGAGCGACGTGGTCGAGCACTTGCGCGGCCTGGCTCTCCAGACCTTCGAGGACCACCTGGGCAACCACCAGGCGGTCATTACCTCGGAGGAAGCCAGGATTCTCGCCATCCCACGCGGCAGCCTCACCGACACCGAGATGGACGAGATGCGCTCGCACGTCGTGCACACGTGGGAATTCCTCAAGCGCATTCCGTGGACCAAGGAGTTCCGCAGGATTCCGGAGATCGCCCGGGCCCATCACGAAAAGCTCGACGGCTCCGGCTATCCGCTCGGCATGAAGGCCCCCGACATCCCGCTGCAGTCGAAGATCATGGCGATCGCCGACATCTACGACGCGCTCACGGCGGCCGACCGCCCGTACAAGAAAGCCGTTCCCCTCGAGCAAGCGCTCGACATCCTCGACGGCGAGCGACGCATGGGCACGCTCGACGGCGAGCTGTTCGACCTCTTCGTCACGGCCAGGATCTTCGACCGCACGCGACCGCGCTGAGTCGGCTCCTTCACCCGGCGAGCAGCAGGAACAGCGTCCCCCACGCGAGAAAGGCGCCGAGCGCGGCGAGGCCGCGCGCGAGCTCACGGGCGATCTCGACGCGCTCGGTGCGCGTGCTCCTCACGTGTTGAGCGGTGGGAAGTAAAAAAAAGGCGCGACGACGGCGGCTGGCGAAGAACCCGTAGCACGTGGCGGCGTGCATCATGGGTGGCCTCCTTTATATGGATACGTCTCAGGCGATGCCGCGGACCAATCCGACGACTCGCCCGACGATGCGAACGGTCTGCTCCCGGGTGTCGATGACGATGGGAGCGAGCGCGGGATTCTCGGGTTTGAGGACGACGCGCGGCCCGTCGCGCAGGAAGCGCTTGACCGTGGCCTCGCCTTCCCCGCCCTCGGCGTCGATGAGAGCGACGACGATGTCGTTCGGCTGGGCGCTGTCCTGTCGCCGGACCAGCACGAGGTCGCCATCGCAAATGTGCGCGCCGATCATGCTGTCGCCGCGCACGCGCAGCGCGAAGACGTCCTCGCCGTTCCCCGGAAGCGACGAGGGCGCCAGCGGCAGCTCACCCTCGCGGTTCTCTTCGGCGAGCCGCGGCCCACCGGCGGCGATGCGTCCGAGAATCGGGATCGAGCGATACGCGCTGGCGGGGGATGGCTCCGTCAGCGTGAGCGCGCGCGACGTCCGTCGCGCGCTCGCCCGGCGCTGGAGCGCGCCCTTGCGCTCGAGCGCGCGGAGATGATCGAACGCCGCGCGCGGCGTGACGCGGAAACGCTCGCCGATCTCGCGGACCGTCGGCGGGACGGCGTGCCGGGCCGTGAAGGATCGGATGAAGCCCAGCACCTCGCGCTGCTTGTCCGTGAGCTCTCGCATGCTGGCGTTCCCTCGTTTCGCCGGTGACTATACTCAACGCGTGTTGAGGGAGTCCAGCAAAAAAAGAGGGGGCCCTCAGGCCGGCTCCCAGGGCACACAGACCGGGCACTCGACGAAGCCCTGGTCGCGGGCGTCGGCAACCCGCTTGAGATAGACGCGATCGGCCTCCTTGATCCGCGGCACCCACGCGCACTCTCGCCGGTGAAACAATCGCGAGCCGCGCTGGGCGCAATAGGGCTCGCCGATATCGACCGCGGGAGCAGGCGCGACGCTGTCGTCGGCGCTCGCATGGGTCGGCTCGAGCTCGGAAGGGAGCGTCGTCGCGGTCGCCGTGGTCGCCGGCTCCGGAGTCGACGGAGTCGTGTGGATCACCGGATCGGAGTCGTTGAGATTGAGGTTCGTCTCGACGGTGCTACGGAATTCGTCGCTCGCGCGGCGGAACTCGCGCATGGCCCGGCCCACCATCCGTCCCAGCTCGGGCAGCCTGGATGGCCCGAAGACCAGGAGTGCGATGACGCCGATGACCAGCATCTCCTGAAGCCCGATGTCGAACATGGAAAGTAGAGTAACACGCGGCTCCGAGGCGAAACGGCGGGGCAACCCGGTTTACCCCAACCCAGAAGAGAATTGCCCAGCGAGCCCGCTGACCGGCACCGCTGGCGCAGACTTAGCGAGCGGTCCCGTCAGGCATACATGTTGCTGTGCTGAACCGCATGACTGCTCTTCGAGTCCTTCGCTACCTGATCCTCCTCGGCGCGATTGCCGCGCGCGAGCGTACACTCCTGCGCATGGGTCGCTAGGAGGCGACGACCTCGTTCCTCGACATCGGCTCCGGCACGATCCCCTGCTTCTCTTCCGGCGTGACGAGCCCGCACTGAACGATCTTGTAGAGCAGTGCCTTGTAGCTGATCTGAAGGAGGCGGGCTGCCTTGGCGCGGTTCCAGTGCACGCGGTCGAGGACTTCTTTGATGGCGACGCGCTCGGCGTCGCGCGCGGCCTGGCGCGCGATGTCCTTGAGGCTGATCATCTGCTCGGGGTTGATCGTCGCCGTCACCGCCGCCGTGGTCACGGCCGGCCGCGGGCCGCGGCCCAGCGTGGCCGCGATTTCCTGGTGAACGGTCCGATGGGTGCCGAGCACGACGACGCGCTTCACCGCGTTCTCGAGCTCGCGGATGTTGCCAGGCCAGTGATACTCGACGAAGACGCGCATGGTCTCGGACGGGATCTCGATCTTGCGGCCGTACTGGGAGTTGAACTGGGTGAGGAAATGATCGACGAGCACCGGGATCTCTTCGCGCCGCTCCCGAAGGGGTGGGATCCGGATCTCGATGACGTTCAGGCGGTAGTACAGGTCTTCCCTGAACTGGTGCGCCCGCATGGCGGTCTCGAGGTCGCGATTGGTGGAGGCGATGAGCCGCACGTCGGTGCCGATGATCTTCTCGCCGCCGACGCGGGAGAACTCGCCGTCCTGGAGCACGTGCAGGAGCTTGGCCTGGAGCCGCAGCGGCATCTCCCCGATCTCGTCGAGAAGGAGCGTGCCCTGATCGGCGGCCTCGAACTTCCCCGGCTTCTGCCGATACGCGCCCGTGAATGCGCCCTTCTCGTGACCGAACAGCTCAGACTCGAGCAGCTCACCGGGAAGCGCGGCGCAGTTCACCTTCAAGAACTGGCGATGGGCGCGAGGCGACGCCTTGTGGATCGCCCGGGCCACCACTTCCTTGCCGACTCCACTCTCACCCCGCAGCAACAGCGTGGTGTTGGTGGCAGCCACCTTCGCGATCAGATCCCGGATCGGCTGCATCTTGGCGCTGCTGCACAGGTCCAGGCCCTCACTCATGTACAACCCCCCGAGGAAGATGAAGTCGCATACGTATGAACGCAAGTGCACGGACAGTGCCATTCGTTTCCTTATTACGGCACGCAATCATTACAAGTATTTGTCGTGGTTGGCCGTCCCGAGAGCTTTGTAACTTTGTAAGAAGTTCAAGCCCAGTCGTAGTCAACTTTACAAAGGAGGATGTATGAAGATCCTCATCGTGGATGACGAGCCGCAGGTCGCCGAGATCCTCGCCAAGTCCCTCGGCCGCGAAGGTCACCAGGCCACGATCGCCACCTCGGGGGAGCAGGCGCTCTCACTGGTCGGTACCTACGATCCCGACGCGCTGTTCCTCGACGTGTCCATGCCCGGGATGAATGGCCTCGACGTCCTGGCCGAGGTCCGGCGCCGCCGTCCCTCGCTGCCCGTCGTCGTCATCACCGGTCACGCGACGCCCGACGAGGTCGAGCAGGTCAAGAAGATGGGCGCGGTCGACGTGATCGAGAAGCCGGCACCGCTCACGCACTATCAGCTCGCGCTGAAGCGGCTCGATATCCACTGAGCACCGCCGAGGGACCAACGACGCGAAGCGCGGCGGGCAAGCGCTTTCGTCGGCGGGCCGATCTGTGATAGAGAACTGCGCGTGTTCGTCCTTCGCCTGAGCGCTCGGCCTCTGGCGATCGTCGCCGCCGCGGCCGTTCTCGCGGTGGCGTTCCCGACGTTCGGGCAGCTCCTGCGTCCCCCTACCGACCCGCAGAACCTTCAGCAGCCCCGGAAATCGCCGATGACGCTCACGCCCAGCGTCACGGTGAGCGAGGAATTCAACGACAACGTCTTCCTCGACAACACGCGCAAAGAGTGGGACATGATCACGCGCATCACCCCGGGCGTCACCTTCGAGGTCGGCGAGCCGACGTACCGCCTGGCCGCCGGGTACTTTTTCACGGCCGATCTGTACGCCCGTCATCCCGAGCTGAACCAGGCGTTCGACGCTCACAGCTTCATCGGTGACGCTGTCTGGAAGGCTTCGCCACTCCTCACGCTCAACGCCTTCGACACGTTCACGCTGACCACCGACACCAATCTGATGAACCAGGAAAGTGTGGCCACGGGTCGCAACCGCTCGTACAGCAATTACATGGGGGGCGGCGCATCCTATCAGGTCGATCCTCGGACGACGGTGCGCGGCGGCGCGCTCTGGGTCGTCCAGCACTTCCAGAGCGAGGACCTCTTCGATTCGGACACGTACGGCCTCGATCTCGCCGTCGACCGCGCGTTCACACCTCGGTTCACCGGCACCATCGGGTACGAATACCGGTTTTTCGACATCCAGAACCTCCCCGACACGACCACGCACACGCCGCGCCTGGGCGTGCGGTTTCGGTTCACGGAGACGATCACCGGCACGCTCTCGGCGGGGCCCACGATCGAGACCGGCAGCATCTCGCGGGTCACGCCGGCCGTCATCGCGTCGCTGAGCCAGCGCTACGGGTGGGGCAACATCAGCCTTGATTACACGCGCGCGGTGGGCACCGCCGGCGGCCTCGGCGGCACCGCCGACAACCAGTCGGGCGGCGCGACCGTGCAGCTGACCTCGTTGATGCCGCGGCTGGTCGTGCAGGGGGGCCCACGCTACAACTCGTCGGTGTCGCCCAATCACAGCATCGACGTCCAGGGCTTCACGCTCCCGGTCCAGGCGACCTACCGTCTGCAAACCGGCATCGCGCTCATCGCCGCCTACCAGTTCTTCCATCAGCGCTCGGAGAGCCGCGCCTTGACGCCGGCGGGAACCGCGATCGCGGCCGACGCCGACCAGAACCGAGTGTGGGTCGGCATCCAGTTCGGCTACCCCTTCAAGTTCGAGTAACGCGCCTCTCCGCGTCGCCCCGGCCGTGGCGGTCGCAGTGCACGGCTTTGCGTACGCGCCGGCCGATCCTTCCCGTTTTTTGTCCCCGAATTGCGAACCCCGTTGCGCGCTGACCGACGCCGGCTTGCGCGAAAAACGCACGCGCTGACGCTTCTCTGCGGCCGATTGCAGCCGTTGGCACCTGGCTTGCGCTATCTCGCTTGTGGCTGTTGTTACAAACGCCGACTGACGAATGTCACTCGCACAGCGCTTGGCCTGGCTCGAAGTCGTCTCGACGCTGGCAATCCTCAGCGCCGTGATGCTGACGTCGGTGCCGCCCGAAGGAATCGGCGGCATGGGCGTGACCTCGGCCACCGCGGCGGCCGCCGCCCAGATCCTCCCGCGCTTTTTCATCATCATGGGGATCTGCTTCGTCTGCTTCTACTTCTGCGACCTGTACAACTTCGAGGACCCCCACGACTTCGGTGATCTCTTCGGCCGGCTGTGTCGGGCGCTCGGCTGGAGCGCCCTGCTGCTGGCCACGACGTACGTGGTATTCCCCACCACGATCGTCCGCGGGAACTTCGTGTCGCACGCCTTGATGCTGCTCCTGGTGGCCGTGCTGCTCATCCGCAGCGTCGTGTACTCGATGGCCAAGCGCGCGCCGTTTTCCGAGCGCGTGCTGATCATGGGCGTCGGCACCCTGGCGACGGTGATCGCCGATCAGATTCGCACGCGGCCGGATCTCGCGGTCCGGCTCATCGGCGTCCTCAGCGACGGCGGCACCGCGACGACGTTGTCGGCGCCGCGCCTGGGACGCTACGACGACGTGGCCGACGTCGTCCGTCGCCACCGACCCGATCGCATCATCGTGGCCATGCCCGACCGCCGAAGCCACCTGCCGGTGACGCAGCTCCTGGCGTGCCGCGTGCGCGGGGTGCGCATCGAAGACGGCCCGCAGGTCCTCGAGCGCTTCACGCGCCGGCTCGCCGTGGAGTCGTTGACGCCGAGCGCGCTGATCTTCGGCGACGGCTTCCGCGTCACGCGCGCCCAGCTCCTCGTCAAGCGCGTGATGAGCGTGGCCATCGCGATCGTCGCGCTCGTCTTGACGGCGCCCTTCATGGCGGTGGTGGCGCTCGGCATCACGCTGGAGAGCCGCGGCCCCGTCTTCTTCGTCCAGGAGCGGGTCGGCCTGCACGGCCGCCTCTTCCGTCTCGTCAAGTTCCGCACCATGCGCGTCCTCGACGCGCGCGAGACGGACACCGTCCTGCGCGACAACCGCAGCCGCGTCACGCGGCTGGGCGCCGTGCTCCGGCGCTATCGCCTCGACGAGATCCCGCAGTTCATCAACATCCTGCGCGGCGACATGAGCCTCGTCGGCCCACGGCCGGAGATGGCGGAAAACGTCGCGACGTTCTCGACGGTGATCCCCTACTACAACCTGCGTCACGAGGTGCGGCCGGGGCTCACCGGCTGGGCCCAGGTGCGCGCGGGATACTCGATGAGCGTGGAAGAGGTCACGCGGAAGCTCTGCTACGACCTCTACTACATCAAGCACATGTGCGCGCAGTTCGATCTTCGCATCCTCTTCGACACGGTGAAGTTCGTCCTCAGCGGGAAGCGGCCCGGATGACGAACACCAAACATTTCCACACATTCAGCAGCCGGGCACCCATCACGTGCTCGGCTCTCGCGCCGGCGGTGCCGGCGCGGCGGGAAACGGCGCCGCGCAGGTTCGGCACGTCTCTTGCGAACCACCAGGGAAGGTCGTCATGAAGTTTCCCAGCTTCGACCCGTCCGCGACCGTCCCCGCCACTGGCGGTGGGGATCGCCCCGTCCTCGTTGTCGAGAGCGATGCCGATCAGCGGCGGCGCGTGACCGCGCAGCTCGCCAACTGGGGATACGCGCCCGTCGCGGCTGGCTCCGGTGAGGAGGCGATCGAGCTCGTGGCCAACGCGCACTTCGCCTTCTCGCTGGTCGCGATCCGCCTGCCCGGCATGTCGGGCGTCGACTTCCTGCGGCGCGCCCAGGATCTCTGCGACACCGGCCACGTCATCATGGTGGCCGACAACGGCCACAGCTCGCAGATCGTGGAAGCGATCCAGACCGGCGCCGACGATTTCATGCGCCGGCCGTACACCGCCGAGGACCTCGAGAACGCGATCAAGGCCGTGGCGGGCCGGCCCCGGCCGGTGCCGGCGCCGACGGCGGCGGCTCCGGCCGGCGGCGACGAAAACGGCGCGCGGCTCGAACGCGAGCTCGGCCTGCTCGTCAGCCCGCCGATGCGCGAAGTCCAGTCCATCGTCGAGCAGGCGGCCCGCGCCGACGTCACCGTGCTCATCTGCGGCGAGACGGGCGTCGGCAAGGAGCTCATCGCCCACTCGATCCACGCGCACTCGCCCCGGCGCCGCGCGCCGTTCGTGAAGGTCAACTGCGCCGCGGTCCCGCGCGAGCTGCTCGAGAGCGAGCTCTTCGGTCACGAGCGGGGCGCCTTCACCGGCGCCCACCAGCGCAAGCCCGGACGCTTCGAGACCGCCGACGGCGGCACGATCTTCCTCGACGAGATCGGCGAGCTGCACCCGGCGCTCCAGGCCAAGCTGCTCCACGTGCTGCAGGACGGCGAGTTCTCGCGCGTGGGCGGCCGCAACAACATCACGGTGGACGTGCGCGTCATCTGCGCCACCAACCGCGACCTCGCCCGCGAGGTGGCGGCCGGGCGCTTCCGCGAGGACCTCTTCTATCGCCTCAACGTCATCAACATCTTGATTCCGCCGCTGCGCGAGCGGCGCGAGGAGATCCCCGGCCTCGTCCGCTACTTCGTGCAGCGCTACGCGCGCCTCTTCAACTTCCCGGAGCCCGAGATCACCGCCGACGCCATGCAGGCGTTCGTGCAGTACGCGTGGCCCGGCAACATCCGCGAGCTCGAGAACTTCATCAAGCGGATGATCGTGCTCCAGGACCTCGGCCTGCCGCGCACGCTGGTGGCGACGCCGATCACGGCCGCCGCCGCGCCCGAGAACACCGACCCGTTCGGAGCCACCAAGGGCCTCTCGCTCAAGGAGATCTCGCGGCGCGCGGTGCTGGAAGCCGAGCGCCAGGTGATCCGGCGCGCGCTCGAGCAGTGCCGCTGGAACCGCGTGAAGACCGCCAAGATGCTGAAGATCAGCTACCGCGCGCTGCTCTACAAGATCAAGGACATGGGCCTCAAGCAGGAGTCGGCGGCCTCCTGATCGCCTACATGAAGGAGACACGCATGAAGTGGCTCGCACTCGTTTCCATCGCGCTCGTGATCGCCGCGCCCGGCGCGGCGGGGGCCCAGGGTCGCACGCCGACCCAGATCTCGCCGGCAGCGCCCACCGTCGGCGGACCGTCCGGAATGCCGCCGGCCCCCGCGCCCGGTCGTCCGGCCCGCCCGGCGACGTCCACGTTAGCGGACACGGCGCCCGGCGCGCCGGCAGCCTCGCCGGTCACGTCGGTGCCGTCGGGCACGCCGATCCCCTCGGACTACGTCATTGGTCCCGGCGACGTCCTCCAGATCTCGGTGTGGAAGAACGACACGCTCTCCCGCGTGGTGCCTGTGCGGCCCGACGGCAAGATCTCGATGCCGCTGCTGCACGACGTCAGCGCGGCCGGGCTCACCGCCATGCAGCTCCGGGACAAGATCTCCCGGGCGCTCGCCGAGTTCCTGCCCAATCCCGAGGTCGCCGTGGCCGTCACCGACGTACACAGCATGCGGGTGTCGGTGCTCGGCGAGGTCCAGAAGCCGGGCGTCCTCGAGCTGCGCGGGACCACGACGATCCTCGAGGCGATCGCGATGGCCGGCGGCTTCCGCGACTTCGCGTCCCCCAGCAAGATCACGGTGATCCGCACCGACGCCGGTGGGCAGACGCAGAAGATCCGCTTCAACTACAACCGCGCCGTCTCCAACGGCAGCAGCGACGAGAAGAACCTCGTCCTCAAGCCGGGCGACGTCGTCGTCGTCCCCTGACGGAGCGCCACCATGACGACGTCACCGACCGCGTCCGTTCCCGCCCGTGGCGCTGGCCTCGCCGGCGTGCTCGAGATCGCCCGGCGCCGGCGCGTGCTGGCCATCGTGCCCTTCCTGCTCGTGCTCGCGGCCGCCGCGTCGCTGGCCTTCTTCCTGCCCGGCCTGTGGACGGCGCGGTCGCTCATCATGGTGGACCGCCCTCAGGTGCCGGAGTCGATGGTGAAGTCGACCGTGGTCAGTGACCTCGAAGGCCAGTTGATCAGCATGAGCCAGGAGATCATGAGCCGGCCCCGCCTGGCCGCGATCATCCAGCGCTACAACCTCTACGCGCGCGTGCGGCAGAGCTTCGGCATGGACGAGGCCGTCGAGCGGATGCGCAAGGACATCAAGCTCGAGATCCAGGGAGATCCCGAGCGCCGGCGCGGCCGCGAGCCGCGCACCATGATGTTCTCCGTCGCCTACAGCACCAGCAATCCGCGGATCGCGATGGACGTCACCAATCAGCTGACGGCCCTCTACGTCGAGGAGAACGTCAAGTTCCGCGAAAAGATGACCGCGGGTACCTCCGAGTTCCTGGAGCGGCAGCTCGGCGAGGCACGCGCGAAGCTCCAGCAGCAAGAGCAGCGCATCGCCGCCTACAAAGAGCAGCACATGGGCGAGCTGCCCGAGCAGCGCGAGGCCAACTTCCGCGCGCTCGAGCGCCTGCAGCAGCAGCTCACGATGGCCTACGAGAACAACCGCCGGGCCAGCGAGCGGCGGCAGCTCATCACCCAGAGCCTGGCCGACATCGACCAGTCGGTGGGCCTGGCCACGGCCGGGGGCGGCGTCGCCGGCCCCGACGTGACGCCGCAGGCGGCGGCCGCCGCGCGCCTGAATCTCCTGAAGCAAGAGCTGGTGCAGATGCAGTCCACCTACAACGAGAAGTATCCGGACGTGGTCGCGCTCAAGGAACAGATCCGCGCCCTCGAGGCCAAGATCGCTCAGGACGCCCCGGCGGCCTCGCCGGCGCCGGCGCCGACCCGTCCCAAGGGGGGCCGCGAGCTCAAGGCCGCTCCCCAGAACCCGTACATCGTGAACCTCATGCAGCAGCTCGACCAGGCCACGGTCGAGTCGAAGGCTTCGACCGACGAGATCCGCGGCCTCAACACCCAGATCGCCATGTACCAGCGGCGCATCGAGAACACGCCGCGCCGCGAGCAGGAGCTGTCGCTCATCACCCGCGACTACGAGACCACGCGCGATCTCTTCCGCTCGCTGCTGTCCAAGCGTGAGGAGGCCGGCATCGCGGCCGACCTCGAGGCCAAGAACAAGGGCGAGCGGTTCCGGATCATCGAGGGCGCCGGCATGCCCGAGCGGCCGACCGGGCCCAATCGCCTGCGATTGCTGATGGTCGGGATGGTGCTCGCCCTGGCCGCCGCCGCGGTCGCCGTCGTGCTCGCCGAGCAGGTCGACACCTCGTACCGCACGGTGGACGAAGTGCGGGCCAGCGTGCCGGTCCCGGTGCTCTCGACGATTCCGAAGATCACGACCGAGCGGGATCACCGGCGCACCACGCGCCAGCGACGGTGGACGACCGCGGCCGTCGCCGTCGGGCTGTTCGTGGTGGTTGGCTCGTCGTTCGTCCTCGCTCACAACAACGACGCCCTGGTCGCGCTGCTGACGCCCAGCGACCGGTCGGCAGCCGGGAGATAGATATCGTGTACCTCGAGTTCTACGGGCTCAGCGAGACACCATTCAGTCCCACGCCGGATCCGAAGTTCCTCTTCCAGTCGTCGCGCCACCGCGAGGCGCTGGCCCAGCTCATCTACGGGATCCGCGAGCGCAAGGGCTTCATCGTCCTGACCGGCGAGATCGGCACCGGCAAGACGACGCTGCTGCGCACGCTCCTCGAGCGGCTCGACGACGAGCATCCCGTGGCCTACGTCCACAACTCGTCGCTGCCGTGGGAGGGCATGCTCGAGTACATCCTCCACGACTGGGGCGTGAAGACGATCGGCACCAGCCAGGCCCAGCGCCTGGTCGACCTGAATGAGTTCCTCATCGAACAGCATCGTCTGGGCCGCTCGCCCGTGCTGGTGATCGACGAGGCGCAGAACCTGTCGATCGAGTCGCTGGAGGCAGTGCGGCTGCTCTCGAACTTCGAGACGACCCAGGCCAAGCTGCTGCAGATCCTGCTCGTCGGACAGCCGGAGCTCCGCGACAAGCTGAATGCGTTCGAGCTCCGCCAGCTCAAGCAGCGAATCGCGCTGCGCTGCCACATCAGCCCTCTCGGTCCCGAGGAGGCGCGCCAGTACATCCGGCACCGGCTGCGCGTCGCCGGCGCCACCGACGCCGGCATCTTCACCGACGGAGCCGTGCAAAGGATCACCGAGTACAGCCGTGGCATCCCCCGCGTGATCAACACGCTCTGCGATCACTGCCTGATCAGTGGCTACGCCGACAGCAAGCGGAGGATCGACGTCCGCATGGTCGAGGACGCCATCGAGTATCTCGAGGATGGCGAGCGGCCGCGCTGGAAGCGCCGCGCCCAGGCCCGGCTCACGCCGAGCCCCCAATGGGTGTGGGCGGCCCGTGGCGGCGTGGCCGCGCTCGTCGTCGCACTGCTCGCCATGATGATCTTCGCCGTCAACAGCGTGGGCTGGCTGCCCTGATAGGGAGGACACCGTGAGCAAGTTCTTCAAGGCCCTCGAGAATGCCGAGCGCGAGCGTCACGCCTCGGACGGAGCGGATGGCGGCGAGACCACTTCGAAGGCGGAAGCGGCGAAGCCCGCCCCGGTCGCAACGCCAGCGCCCGTTGCCAAGCCAGAGCCCGTTGCCAAGCCAGAGCCCGTCGCGACGCCAGCACGCGTCGTAACGCCAGCGCCGGTTGCGGCACCTCTCGCAGCGCCAGCTCCGGTTGCGAAACCGACGCCGGTCCCGGCACCGATCCCGGTTGCGACTCCGGCGCCAGCTCCGAGACCCGCTCCGATGGCGCCGCCCGTCCCCGAGCCGCCGAGGCCTCCAGTCGAGCCGTCGGCGCCGGCGCGGCCTCAGCGCGTCCGTCCCGAACCCGCGACCGCACGCCCGCCGGCGTACGGCGCGCCGGTCGCGCGTGAAATGGGCGGGGTACCCAGCCACCGTCGCGCCTTCACCGGCATTCTCGAGCCCCAGGGCGCCGCCGAGCCCGGCCAGATCGACGATCATCTCGTGAGCCTGCTCGAGCCCACGAGCCTCGCCGCCGAGCAGTACCGGACGGTGCGACTGCACATCGAGACGCTGCACCGGGAGCGTGGGCTCAAGCTGATCGCAATCTCGAGTCCGTCGCGCGGCGACGGCAAGACGCTGTCCGCCATCAATCTGGCCGGAGCCCTCGCCCAGGCGCCCGACGCCAAGGTCGTGCTCGTGGAGGTCGACGTGCGACATCCCGGCGTCGGCCAGTACCTCGGCCTCAGCGCGGCGCGAGGCCTCTCGAGCTTCCTCCTCGATCAGTCGACGGCCGTCGAGTCGATCATCGAGCGTCCGAGCGGCGTGGGCTTCGCGGTCGTCGTGGCCGGTCCCGCGTCGTCGATGCCGTACGAGCTGCTCAAATCGCCACGGCTGACGGCGCTCTTCTCCGCGTTGCGGGAGCGCTTCGACTACGTCGTGGTCGACACGCCGCCGGTCCTGCCCTTCCCCGACGTCGGGATCCTTCGCGACCTCGTCGACGGCTTCCTGCTCGTCGTTCGCGCCAATCGCACGCCCCGAGAGATGGTGCGCGACAGTCTCGCCACCATCGGTCAGCCGCGCGTGCTGGGCGTCGTCTTCAACGACGACGAGCGCACCGCCGTCGAGGTGAACGGCGACGGAGCCGGCTGGAGGAGCTATCTCAAGCCTCTCGGGGGGGCCCGTGCTGCCTGAGACGGTGCCCCCGCTCCTCAACGTCCTCACCGTGGACGTCGAGGAGTACTACCACGGGGTCGAGTTCACGACGGTCATGCGCCGCTCCGAACTGCGCCAGCTTCCCAGTCGCGTCGTGCCGTCGACCGAGGGCCTCCTCGATCTCTGCGACGCCCACGGAGCCCGCGGCACGTTCTTCGTCCTCGGCGTGGTCGCCCAGCGGTATCCGCGCCTCGTGCGCACGATCGTCGAGCGCGGCCACGAGATCGCGTCGCACGGCTGGGACCACACGCTCGTCGACGCCCTCGGCCCCGTGCGGTTCCGCGAGGACGTGCGGCGAAGCAAGCGGACGCTCGAGCAGGCGTCCGGCCAGGCCGTCTGGGGCTACCGCGCGCCGAACTACTCGATCCGTCGCGACACGCCGTGGGCGTTTCCCACGTTGTGGGAGGAAGGGTACGCGTACGACTCCTCGATCCACCCGATCGCTCACGATCGTTACGGATTCCCCGACGCCCCGCGCTTTCCGCACGTGGCCATCACGGTCGACGGCGGAGACTTCTGGGAAGTCCCCGTCGGCACCGCCCGAGCAGCGGGGACGAACCTGCCGATCGGCGGCGGATTCTTCCGGCTCTTCCCGCGGTCGCTCCTGCGCGGCGCCGTGCGCAGCATCAACCGGCGCGACCGTCGCCCGGCCGTGCTCTACGTGCATCCCTGGGAGTTCGATCCGGATCAGCCGCGGCCGGCCGGCATGACCGCCATGCACCGCTTCCGTCACTACGTCGGCCTCCGAGGATCCACGGTCAAGCTCGCCCGGTTGCTCGCGGAGTTCGCGTTCACGTCGATCGCGATGGCCTTTCCTCAGGTGCGGCCAGCGCGGCGAGTCCACGCGCCCTTCGCGGCGTCCTGAACCCTCGACGCCCATGCGCATTCTGATCGTGTCTCCCGTGACGCCGTACCTGCCGTCGCACGACGGCGCGCGCGCCGTCGTCGCTCACCTCGTGCGGAACCTCGGGTCCGTGCACACGGTCGGGCTCGTGGCGGCGACGACACCGGCCGACACGCCCGAGCAGCGCCAGTGGGCCTCGGGACTCTGCGCGTGGACCCGCGTGGTGTCGGCGGGACGGTGGCGGAGCTCGCTGAGCCTTCAGCCCGGCGAAGGCGTGGCCCGCGTGCGCGCGGCCGTGCTCGAGGCGGTGCGTGACTTCGCGCCCGACGTCCTCCATCTCGAAGGCAGCGTGCTCGCTCCGCTGGCCCGCCTGGGCGGGCTGCCCACCGTCCTGGCCGTGCGCGATGCGGACACCTTGCCCTCGCCCGGCGAGCGGCGGCGCGTTCGCAGGCCGTGGAGCTGGATCGACGGTCGCCTCGACGAGTGGCAGCAGGCCGCGTGGGAGCACGCGGGGTTCGAGCGTGCCGACGTCGTCCTCACCGGCGACGCGCTGCCCGTCGGGGTCGATCTCGACCTGTACGAGTTCCGCCGCACCGGCCAGTCCGGTCGCATCGTCCTCACGGCCGACCTCGCCCGCCCCGCCGGCATCGTCGCCGCCGAGCGCTACGCGACGTCGATCTTCCCGAAGGTGCGGGCGGAGTGGCCCCGCGCCGAGCTCGTGCTGCCCGGCGGTGATCCGGCCCGCGGTGTTCGCGTCCTCGGAAATCTCGCCGGTGTGCGCGTCACCGGCGTGATGCCCGACCTTCGGCCGACGCTGTGGAGCGCGTCGGTGGCCGTGCCGACCACGCGCATCGGAATCCTCGAGGCGATGGCCCTTGGCACGCCGGTCGTCGTCTCGTCGAGGGTGGCCGCCGCGGTGAGCGACGTCGTCCCCGGCGACCACGCCCTCATCGCCGACGACGACGCCGTGACGGCCAGGGCATTGCTCGCCGTGCTTCGCGATCCAGAGCTCGCCGAGCGACTGGCCCGCGCCGCGCGAGCGTTCGTCGAAGCACGCCACGGCTGGCCAATGGTGGCTCGCCGCTACGACACGATCTGGCGCCGCGTCCAGGCGGTGCCGACAGGACTCAGCGCATGACGCCCTTCCTCGTCGCCATCGCCGGTGGGAGCGGCAGCGGAAAAAGCGTGCTGACGCACGCCGTCGCCGCCGCGCTCGGAGCGGAGCGCGTGGCCACGCTCGCCCACGACCGTTACTATCGCGACCGCAAGGATCTCCTCCCGATCGAGCGCTCGCGGCTGAACTACGACGTTCCCGATGCGCTCGACCAGGCGCTCTTCCGTGAGCACCTGATGGCCCTTCGGCTCGGCCAGCCGATCGTGCCTCCCGTCTACTGCTTCGTGACACACCGTCGGGACGGCTGGGGAATGGCGATCGTTCCGCGCGAGATCGTGCTGATCGAAGGCATCCTGCTCTTCCACGATCCCGACATCCGCAACGCCTTCGACGTCCGGATCTTCGTGGATGCGCCCGACGACGTGCGACTGCGCCGTCGCATCAGCCGCGACACCATCGAGCGGGGCCGCACGCCCGACGCCGTCGTCGCGCAGTGCCGGAGCACCGTCTTCCCCGCCCACAGCCGCTACGTGGAGCCGAGCAGGGCGCGGGCCGATCTCGTGTTGCTCAATGCCGGCCGGCTCGAGCCCGTGGTCGAGGTCGCCACCGCGGTGATCCGGTCAGAGCTCGCCCGCCGGCACGGTGGCTCCGGCATCGCGAACGCAGCATGAATTTGCTCTTCCCGCTCTGCCGCGAGCCCCGCCACGAAGAGCGGATCCGCGAGGCGCTCGAGCGCTGCGTCGCGTTCCTGATCGAGCGGCTGCCGTCCTCGCACCTCGTGGCCGTGGTCCTGACCGGCAGCTTCGCCCGCGGTGAGGGCAGCGTCCTGCCGCGTGGCGGCGTGCTCCGCGTGCTCGGCGACTTCGAGTTCTTCGTCGTCCTCCCGTCCGGCCACGACGCGCGAGCGGAACGACGTCAGTTCGCGACCTGGGGACACGAAGCGTCGATGCGGCTGGCCGCTGCCGGAATCCAGGCCGAGGTGGAGTTCGGCCCGGTGGAGGTCGATTTCTTCCGCCTGCGCGCGCGGCCCTCGATCTTCGTCTCCGACCTTCGCACCTACGGGAAGGTGCTCTGGGGACGCGAAGACTTGCTCACCGAGATCCCCGAGTTCGGCGTCGAGCAGATTCCGTCCGACGACGCGCTCTCCCTGCTCTTCAACCGCACGATCGAGCAGCTCGAAGCCTACGATCGCGTGGGCCGGGCGTCCCCGGAGGCGCTCCTCGACATCGTCTACCAGCGGCTCAAGCTCACGCTCGATCTCGCCGGCTCGGCGCTGGCCTTCGCCGGCGTGCACACGGCGCTCTACCAGCGCCGGCCGGCCGCGTTTGCCCGTCTGCTCGCGGAAACACCGTCGCTCGGTCAGCACCTGCCGACGTGGTACGCCGACGAGCTGACTCGAGCGGCCGCGGCCAAGCTCGATCCGGCCGAGCACATCGCGTGGCCGCCCGAGCGAGCCAGTGTGGACGAGCAGCGCGAGCTGCTGCGTGGCGCAATCCTGTCGGCGGCGCCGGCCGTCGCCGCGCTCCTTCGCTGGGAGCTCGAACAGACCATCAGCGCCGGTGGCGAGCTGCCGTTCTTGCTCGACGCCTACACGCGCACGCCATCGCTGCGCCACCGCGTGCGCGAATGGGCGCGCGTCGTGCTGCATCCGATGCCGGCGCCCCTGCCGATCACACACGCGATGATCGCCGGCCTCGTGTGGCGATCCACGCCACGTGCGCTGCTGTACGCGGCCGGGGCCCAGGCCTACCTGGAGCTCGCCCATCTCGTGACCGACGGCGACGACTTCATGCGCCTGCTTCCGGTGGCGCGCGCGGCCAGGCCGCGTCAGGCCGCCGCGCGTCGGGCGGCGGTGGTCACGCTGTGGAAGTGGTGCATCCGCAACAACTGAGGAGATCATGAAGGAACCCCTCTCGATTTACGTCCTCGTCGATGCGCTCGGCTGGGAGCTCGTCCGCGGCCGGCCGTTCCTCGACGACGTGCTGATCGACAAGCGCTGGCTGGTCACCATTCTCGGGTACAGCTCGGGCGCGATCCCGAGCCTGCTCAGCGGACGCTACCCGAGCCAGCACGGCCACTGGAACCTCTTCTACCGGTCGCCCGCGGCGTCACCGTTCCGCTGGACGCGGCCGCTCGGACGGCTGCCGAAGCCGCTGGTCGAGAACCCGGTGTCGCGACGGGTCGTCAAGCACCTGGCGCGACGGCTGAGCGGTTACACGGGCTACTTCTCGATCTACGACTATCCGGTGGCGCACCTGCCGCAGTTCGACCTGACCGAGAAGCGCGACATCTATCAGCCCGGCGGCCTCGACTGTCCGTCGATCTTCGACGGCTTCCGCGACGCGGGCGTCACGTGGGAGTGCTACAACTATCACGCCCACACCGACGCCGAGATCCTGGCGCTCGCCCCCAAGCGAGCGGCCGAGACCGGTGCGCGCGTGCTCTTCCTCTATCTCTCGGGGCTCGACAACTACCTCCACTTCCACGTCCACGAGCCCGACGGCGTGGCTGCTCAGCTCGACTGGTACGAGGCGGGGCTCCGTCGCGTGTGGGACGCGGCCCGCCGCAGCCGCGACGACGTCCGCATGTTCGTCTTCTCCGACCACGGCATGACGCCGGTGCGATGGACCTACGATCTGGGCCGCGACGTGGAGAGCCTCGGTCTCCGCATAGGCGCCGACTACCTGCCGGCCTACGACTCGACCATGGCGCGCTTCTGGGCGTGGAACGATCGCGCCCGCCGGCGGCTCGCCGATCTGCTCGCTGATCATCCATGCGGCACCCTGCTCGAGCGGGCCGAGCTCCAGCGGCTCGGCGTGTGGTTCGACGACGATCGCTATTACCAGATGCTCTTCCTCATGCGTCCGGGCGTGCTCCTCTGTCCGAGCCACATGGGAGCGATCCGCTTCGCCGGCATGCACGGCTACCACCCGAGCGAGCCGACGGCCGACGCCGTGCTGCTGGCGTCGACACCCGTCGATCGCGCCGTGGACCACATCACTCACGTTCACGACGTGATCCGAGAGGACCTCGGCCTCATTCCGAAGCCGATGCCGAAGTCGACGGGCGGAGTCGCGGAGCATCTGTCGGCTCGCGAGGTGGCCGCGTGAACCCGATTCGCCTCATGTTCGTGCTGACGTCGCCAACGCGGGGTGGCGTCGAGGAAGTCGTGCTGGCCCTGCTCAAGCGCCTGCCGTGCTCCGAATTTCGGCTGGCGCTGGCGGCGCCGCGCGCGCTCCTCGAGGCGTTCGGGCGCAACCTCGACGGTGTGCCCGTCGACATCGAGCCGGTGGCTGCGGAGAGCTGGCGGAGCCGGACCGAGGTCAGCCAGCTCGCGCGTTTCATCGACCGTGTGCGTCCCGACATCGTGAACCCGCACCTCTTCCGGTCGGTGGTCGTCGCGGCGCCGCTCGCCCGGTGGCATCGCGTGCCCACGGTGGTGGAGACGTATCACGGACGGGAAGGCTGGCGCCACGGGCCGATCCGGGGATCCTTCGTGCCCGACCGCCTCCTCTCGCGCTTCGTGACTCGCGTCATCGCCGTCTCCGAGGCCGCTCGCGACTTCCTCGTGCGCGTGAAGGGCTATCCGGCCGACAAGGTGGTCGTCGTGCCGAACGGCCGCGACCTCTCGGCGCTCGTGCCCGGCCGCGACCGCGAGTCGGCGCGCAAGGATCTGGGTGTCGATCCCCACACTCCGATCGTCGGCGTCGTCGGCCGGCTCGAGGATCAGAAGGGCCATCGCTATCTCCTCGACGCCTGGCCCGCCGTGACCCGCGACTTCCCCGACGCGCGTCTGCTCCTGGTCGGCGACGGCAGCCGGCGCGAGGCGCTCGAGGCCCAGGTCAAGGCGCTCGGCATCGCGCCGTCGGTGATCTTCACCGGCTTCCGCGCCGACGTCGCGCGCATGCTCGACGCCATCGACGTGCTCGCGCTGCCCTCCCTCTACGAAGGGATGCCGCTCACCGCGATCGAGGCCGCCGCCATGGCGCGGCCGGTCGTGGCCACGGCGGTCGACGGCACACCCGAAGTCGTGGAGCACGGCGTCACTGGCTTCCTCGTCCCGCCCGCCAATCCTCCGGCGCTGAGTGGTGCGCTGCTCACGCTGCTGGCGGACCCGGATCGTGCGCGGCGGCTGGGCGAGACCGGCCGGCAGCGCACGCTCGAACGGTTCGATCTCGGACGACAGGTGGAGGCCACGGCCGCCGTGTACAGGAGCGTGGCGACGAAGTCATGACCGTCGAGCTCCTCTTCTGGCTCACCGCACTCGTCGTGGGCTACGCGTACGTCGGCTATCCGCTCATCGTGGCCCTCGCGGCGCGGTGGGGAACGCCGCCGCGCCGGGCGCTGTCACCGCGGCCCCGGCTGAGCGTGATCGTGGCCGCCTACAACGAAGCCCGCGTCATCGAGGCGAAGATCCGCAGCGCGCTCGAGCAGAGCTACCCGGCCGACCGCCTCGAGGTGATCGTCGTCTCCGACGGCTCCACCGACGGCACCGACGAGCGGGTGCGCGGCTTCGCCGATCGCCGGGTCCGGCTGGTCCGCCAGGAGCCGCGCGCCGGAAAGTCGCTGGCCCTGAATCGCGGGGTCTCTGTCGCGAGGGGTGATCTCTTGATCTTCACCGACGCCAACGCGCTCTTCGGGCCGGACTCGCTCGCCCGGCTCGCCGCCGGCTTCCACGATCCTCGCGTGGGACTGGTGAGCGGCCAGGGGCTCTATGTCGCCGGCGACGCCGAGGCGCCACGCGCGGTCGGCAACGGCTACGTGCGGTACGAGGCCTTCATCAAGACGCGCGAGGGCCTGCTCGGATTCGTGGCCGGCGCCGACGGGGCGATCTATGCGCTCCGCCGCGAGATCTATCGCGACCTCGGCCCGGCCGAGGTCAACGATCTGCTCCATCCGATCCAGGCCTCGCTCGAAGGGTACGCGAGTCGGTTCGACGGCCACGCGTTCACGATGGAGCCACCGTCGCCCGGCAGCGGCAGCGAGTTCCGGCGGCACGTGCGCATCATCGCTCAGGGCTTCACCCTGCTCTCCCGCTGGATGCCGCGTCTGATCGCGGAACATCGGTGGCGCGCCGTCTGGATGCTGGTGTCCCACCGCCTGCTGCGCTGGATGAGCGCGCCGTGTCTGGCCCTCGCGCTCGTGACCAACGCCTGGCTCGCCGTCGGTGAGCCGTTCTACCGGCTCACGCTCGCCGGCCAGGCGGGGTTCTACGGCCTCGCGCTCCTCGGGCTCCTCGCCGAGCGGGCGGCGCTGCCTGTCGGCAAGCTGGCGGTGCCGTACTACTTCTGTGTGGTGAGCGCGGCCGGGATCGGCGGGTTCGCGCGCTATCTCCGCGGCGGGGGCGAGGCCGTGTGGTCGCCGCGAGGCCAGGCATCGGTGAAAGACCGCGCCGCATGAGCGGCGTCGATACCGCGGCGTCCCGCCAGACGATCGTCCGCAACACGTTCTGGTACGGCGTGGTCACGGCGATCGGCCTCGTCGCCGGCCTACTCATGTCCGTCGTGCTCGCACGCGGGCTGGGGCCGGCGCGCATGGGCGATTACTCGTACTTGTTGTGGCTCATGCGCACGATCACGGCTGTGGCGACGCTCGGCTACGCCCTGGCCACCGTGCGCTACACGGCTGAGGCGCTCGCCCAGGACGATCGGCCACGGGCCGGGGCCTTGCTCCGGCTGTTCATCCGACTCCAGGCGACGACGACGGCGATCGTCGCCCTGTCGCTCGCACCGCTCGTCTGGATCCTGGCTCCGCTGGACCTCCGCTGGCCGTTGCTCGTCTTCCTCGCCTCGCTGTTCCCCAGCACGCTCGAAGCGATTTATGCGCACGGCGCCTATGGCGCGCAGCGCTACGACCTCACGACACGGGTCTCGACGATCAAGATGGCGCTGCAGTTCCTGGCCACCACCATGGCCGTCGCGCTCGGCGGCGACATCCTCAGCATCGTCGTGGCCGGCGTGTTCGGCACGGCCATCTCCTGCATGCTCCAGCGCCAGCGGGCACTCGCCCTCTACCCCGAGCGCTCGGCCCCGCTTCCCCCGGCCGTGCTCGGCGAGCTGCGCGCGTATCTGTTGCCGCTGTCGATCGTCGCGCTGCTCGACACGGTGGTGTGGGACCGATCCGAAGTGCTGTTCCTGCGCCTCTACGCCACGTCCGAGCAGATCGCGTTCTACAGCGTCGCCTTCGGACTGGCGAGCCGGGCGGTGGTGTTGCCCCAGGTCGTGGTCGGCGCCTTATTGCCGGCCCTGGCCGCGCTGCACGGCCGGGGCGATCAGGCGGAGTTCCGGCACGTCTATCGGGAGGCGATCCGCGGCGTCGCGCTCATCGGAGCGCCGATGGCCGCCGTCCTCGCCGCGGTGGCGCCGGGCCTCGTCACGCTGCTGTACGGCGAGGCGTATCGATCGGTCGCGCTGCTCCTGGCGCCGCTGCTGATCGTCTCGCTAGTGGGTGTCATGCGCCAGGTGGCGTGGTCGGCGCTGCGCGCCGTCGGCGATCGTCGCTGGGCCCTGCACGCGACGTGGATCAGCGCCGTCCTGAACATCGCCAGCGCGGCGCTGCTGATTCCGTGGCTCGGCGTCTGGGGCGCCGTCATCGCCAACGCCAGCGCTCAGCTCGTCGCCTCGGTCCTCTCGTTCCTGGCCGTGGCATACCGTCAGGGCTCGACCTTTCCGGTGCTCGCCGTCCTGCGTACGGGCGCCGCCGGCCTGATCGCCTTCGCCACGGTGTCGGCCATGATGACGAATCACGGTCCGGCGCACGTCGTGACGGCGGGCGTCGTCAGCCTGGCCGTGTTCGTCGCCGCCGCGATGACGCTGGGCGCGCTCACTCCCGGCGACTGGGACATCCTCGTCCGCCTCGTGCAGCGCGTGCCCGCCTGGCTGCGCATCGTCAGCTTCGCGTCGATCGCGGTGCTGGTGATGGCGGGCCTGTACGGCGCCGTGCTTCGCGACCTGGTCGGCGTCTGGACGACGCAGCCGTACTACTCGTACGGCTTCCTGGTGCCGCTCTTCAGCGCGTGGGCGTCCTGGGACGCTCGTGATTCGCTGAGGGGCGTCCACCCGACGTGGTCATGGCTCGGTCTTGGCCTCGCAGGGGCCGGGCTGGCGCTGCTCGCGACGGGCGATGCCACCGGCAGCCTGACGATGCGCGCTCTCTCGCTGCCGGCCGTGCTCGGCGGCGCTCTCATGCTGGTGATCGGGCCCGGCCGCTTCGCCGCGCTCCTGTTTCCCGTCCTGTTTCTCGCGTTCATGGCCCCGCTGCCGGGCGACGTGATCCCGGCGATCTCCCGGCCGCTCCAGGGCCTGGCCGCCCGGTTCACCGCCCACGCGCTGCCGGTCGTCGGCATTCCGGCAGCGCTCGATGGCTTCTCGGTTCGCATCCCCGGTTATGTGCTCGACGTCAACGAGTCGTGCAATGGCCTCAGGTTCCTCCTGGCGATGATCGTCATCGGCGCTGCCCTGGCGTGGAGCACGCGGACCGGGTCGCTCCGCCGGTTCGGGATCGTCGCGCTGGCGGTGGTGGTGGCCCTCGTCGCCAATCTCGTCCGCGTCGCCGGCACGGGCTTCATCGCCTATCACTACGGGGCGGCAGCGGCCTCGGGCCTGGCGCACGTCGTCTGGGGCAAGATCGTCTACACGATCATGCTCGCGCCCTTCGCGCTCGGCGTGATCGCGCTACGCCGGCGTCGGCGCGCCGTCGCCGAGCCTCGTGAGCTCGACCGTGCCGCCTGAGGCCGACGTGGCCCGGCTGACCGTGGCGGCCATCATCCCGACGAAGAACCGGGCGTCGCTCCTCGCCGGCATCGTCGAGCGGCTGCTCGCCCAGACCGCCACGATCGACGAGCTCGTCATCGTCGATCAGAGCGACACCGACGAGGGCCGTGTCGCGGTTCGTCGCGCGCTCGAGGCGGTGCCGGCTTCCCGCCGTCCCGCGCTGGATCACGTCTGGGATCGTGCGATCAACGGCGCGGCCGCCGCCCGCAACGTCGCCTTCGACCGGGCGCGCAGCGACGTCCTCCTGTGCGTCGACGACGACATGGAGCCGGCGCCGGACGCCATCGAGCGCCTGCTCGCTCATCTCATAGCCGTGCCGCACCTCGCCGCGGTCACGCCGGTCATCACGAACTACGAGGCGCCCACGCTCGCGCACCGCCTCGTGAGCACCATCTTTTTCTGTGGCCCCTTCCGGGACGACCGCCAGCCCGTGTACTGGCGCGGCGCAGGCCAGCGTGAGCGCCTGGTGGAGGTCGGGATGCTCGGCGCCGGGATGATCGCGATCCGGCGCAGCGCCCTGGCCGACATCCGCTTCGACGCTCGCTACCGCGGCGCTTCGCTGGGGGAGGACCTCGATCTGTCGTGGGCGCTCCGGGCACGTGGCGGAACGCTTGCGATCGCCACGGACGCCCACGTGATCCATCGCAAGGCACCACGCCCGGCGTCCCGACACGAGGAAGCCATGCTGGCGAGCTGGGGATTCGTCTACGCGAAGCACCAGCCGAAGACGCTGGCCAATCGCCTCGCCTTCGGCTGGTTCGTCGTCGGTGTGGCGACCACCGCCGCTATCGCTGCGCTCCGCTCGCGCAGCTTCACGCCTCTACGATCCGTCCGCGCCGGCCTCTTCAACATCCGCAACGACTACTCGCGCTGTTCGTTCTTGACGCCACCAACGGCCCCGACCCCAGACGCGGGGACCTTCTCGAGATCCCGGCGCGACGACGTCGCGGCGGAAAGGACAGGCGCGAGACGCACGCCCGAAAACCGCTGGAGTTAGTTGATGTAGATGACCAGATAACGCTCAGGATCACCCGCGGCCGCAGGCCGTCGGGTGGATTCTGTAGTTAGGCATCTGACTTCTCACCGTCCCTGGCGGATGGCTCTGCCGTTGACACTCCGAAAGTGACTGACTCGAGCTTCTGAAGCGGGTATTGAGGCAATGGTAGGCAGCGGTCGCCGAAGAGCACCAAACCCCACTCCTTGCAGACCAAAAGCTTGGCTGGCTGGCCATCGAACAGCGTCTCTCTCGAACCAGACGGTCTTTCCTTCCTGTTGCTCCTGGAGGGCAATCTTCAGGCGCTCATGACCCGGCAGATGTAGGTACGGGACCAGCATGTACATCGCGCGGGGTGGGCCGCTCAAATCGTAGCGTTTCTTTCGGGCCTGTCTCCACAAGAACGGCGCAGATGG